>NZ_JBIVOP010000004.1:0-327969 GCF_044754175.1 Neobacillus sp. NPDC093127
ACGGTAAGTACCTTGCGCCTCCTTAGTGGTTGGTCGATGTGTACCCCCACAGTGGACTTTCACCACCTAGATAGTTGCCATGCCTGGCACACCAGAAAAAGAGGCGCATTAGCCTCTTCGTTTTGTTTCTTATTTATCTTTTTGATTTTTCTAGAATAGAATTGGAAATAAATTGAAGAAATTCCTCTCCATTTTGTGAAATGGTTGATCCTGCCCTTCCCTGTCGAACAATTAATAAATCTAGTTCCTGCAGGACTTCCATTCTCATGCGCAATTGCTGTTCGGTGAGATTTATCCCCTTATCCTCTAGATGCTTTTTAAGCGTCAACCGCCCATATGAAGTCCGTTCCCGCTTTCCACCTTCAAATATCCTAAGGATTTCAACACTTTCCTCCAAAAAGCCATGAGCTTCAATTTTTCTTATTGCCTCATTTGGATTGATTTCTGGCTGTGGTAAAGAGTGGAAGTTACTCTCCTCTATTCGTATTCGCAAAGGCAATAATTCTACCTCTATCGTTTGTTCTCCTAAGAAAGATAGATAAGTAATGGTATTATACAGTTCTGTCACATTCCCTGGCCAATCATAATCCAGTAATTGATTCATTACTTCCTGATTCAAAATAATATCTGTTTTCTTCAGTCTTCCTTTTATATCCTCGATTAACGCAACAAAATCTTCTCTACGATCCTTTAAGGATGGGACCTTTAATGACAATGACGTTAGCGCTTCATAAAAAGAACGGTTAAACTCTCCACTCTCAGTTTGCCCTATCAATCCTTGTTTACTGCATGAAATCAATCTTGCCTGAAAAGGAATGGTCTTGGTACCACCCACACGCTGAAATTTTTTTTCCTTTATTGCCCGAAAAATTCTGTTTTGAAGTGGAATGAGCAATTCATCCGCATCTTCCAAATATACGGTTCCATTTTCAGCAATTTCAAATGCACCAATAGAAATCATCTGGTTTTCTTCGGATCCAAACAATTCTCTTTCCAACATGTCGGTGGATTTAGATTTACAATTAATCGAAATAAAAGGATTACCAGATTGGCAGGAATGATGATGAATGGCCTGGGCGAGCATGCTTTTCCCGGTCCCATCTTCGCCGTATAGATGGACTGGGAGTGGTGTTTTGGCAAATTCCTTTCCAAGCTGAACGACTTTCTGCATCGACTCACTCACTGCTATTACATCTTGAAATGAATAGCTGGCAACATTGCGAATATCCTTTATTTGATTCGATTTTGTACTACTTTTTCCCTCTTCAAATTCCGGTGAAAGAGATACTAGAGTTTTAAAATATCTTTTTACTATTTGTGTTTGATCAATTTTAAATCCAAGAGCGGCTGCTATTTCGTAAAATGTCTCGATATCTAAAAGTCTTGAACCGATATTAATCACGTCTGTTAAACCCGTAGGTAAGAAGTCCAATTCTCCTGGTGTTAAAATGTAATCTATCGAATCCGGGATTGATTCATCTGGGTTGTATGGATAGTACTCATGCTCAAAAATCGTTTCTCTCAGCGAAGCAACAGTCTCTTCGATATTTGTCTTCGTATCATTAACAACAAGAATCTTTTGCCCCGGGGGAAGATTAATTAATTCCCTTGCATTGGCAAAGTTAACATCCCGCTTCGCAATAATACACGGGCATTCAGCAGGAATTAGCTGGCTGACTAATCCTTTTATCATATGATGGGAAAGAACAACAATATCATCGTCCTGAACCATATTGGCCCGTAATTCTTTTAGCGCAGTTGGTCTAATCATAATCTCATGGCCGAGCACGTCTTTCATTTGTTTCGTTATTTCTTCTAAGTAGTTCTCTTGTATTGCAATAATGTGAATAGCTCGATTAGATTTCACCAGTACAACCCCCGAATACCTTCAAAGTATTTCTATTATACTAGTATAAATGGCATGATACAAAATGCCTATTGGAAATTTCTTTGAGCTGCGGAACCACTTTTTTACACTCTTCCATTGCAAAGGGACATCTCGTATGAAAAGTGCAGCCACTTGGTGGATTGGACGGACTTGGAATATCCCCAGTTAAAATAATCCGCTCCCTTTTCAAGCGGGGATTGGGTACCGGAACCGCAGAAAGCAATGCTTTTGTATAGGGGTGTAAAGGTTCTTTATATAAGTTATCCTTATCGGCCAATTCGACAATCTTTCCAAGGTACATGACACCAACACGGTCACTTATATGTTCAACCACGCTTAAATCGTGTGCAATAAATAAATAGGTTAAATTAAATTCCTCTTGAAGATCCTTTAAAAGGTTTAAAATTTGCGATTGAATGGATACATCTAACGCTGAAACAGGTTCATCTGCAACAATTAGTTTTGGATTAACGGCAAGTGCGCGGGCAATCCCAATTCTCTGCCTTTGGCCGCCGCTAAATTCATGGGGAAATCGGTCCGCATGATAGGCGTTTAATCCAACTACCTCTAATAAATGCTGGACACGTTCTTCTCTTTTTTCTTTTGGATAGCCATGAACGATTAGAGGTTCGGCAATAATGTCGCTTACCTTCATCCTTGGATTTAATGACGCATATGGGTCTTGGAACACCATTTGAAATTCTTTTCTGATATCCCGAATTTGATTATCGTTTAAACTACTGATTTCATTTCCTTCAAATAAAATTTGCCCTTCTGTCGGATCAAGCAATCTCATCAGCATTCTTCCGGTAGTCGACTTTCCACAGCCGCTTTCACCAACAAGGCCAAGCGTTTCACCTTTTTTAATCGTAAAGGAGACATCATCTACTGCCTTGACAAAGGACTTCTTCCCGCCAAATAACCCTTTGTTCTTCGGGAAGTATTTTTTCAAGTTTTTCACTTCAACTAATGGAGCTTCCATAGGCTTATACCTCCAATACTTCGCTATTCTGATAGAGCCAGCATCTGCATGTATGTTCTTTCTCTATTAGCAGTAAATCTGGATCCTGCTGTCTACATATATCCATAACCTTTGGGCAGCGGGGTGCAAATTTGCATCCCTCAGGCATATTGCTAGGTGTAGGAACATTCCCTGGAATCGAATCCAATCTGTCGACCTTTTGACCAAGCTTTGGAACGGAATACAGTAACCCTTCTGTATACGGATGTTTTGGATTTTCAAAGATGGTAAAAACATCCGCTTCTTCTACCACTTTGCCTGCATACATCACGACAACCCGATCACACATTTCAGCAACTACCCCTAAATCATGAGTAATCAGCATAATGGCCGTATCGCCTTCTTTACTTAATTTCCTCATTAAATCTAAAATTTGCGCTTGAATGGTCACATCTAACGCAGTAGTCGGCTCGTCAGCAATCAAAAGCTTAGGTTTACAAGCCATTGCCATTGCAATCATGACCCGCTGCCGCATACCTCCGGATAACTGATAGGGAAATTCATCAACGATTTCCTCTGCTCTTGGAATCCCGACCAGCTTTAGCATATTGATGGCGTGTTCTCTTGCTTGTTTTTTGTCATATTTCAAATGAAGCTGGACCGCTTCTTCTATTTGCCTGCCTATTTTATAGACTGGGTTTAACGACGTCATTGGTTCTTGGAAAATCATCGCAATTTCATTGCCTCTGATCAAACGCATTTCTTTTTCAGAAATGGCTTCCAGGTTCTTTCCTTCGAATTCAATCGATCCGCCTACTATCTTTCCGGGGGTATCCTTTAACAGGCGCATTACCGATAATGAGGTAACACTTTTACCACACCCTGATTCGCCAACGACTCCAACCGTTTCCCCTTTATTGACCGTTATTGTTACACCATCAACGGCTTTCACCACTCCGCTGTCGCTCGTAAAATGTGTTTGCAGATTCTTTATTTCAAGTATTTTTTCAGCCATCACCGTACCCCTTTCTGATGGTTAATCTTTAATTTTTGGATCTAACGCATCCCTTAGCCCATCACCAAACAGGTTAAACGCCAGCACGGTTAGAAAGATTGCAAGTCCCGGAAAAAAGGTCACATGTGGAGCATTATTTAAATAATCCCTTCCGCCGCTTAGCATCGCTCCCCACTCAGGTGATGGCGGCTGTGCTCCAAGACCAAGAAAACTTAACGATGCGGCTGTTAAGATTGCCGTGCCAAGACGCATCGTAAAATTTACGATAATACTTGAAAGAGTTCCAGGAAAAATATGCTTCCAAATGATTCTGCGCGGTTTTGCACCAATTGATCTCGTCGCTTCCACATAAACAGTTGCTTTCACCTGTAGTGTACTGCTTCTTACAATCCTTGCAAAAATAGGAACACTGAAAATGGAAATAGCAATAACGACGTTCCCTAAACCTGGTCCAAGAATTGCAATTATTCCAATCGCCAGTAAAATCCCAGGAAAAGCAAAGAGAATATCGCAGAATCGCATAATTAAATTATCAATCCATTTGCCATAGTATCCGCTGATAAGTCCTAGGATTGTTCCTCCAACCGCCCCTAAAAATACAGATAATAAACTAACAAAAAGTGATAGTCTTGTTCCAATGAGAATGCGGCTAAAGATATCCCGCCCATACGCGTCTGTACCAGCCCAGTGTGCTGCGGACGGCCCCTCAAGAATGTGGTCATAATCAAATTCCGCCGCACCAAAAGGCGCGATAAAGGGACCAATAATTCCTAATAAAAACAGGATTACAACAAAAAAGCCGGCGGCTAACGCCATTTTTTGCTTTTTAAACTTCCGCCAAAACTCTTGTTTTGGTGTACTCTTTTTACCGTTAACTGCTTGAGGAAGCGGTTGTCGAATCACTTCTCCTACTTTCATTTCCGCCATTAATCTTTCCTCCTTTTTCTCACCCATTATTCGTAACGGATTTGCGGATTTAAAACCCCGTATAATAGATCGACAAATAAATTTATTAAAATGAATTCTAAAGCAAACAAGAGCATTTCTGCCTGGATAACTGGGTAATCGCGGAAGGAAACAGAATCAATCAGCAATCTCCCTAAACCAGGCCAGCTAAACACCGTTTCAATGACGATTGAGCCGCCAAGTAGAAATCCAAACTGTAACCCTGCCATGGTGACAACGGGAATCATGGAATTTTTTAACGCATGGCCCCAAACAACTCTATTTTCTTTTAATCCTTTCGCACGTCCTGTACGAATATAGTCTTCTTTCATGACTTCCATTAATGAAGACCGGGAAAACCGTGCGATAACGGCTGCAACTCCAGCCCCAAGTGTGATGGAAGGTAAGATATAACTCTTCCAAGAATCCATCCCGCCAGTTGGCAGCCAGCCCAAATTTACGGCAAATAATTGAATTAACATAAGGCCGAGCCAAAAGGATGGAAGGGAGATTCCTGATACGGCCCCGAACATTCCGAGATAATCCTGCCATTTATTTCTTTTCGTTGCAGAAAATACGCCCACCACAAGGCCAAATAAAACAGCCCAAATCATACTCCAAAAGGTTAACCAAAAAGTAGGCATAAAGCGCGCGGCAATTTCATCAAAAACAGGACGTTTTGTCTTTAACGATAAACCGAAGTCCCCTTGAACAATATTTTTTACGAATTCTGCATACTGGGTATACAATGGCTTGTCTAAGCCGAGCTCTCTCTGAACTGCTTGGACATCTGCTAAACTGGCATCCTGTCCCGCTACTAATCTAGCAGGATCTCCTGGAATCATATGCACAAACAGAAAAATAAAAATGGAAACAAAGAATAAAATAGGTATGATTCCAATTAATCTTTTAAAAAAATATTTTAACAATTGGATTCCTCCTTTGCAGATAATAGATGAGCGCTATATGACTATAGCGCTCAACCTTACTTATTGTTTGATTTCGATATTTTCAACACTTAATGCACCATCTGGCAGCAAGTTAATGCCTTCCAGGTAGTTTTTCTTTCCTGCCATCGTGTCATCCACGGATAAGAACGCCCATGGAGCATCCTTCCAAATCTCCGTTTGAGCCTTTTCATATGCTGCTTTTCGCTTATCGGAATCTGCAGTAGCAAGAGCATCTTTAATCGCTTGGTTTACTTCATCATTGTTATAATAAGCAGTGTTATAGGATTTCGGCGGGAATGCATCTTTACCGCCTACAAGCGGTCGAATACCCCAGTCCGCATCACCTGTTGATGGTGACCAGCCGCCATAATACAATTCAATCTCCGCTGCATTTGGATCTTGAACAGACCAAATTTTGTCTGCCATTGTTCCAGATTCCATTGGGACGATTTCAACCTTTACGCCAATTTGAGCAAGCTGCTGCTGAATAAATTCCATTCCTTTAATCGTTTGCGAGCTGTTGCTGCCCCATAATTTTGCAGTAAAGCCCTTTTCAAAACCGGCATCCTTCAGCAATTCTTTAGCCTTTTCAAGATTGAATTTGTACTGATCTTGTTTTGAATAAAACTGAACGTTTGGAGCAATGACAGAGTCTAATGGTGTCGCAAAACCGTTCATAACAACTTTTACGAATGCATCCTTATTGATTGCATAGTTAATGGCTTGGCGAACACGGACATCACTGTATGGTTTCTTTATTGTATTCATCGATAAATAACGGACAACAATTGATTGTTTGTTTTCAACCACAATACCGTTTTTACCGTTAAGGCTTTCGGCTTGCTCAGTTGGCACTGGATAGATAAAATCCGCCTCTCCTGTTTGAAGCATCGCTACACGCGCACCATTTTCAGGTGTTGGCTTGAATGTAATCGAATCAACCTTCGGATAGTCTTTTTTCCAGTATTGATCATTCTTCACAACTTTTAAGTGATCGCTTTGATCCCAATCTGCAAATTTAAATGGTCCTGTTCCGACTGGGTGCTGTGAGACATCCTTGCCATAGGTTTCTAACGCTTTCGGACTAATCATCATTGCCGCAGGATGGGCAAATGTATTAATCATCGCACCAAATGGTTCGCTTAAAACAACTTTAACAGTGTTTTCATCGACAGCTTGTGTCTCTTTCACAAGGGCAAATAAGCTATGACGCTTTAGGTTAAGGTCCGGATTTGCTAAGCGGTCAATATTTACTTTTACTGCTTCGGCATTAAATGGTGTTCCATCATGGAAAGTAATACCTTGACGAAGTTTAAAAGTAAATTCCGTCGCAGTATCATTAGCCGTAAAGCTTTCGGCAAGAACTGGGACAACCTTCATATCCTTGTCAAAACCAACCAATCCTTCAAGCATGGTTTTTTGGGCTGAATAAGAAAGCGTATCATTTGTGTCATGTGGATCCATACTAATAAAATTATCCGCAACAGCAATTGTAACGTCTTTTCCTTCTTTTTTAGCCAACTCCTGTGTTTCCGCCGGTTTAATATTTTTTTTGCCATCTTTCGAATCACTTGAAGCCTTGTTTGAATTGCTGCACCCAATTAAGAACAAGCTGCACATAACAAATACGGCAAGTAACGTATGCAAATAACGATTTTTCAATGTACTTCCTCCTTTTATAGTAAAAATTATTCTTGAAGTGCTCCTGCACTTTGAAGCTTGAAATCAGCTGCCAATTCCCCAATCACTTCATTACGAGCATTCCGTAATTTTGGACGAAAGTGACCCATGAGTTCTTCAATTTGTTGATCCGTTAAAAAATTCAGCTGTTTTAACACTTCCACCGCAACCGGGTAAACACCTCGACCATTTCCATCTTCAATTTTGATCGCAATCCCCATTCCAGTTTCAAGATCTCCAATACAGTAAACGCCTTCCGCACCTGCTTTACCAATAAATCTCCCTTGGCCGACTCTCATAAAATCTGTACAAAAACGATCGGTGCCGCCAACCATTTCCGGCGCATTGACCATTGCTTTAGTAATTCGCTTGATTGCGTCACGACGTTTCTCAGAAAGTTCGTCAGGCTTGGCCATTTTTGCATAGCCATAAGCCAGTCGTTCTAGCGGCACCCCGTGAACTGGCACGCCGCATCCGTCTATCCCAATTTCAATCTCTTCTTTTGGATAGTCCGTCATTTCACTAACTGCGGCCAGAATCCGTTGTTGAACGGGATGGTCCAAATCATAATAATTTTCAATCGGTTCATTCATATGTTTCGCTGTTGCCAGCATCCCTGTATGCTTCCCGGAACAGTTGTTATATAAAGGGGTTACGTCCTTCCCTTCCAAAATTAGCTGCTTATATGTATCTTGCCAACGAGGAATATGGGTGCCGCATTTTAAACAGGTATCCTCCATTCCCGACCTTGCAAGTATGGATAGTACACGATCGGTGTGCATATTCTCGCCATTATGCGAAGCACAGCATAAGGAAAGATCAGCATCACTGAATTCATAATGGTCGGCAGCTCCTGTTTCCACTACTGGAATCGCTTGAATTGGTTTCATGGAGGAACGGGCAAAAACTTTAGCGTTAGGATTTCCTGCAAAGTATAGTAATTGACCCTTTGAGTCTACGACGGCTACGTGCCCCTTATGAGAACTTTCTACCAGATTCCCCCTAGTCACATTAACTAATTTAGTAGAATCCATTCTATCACCCCTCATTTCTATTAATTTAAAAATTTTAATAATTTCAAATTATTATAAAACACTTTTTAACCTAAAACAACCTATTTAGTTTTAATTTTTAGATTATTTTGATACAATTTGTCAATAAACCATTTAATAAAAGAATAGGTTCCTATTTTTTGTGGCGAAATCGACCTAATTCACCCAATTAATCAGTTCCAAGGAGGAAATCATGCAGACAGAGTTAGCTGAATTGAAATCAGAGCTTTTCCGTATTTTTAACCATTTACATACCAATCCCGAGATTAGCTGGAAGGAATATAACACGACAGATTATTTGAAGGGATTGATAGAAAACCTTGATCTTTCCATTACATCTTTTGATGATTGTACCGGCCTAGTTACTGAAATTGGCTCGGGTGAAGCCTGTGTTGGGCTGCGAACAGATATCGACGCACTTTGGCAGGAGGTAGACGGCACGTTTCAAGCCAATCACTCTTGTGGCCATGATGCGCATATGACGATTGTTTTCGGGACATTACTTTTATTTAAAAAGATGAATTATCAACCACCTGGCAGGTTAAAATTCATTTTTCAACCAGCAGAGGAAAAAGGAACAGGGGCATTAAAGTTAATTGAAAAAGGAGTGGTCGATGATATTAACTATTTATATGGTGTTCATCTTCGCCCGAAGGAAGAGGTACCCTTTGGAAAGGCTTCATCGGGAATTATTAACGGTGCAGCCAAATTTATTACTGGTCAAATAAATGGAACCGATGCCCACGGTGCCAGACCGCATCAAGGTCAAAATGCCATTGAGGTTGGGGCAGCAATCGTTAATGAGCTCAGCAAAATCCATCTTAACCCGATGGTCCCTTACTCAGTTAAAATGACATCATTCCATGCAGGCGGAGAAAGCAGCAATATCATCCCTGGGCGTGCAACATTCGCGTTGGATCTTCGTGCGCAAAGTAACGATGTCATGAATCAACTATCCGAGCGGGTTGAAAAAATCATGGAATCTGTTTCTTCGCTTTACGGGGTAGAGATTGCACTTCAAGTGAATGCTGGAGTCGCCGCTGCCCAAATTAGTGCGGAGGCACAAGCAATTATGCAGGATGTCATTACGGAAACACTTGGACAGGATAACCATGTCATGCCCTACATGTCCAGCGGAGGCGAGGACTTTCATTTTTACACACTAAAGAGACCAAATATTAAAGCAACGATGCTTGGGCTTGGTTGTGACTTAGTACCAGGTCTCCATCATCCAAAAATGACATTTAATCATGATGCACTACTGACAGGAATCGAAATTTTGGCTAAGACGATTATTAAAACATTTAATACGCTTGAAAAAGGGGATTCACCTAAGACTAATTAGGGGATTACCCACTCACCGGCTGGCGAGCTGCAAGGGTGAGCGCGCAAAATAAAAACAAGGGACAGCATTTAGAGGCTGTCCCTTGTTTTATTCAAAAGTTCATCATTATTCTGGCCTTTATGAGGTGGAGGCGTAATTAAGGTATGTTCAATATCACTGTGCATTTTAACTTGATAATCTCCCCAGGGGGAGGCAAAAATAAGTTCCTTCTCTTTAAAATAAGGATTGTCCTGAAGTTCTCCGATCTCAAGTACTGGTGCCATGCAGCAATCTACCTTTTGGGCGAACTCGATCCACTCATAGAAGGTTTTGCTTTTAAAGATGGCGGTAACTTCTTGATAGACAGGATTAGATTCATCCGTTTTGGAAAAATGGGCTCGGAGCCAGTCCTCGCGTCCATGAGCCAGGCAGAAATTCTGCCAAAACTTTGGTTCCAGCGCTCCCAGGCTCATATAACGTTCGTCCATCGTTTTATATAATGCGTATGAAATGATGCTGCCATTAAGTGCATCAATCCCTGTCCCCTCGCCCGTTTCATTTTCGACCATGACGTGATTCCCTAGCAATGAAACCAGTTGGTCGGTGATGGCAATAGAATGATAGCTTCCTTGTCCCGTTAAAAATCGAGAGACCAGTCCGGCTAGAATCCGTTCATTTGCGGCAAACCCGCCCAAATAATCAGCTAGCGTAATCGATGGATGGACAGGTCTCCCCTGTTTATCCTTTAACTGAGCCAAGACACCGCTTAATGCCATATAATTGAGATCGTGATTACCAAGCTTACTTAACAGTCCCTGCTGACCGTAGCCGGAGATAGAACAGTAGACGATATCAGGCTTCACCTTTTGCACGGCCACATACCCGAGCCCGAGTTTCTCCATCACACCAGGTCTGAAGCTTTCAATCACAACATCGGCATGGGCAATTAATTTTAACGCCATTTCGACGCCGGATTCTTCCTTTAAATTAAGGGTAATGCTTTTTTTCTGGCGGTTGTTGGCAAGAAAAACAAGTCCACTTCCCTGTTTAGAAATTCCGGTATATCGAGCAGGATCTCCTTCGGGCGGCTCCACCTTAATAATTTCCGCACCCAATTCTGCTAATCGCAACGTAGCAAAAGGGCCAGGAAGGTAGTTCGTGAAATCGATGACTTTCACACCTTTTAACATCGTGAAGATCCTTTCCTACGTATTCGTTGGACCGGGAGTAAAAAGCTCCTCCAGCTGTTTTCTTAGGACAAATTTCATGATTTTCCCGCTGGCATTTCGCGGCAATGTCTCACAGAAAACATATTTACGCGGGCGTTTATAGTTTGCGAGACTATCACTATTTTTGCAGAATTCATCCAAGTCCTCTTCGTTCACATTCGGATCTTTTTTCACAACAAAAGCCGTCACGGTTTCGCCCCAGCGGTCATCAGGCTGACCGACAATCGCAACATCAAGAACACCCGGATGTGCGTGCAAGACATCCTCGACTTCCCTTGGGTAGATATTCTCCCCGCCGCTGATAATCATATCGTCGACACGATCATTTACAAACAGGAAACCATCTTCATCAAGGTAACCAATGTCGCCTGAATGGTACCAGCCTTTATACAGCGCATTTTCCGTTGCTTCTTCGCGATTGAAATAACCAATCATCATACACGGCCCTTGAACAATAATCTCACCAGTTTCCCCGACTGGAACGATATCATCAGGTTCAGATGGCCCGCCTTCCCTTGTCCGGACTACCCTGATATCATGACTTAAAGCCGCTTGGCCAGCTGAACCTGCTTTTCGGAGCTGGTCGGCCTCTGATAAAAAGGTAATCGCCGGTCCCATTTCCGTCATTCCATAGGCTTGAATTAAGGTGATTCCTAAGCGGTTATGGAGAGCATGCACCAGAGATGGAGCCATTGGAGCTGCACCATATAAACCAAGTTTCAGACTTGATAGATCATATTGGCTTAAATCTTCCTGAAGAAGCATGTTCCACATGGTTGGAGCAGCAAATAATTTCGTAATTTTTTCTTGTTCAATTAAACGAAGGATCGCTTTAGGATTGAATTGATGCAGGATGACATTTTTTGCACCAATATGCACCCTTGGCAGGAAGGCGCAATGCAGTTCGGCACAATGAAACATCGGTGCTGTCACAAGGCCTACATCTTCCGAATCAAGCTTCTGAGCAGCATTACATAATACGCTTTGATCGACCATATTTCGGTGGCTGTGCATGACTCCTTTTGGCCTTCCGGTTGTGCCGCTTGTATAGATAAATGCGTAGATATCGTTCTCATTGATTTCAGCTTGAACATCTTTGGTGGAGGCGGAGGCGACTTTTTCTTGATAGCTGGTGGCGTATTCCGGTTTTTCCTCATCAATGAACCAGAAGGAGATTTTGTCGAAGCGGTTTTCTATCGCCCCGATTACTGGCTCCAATGCTTTTTCAAAAAGAACAACCCTGGGAGTGGCATCCGATAAAATATACGCAACTTCCTCAGGAGTGAGGCGGAAATTAATCGGATTAAAAATAGCTCCGATTTTCGCGCAGGCAAAGAAGGCAGTTCCCAATTCTTCGGTGTTAAACATGAAGGTGGAGACGCGGTCTCCTTTTTTGACTCCTTCATTTAGCAGGGCATTTCCCAGCCGGTTGACCTGATGGCTCCACTCTTTGTACGTATAGCGGACATTTTTCCTTACGTCATAGATAGCTTCCTTGTTTGGAAACTTTTTCACTGTTAAATCAAAGATTTTTCCGATCGTTGTGGTCATATTAATCGCCTCCATTGATAGATTTGCAGGCAATCGGCGGATGCCGGTTGCCTTAATTAATTTCGAAGAGTGTTTACCTAGAAAAAATCTATATTTTTTGCGTTTTATAACTCCAACTTGTTTTTTCTATACAATCTACCCCGGTTACAATCATAGATCTCGATATTATCAAACAATATTCCGTTCTATCAGCGAATTTTCGGGTTCTATCGGCGAATCTGGCCTTTCTATCGGCGAATTTTGGCATTCTATCGGCGAATTTCCCCATCCTATCGGCGAATCCAATTTAGACGGGCAGAAAAATAAACTCTGAATATTAATCTAACCGCTCAATTATCGTAGCATTTGCCATTCCGTGGCCTTCGCACATTGTTTGCAAACCGTAGCGGCCGCCGCTGCGCTCAAGCTCGTGCATCATGGTCACCATCAAGCGCGCACCGCTGCCGCCTAGTGGATGACCAAGGGCAATCGCACCGCCATTTGGATTCAGCTTCGCCGGGTCTGCACCCATATCCTTCAGCCAGGCAAGCGGTACTGGCGCGAATGCCTCATTTACTTCGAATACATCGATATCCTCGATGGAGAGCCCGGATTTTTCCAATGCCTTTTGTGTCGCCGGAATTGGTCCCGTCAGCATTAAGGTTGGGTCGGAACCAACGACTACACGGGTGTGAACACGGAAGCGCGGTTTAAGCCCGAGTTCTTCCGCTTTCTCACGTGACATGAGTAATAATGCGGCCGCCCCGTCGCTAATTTGGCTGGCGTTTCCAGCATGAATGACGCCATCTTCTTTAAAAGAAGTTCTTAGACCTGCCAAGGCTTCCAACGATGTTCCTTTTCTTGGACCAGAGTCCTCCTTAATAACCGTTGTTGTTCCGTCCGGAAGCGTTACTTCTAACGGAAAAATCTCTCTTGAAAAATAACCCTCTTCCTGAGCCTTTAATGCCTTTTGATGGCTTTCTAGAGAGAATTGATCAAGTTCCTCACGGGTAAATCCGTAGTTTTCGGCAATCCGCTCTGCCGACAGCCCTTGATGAATCATCTCGTACTTCGATCTTAAATTCGGACTAAATGGTTCTTCTACCCCTTTATAATTTAAACCCATTGGTACACGAGACATGCTTTCAACACCGCCGGCAATGACGACATCCATATCACCGGCAAGAATCGCCTGTGCAGCAAAATGGACAGCCTGCTGACTTGATCCGCATTGGCGGTCAATCGTGGTACCTGGCACCTCAATTGGAAATCCAGCGATTAACGCTGCTACCCGCGCGATATCTCCTGCTTGCTCCCCCGCTTGAGTGACACACCCTAAAATAACATCATCAACAATCGCGGGATCGATCCCCGCCCGGTTGACGAGTTCCTTTAAGGTCAGCCCTGCCAGGTCATCGGGACGGATATCCTTAAGCACACCATTTCTTCTTCCAACAGGGGTACGGACACCCTCAACAATTACTACCTCACGCATATTCATCTCCCTCACTTTCTATAATCCTAGGTTTTTCGCAATAATTGTTTTCATAATTTCATTCGTGCCGGCGTAGATGCTCGAAACCGGAATGTCGCGAAACCTTCTGGCAATCTCGTATTCTTCCATATATCCATAACCGCCGTGGAGCTGCATACATTCTGCCGCTATTTTCTTGGCAATATCGGTCAGCTTCCATTTTGCCATTGACACCTTTGTGACCACGTTTTTTCCTTCGATATGCTCGGCAATTAACTGGTCTAAAAACACCCTGCCCATTTCAATGTCGGTAGCCATTTCGACAATTTTAAACTGTGTATTTTGAAACTGGCCGACAGGTTTTCCGAACGCTTCCCGGCTTTTCACGTAATCCAGAGTCATTTTCAGCATCAATTCCGACGCCGTTTGCGCCCCTATCGCGACAAGAAGCCGTTCCTGTTGGAGTTTTTCCATTAAGTAAAGAAAGCCGTTGCCCTCCTCGCCAAGCAGATTTTCTTTCGGAACACGGCAGTCTTCAAAAATTAATTCCGCTGTGTCCTGTGAGTGGAGTCCCACTTTGTTTAGTTTTCTGCCTCTGGAGAAACCGGGAGCATCTCGTTCGATGACAAGCAGACTGACACCTTTGTGCTTCGGTACAGCTTGCAAGTCGGTCTTAACAGCAACAACCACAAGGTCGGATTGGATACCGTTTGTGATGAACGTCTTTTGGCCGTTGACAACATAATGGTCGCCGTCCAGCTTGGCGGTTGTTTTGATGTTGGCGAGGTCTGAACCAGTTCCAGGCTCTGTCATCGCAATCGCAGTAATGATTTCACCGGTAACACACTTCGGCAGCCAGCGCTGCTTCTGTTCCTCCGTTCCGTAAGAGGTGATATACGGAACCACAATGTCATTGTGAAGTCCAATACCTACTAAACCAGAGCCTACTCGTTCCAGTTCCTCGTTAATAACAACGGCAAATCCCCAATCAACCTCACTGCCTCCGTATTTTTCATCGATATCCGGGCACAGAAATCCCTGCTCGCCCATCTTTGTCCAAAAGGAACGGGGAATCATCCGGTCCTCCTCCCACTGCTCATAAAAGGGATATACTTCTTTTTCTAAAAACTTTCTTAGTGACTGACGAAAAATTTTATGATCTTCGTTTAAGTATGGATGGATCATTCGATAAGCCTCACTTTCGGTCAAGAAAACGCTTCCGTTTTTGTGTATTCTTTTGTAAAGGATTTCATTATTCAACAAAAATAAGGGTACATTCTACAAATTCGCTCCGCCATTCTACAAATTTACGGATGCATTCTACAAATTTATGCCTGCATTCTACAAATTCAAAGTGCCTTTCTACAAATCCATGATAAATCCGCCTTAAGAAAACTTCCCGCTGCTCAATTCGCTCATTTTCTGCCGAAGCTGATATTTTAATATTTTCCCAGATGCATTCCTAGGCAGCTGCTTCTCAATAAAAATCCGCCTTGGCACTTTATATCCAGCCAATTTCTCCCGGCAGAAGCTGCGCAGCTCGGCTTCATCAATCACTGCACCTTCTTTTGGCACAATGATCGCACAGACGGCCTCGCCCCAGACCTCATCCGGCAAGCCGATAATCGCTGCTTCGAGGACCTCCGGATGCTCACACAAAACTCCTTCGACCTCAACGGAGTAAACGTTCTCCCCGCCTGAGATAATCATGTCCTTTTTCCGGTCAACCAAGGTAATATAGCCTTCATCGTCAATAGTCGCCAAATCTCCCGTATAGAGCCAACCGCCTTTAAGAGTGCTCTTCGTTTCCTCTGGCTTTTTATAATACTCTTTCATCACCATCGGACTGCGGAGAATAAATTCACCAATCACACCGGGTAATACATCCATGCCTTCTTCATTCACAACCCTTGTTTCCGTCATGAAAATTGGCTTCCCTCCCTTACCGAGATGGAGCTTATGACCTTCCGGATCAAGGAGAATCCCGCCCGGGCCCGCTTCAGTCAAGCCGCAAAGATTATAAAATTGGTCCGTTTTAAAGATTTCCATGCTTTTTTTGACCAGTTCCGGTGCCATTGGGGCCGCACCGTATCCGACTCTCTTAATGGAAGATAAGTCGTAATCGGCGGCATTTGGAACCTGCAGAAGAAAGGTATACATCGCCGGAACCGCGAAAAGATGGGTAATTTTATGCTCTTGAATTGCTTGCAGTGTTTTAACTGGATGAAAATCGCGATGAATAATATGGGTCGCACCAAGGGCCACTCCGGAAATAAGGAATAGGTTCAATTGGGCTGAGTGGAAAAGCGGTGCTAAATGAAGAATGCGCTCATGCTGCCCAATCCCCATATTGATGACAACGGAAATTCCGACTTTAAAAATTTGACTATGATCAAAGAGGGCTCCTTTTGGGCGGCCTGTTGTACCCGATGTGTACAAAATCTCGACATCATCCTTCTCGGAAACCTCAACATCCGGTTCACTAGTCCTCTTTGATAAAATCTTTTCATAGGAATAAAAGCCCACCGTTTCCGGCTCACCAACTGTGATCACCTTACTCACAATCGTACCTTGCTTCGCCGCAGCAATGATTTGTTCGAATTCCTTGTCGCAGACGACAATTGCCGCATCCGATTGCTCTAAAATGTACTGAACCTCTGAAGTAGTTAACCGGAAGTTTACCGGGACGGCAACAGCACCAATTTTAGCAGCGGCAAAAAAGGTAAACACAAAGTGATCCGAATTCTTCATCATCAAGGCCAGCTTGTCACCTTTTTTCACCCCCTGCTCCAATAGGCCGTGAGCAAGCCGGTTTACTTCCTCATTAAATTCACGATACGTATAAGACCTTCCTTCACATTCAATTGCAAGTAATTGGGGAAACTTGCGGGCAGATTGCGACAAAAGACTTCCGATATTCATCCAGGAATTCCTCCTATATTTTAAAAAATACACTCCAACTTTTAGTATGCAAATTTTATGCCAATATTCAGAAAACAAGGAACAGAGTCCTTTTTGCGTTATTAGTTAACGATATGTGTATTTCAATCACACAGCCTAAAAGAATAAGTGTCCAATAAATGGACACCTATATAGTAGCAATATTTCTGTTATCCTAGTTTGTACTTTTTTATTTTTTCATATAATCCCGAACGGCTGATTCCTAGTAATCTTGCCGCTTGGACTTTATTTCCGTTTACCTGGACAAGAGCTTTTTTAATCGCTTCCAGCTCTGCATTTTCGACCATGGATACATTTAGGGCCAGTTCTTTATTCGGAACCTGATTTAATAGATAATCTGGCAGATCCTCGTATTTGATTTTTCCAGTTTCGGAAAATGTCATCGCCCGTTCCATCACATTCCGTAATTCGCGGACATTTCCCGGCCAGTCGTAATCGAGGAGTGCTTCCCTGGCACGAGCCTCCATTCCGGAAATGCTTGTGCCTAAAATTTGATTAAATTCAATCATAAACTGTCCGAAAAAATTATCAATATCATACGGACGATTGCGGAGTGGCGGGACATTTAATGAAATGACATTAAGGCGATAATATAAATCCTCTCGGAAAAGACCGTCCTTGACCATTTCTTCTAGATTACGATTCGTTGCGGCAATAATTCTGACGTCAACCTTTATTTTTCCTGTTCCGCCAACCCGGTAGAATTCCCGCTCTTGAAGCACGCGCAGCAGCTTTGCCTGCAAGCCAAGTGACATATCGCCAATTTCATCCAAGAAAAGCGTGCCTCCATTGGCCAAATCGAACTTTCCAAGCTTCCCTTTCGGTCGTGCCCCGGTAAATGCCCCATCTTCATAACCAAAAAACTCAGATTCTAGCAAATCCTCAGGAATCGCCGCGCAATTAACAACGATAAACTTGCCGGTACATCTGGCGCTGCTATTATGAATCGCGTGGGCAAACAGCTCCTTACCAGTGCCGCTTTCACCGCGGATAAGCACTGTTGACCTGCCCTTAGCTGCTTTCGCCCCGCTTTTTTTCAACTTCTCCATCAAAGGATCCACACTTAAGATATGATCCCAAGTAAACTTAGCTGTTTCCGCCTGCTGATATTGCTGATGATAAAAATTTGCTTTATTTTCAGCCTTCTGCAGCTTTTTAAATAATTCGCTTACCTCAGTTAATTGGCGGAATACGACCTTGCCAATTGCCCCGATGACTTTGCCATCCTCTACGATTGGAATACGGTGAACGATATATTTAATTCCGTTAATCTCTAAAAAATCGCTAACCTCCGCTGCCTCCGATTCATAGACGTTTTCTAACTGAAGATGCGGCAATGCCTTAGCCGCTTCCTTGTACAATACCTCCTTTATTGGAAGATTGAACAATTCCAGAAGCGGCGGGCTGACCATCGTGATGACCTTCCTTTCATCAGCCATGACAATTCCATCAAAAGCATGGTCAAGCGCTGTTTCCAGCGTTCGTTTTAATTTTGTTATCGTTTGTAATTCTTGTGACGTTTGCAGCAGCGACATTACCATATCTGTTTTCGTCAGAATACCGACGACACGATTATCTTTATCGACAACCACACCAGTACCAACACTGCTATTTTTGACGAGTTCTTCGATTTTTTCATACGGGGTATCAATACTGATCTTTTCAACTTGTTTCTTTATGTAATTTTTAATAGGGGTCGTAAGCGGGGTTTCTTCTGTCACCATTTGGTGCAAACTGCTGCGGGTAAAAACCCCGACCGGATGCTTGCTTGAATCCGTAACTGGCAAAATGTTCCACTTCTTTTGGTACATAAGGGTAATCGCTTCTTTTAACGTGGTTTCCTCCGTAACAATAAAATCAACAGGTGTAATAATATCTTTAAATTGGAGCACATCATCACTCCTCACTGGTAGAGGGGACAGGCTCCTCGTCCCTATTATTGATAAATGATAGTTGTAAGAATAGATTGCAATCTTCCAAAAGTGGACGAGTATCCAGTTCCTACTGTCTTTTAATTTGTTTAAATCTATTCCAAGAACGGTAAGTTAGTGTCACAAATAAAACTAAAATCCAAATGAAAAAGATTGTTGTAAAAAGTACATTTACTTTATGGTCAAGATGATTTGATTTAATAGTTAAAAATGAAGCAAAACCTTCTTTCCAGCTTTCGGGTAAGAGTAGAATCCAAAATAAATAAAGCAATACAATTGCTAGCGCGGCTTTCTTCCACATTCGACTCTAGCCCCTCGTTAAGATTTTTTTGCATCAATATCTATATTCGGCATTTTTTTAATAATTCCTTTTTTCTGGGACGAGGCTCCTCGTCCTAATCCCAAAGTAGGACAAGGAGCCTGTTCACTAGGTCTTTGTGCGTAATTTGTAGAATGGTATTTATTGGGTATTCAGAATAAGTAGAATTATAATAGAATTTGGCAGTAGAATTTAATAGATTGTGAGGGATTTTTTTGAAGCTTAGACGTTTTTCGCTTTTATTTGTACTAATGTTGGCCCTAAGCACCTTTTTCTCGTCGTTTGCCTTTGCTGAAAATAATGTAAAACCAAATCTTGTTGCATTAGGAGATTCTATTACATTTGGCTGGAATCTTGAAAACAATGGAAACAGAGAACCATCGCCAAAAGCCTTTCCTTATTTAATTGGGAATGGTAATTATGATGTCGCTAAAAACATTAGCGGCGGCGGATGGACCACAGCTAATTTGTTAACCGAAATAAACAAACCTGAAAATCTGGAAGCTATTAAAAATGCAGATATTATAACATTAGATATTGGCAGTAATGATTTTTTACAAAATGATGCGATAAAGGCTCTTCGTGCTAATCCATCAACGCCTATTGACCCTATAGCATTCGGGAAGATCATCCAAGAAATTTCTGGTAATTTATTCAAAAACTTAGGTGCAATAATTGGTACCATTAAAGCACAAAACGATGATGCGCAAATTATCATTTACAACATTTACAATCCCTTTTCGGATACGCTAGCTGCTCTTTATCCACTTGGGGAACAATTCCTACCGGGAGTGAACGCAGGATTCCAGGGTGTTGCAGCGCAATCTAACCTGCTTCTAGCTGACGCATATTCATCCTATAAAGGAAAACAAGCTGAGTTAATCCTTCCGAACGGCGATGTTCATCCGAACGTGGAAGGACAGAAAGTCTTAGCTAGTTTATCCACAAATTTATTAGCAGCACAAAATACTGGGGAAATTACTGTTGATCTAACGCCATCAACAACCGAGACAACAAAGGAGCCTGTGACAATCACAGTTGCTACGAGTGCAAAAAAGGTGCTAGCTATGCAATGGCTCGCCGGTGAAAAAACCATTGAAGATTTTGCACAATCAGGAACCGATATTACCGACAATAAGTTCGAAGTAACTGAAAATGGTACCTATACTGTTTATGTTAGAGACAGTAAGGGTGCGAAGGCCGTTGAAATTATTACGATTGACAATATTCAAAACGATGAACAGCCTGGTGATAATCCAGGAGACGATGGTGATAACCTGACTCCAGATCCAGGAGACGGCGGCACGGATAACCCTGCACCAAATCCGGGAGATACTGGAAACGATAACCCGACAACGAATCCGGGAGATACCGGCAGCGACGACCCATCAAGCGGCGGCGGGGGCGTTGACAAATCTCCAGTAGAAACAGGAAATCATTTACCAAGTACCGCTACCTCAATGTATAACTATTTAGCAATTGGACTAGCTTTAATTTTAGCCGGTTTATTGGCAATGCGCATTCAGCAAAAGAGAAGAAAAGAAAACTTCTAACGGTTTGGGACGAGGGGACGAGGCTACTCCTCGTCCCCTTAACTTTTTTATGCCAAAATGGGAAACTTTTCAACTCATTATTCGTAGATAATTAAAGAGAATTTATAGAGGAGTGAAATTATGAGTGAAAAGGGCTGTATTAAATGTGGAAGCAGGGAAACTGGCACGAAAGATGTAGCGATGACTGGCACCGGACTGTCAAAAATGTTAGATATTCAGCACAACAGCTTTACGGTAGTTTTTTGTAAGAAATGTGGTTATTCCGAGTTCTATAACAAGAAAACATCCACAGCTTCAAATATTGTTGACCTATTCTTTGGCGGGTGATTTTAGATAAGATGCTTCCAAAAAGAGACACAAGGGCTCTGTTAATTTGAGCCCTAATTATCTTCTAAATCCACCCTCTGAATGGATGATTTGACCTGTAATCCACTCTGCTTCATCACTTACTAAAAACTTTATCGATTTTGCAACATCTTCCGGCCTACCTACTCTACCGAATGGAAACAATGGCTGCAGATTGTTTTTAACCGTTGCAGTCATCCAGCCTGTGTCGGTTGGTCCTGGATTTACGACATTTACAGTGATCCCCAAGGGGGCAAGTTCTGCCGATAATGTAATAGTTAAAGCATCGACTGCACCTTTTGTTGTTGCGTATGCTAATTCTCCTGGCATTGGACCGCGAAATTGACCTGAAGTTAGGTTAACAATTCGTCCACCAAATTTCTTATCAAACCTTTTTGCAAATTCAATACTTAATAGTGTTGTAGCACGTATATTTACCATATAATGTTTGTCTAGCTCTTCTACTGTTAAGTTAGAAAAATCGTTATTGGTTGAATAAGCTGCGTTATTTATTAAGATATCTGGATGACCAAGTTGATCATTTACTAGATTTAAAAGTTGTACTGATGCATTTGGATTAGATAAGTCTAACTCCATACATTCTGCCATGACACCTTTTTGCCGGAGTTCTTCTTTTAATATCTGAGGTTCATTTGATTTTATATTCCATGGCATTGCTTTATCATACTCAGTCCAATAGGTAAAGAATATATGATAGCCATCCTCTGCTAACGCTCTACAAATAGCAGCACCAATACCTTTTAAACGACTTGCCCCTGTGATAATCGCTATCTTTCCTTTTATATGATTCATGCGACATCCTCCAAAGATGACCCTTCAACTAACCTAAAGATTCAGTTTTTAGTTCTTTCTCGATTACTTCATTTTCAAAAGAAACATGATAGGCTTTTGCATTTGGCCTCGAACTAACGACACGAGTCATTTTCTGATCAATAAAATGAACAGCAACTCCGTCATCTGCCGCAATACCTGGTTGGATTCTCCCATCCTGTATTAATTTGTGATAAGATGGTCTTCTTTCGGATTCTCCGTCATAATGGGGACAATTACTTCCTTTCAAAAAACCCAAAGCTTTAATCGGCTCTAATTTATCACCATAAGAGTCTGTTACACCTTCCTCAAACCAGCAGATGGAACCTGCACTAATACCGGCTAAAACCACCCCTTGTTCCCAGGCAATTTTTAAAATTTTGTCTAGACCCCATTCTCTCCAGAGAATTAATAAATTCGTTGTGTTTCCCCCGCCAACATATATAATGTCCTTCGTTAAAATAAAATCCTCTAAATCTCTAGTTGGAGGTTTAAATAATGATAGATGAGAAGGTGAAGAATCAAGATTTTCAAATGCTTGATAAAATCTTGTAATATAGTTTTCAGCATCTCCACTAGCTGTTGGCAAAAAACAAATTGAAGGAACAGGTTTGTTTGCTTGTTTTAGAACATAATTATCCAATAATGGATTTTCCGGCTCCATCGAAAATCCGCCGCCACCCAATGCGATGATTTGTCTCATATTTTAAGCCTCTCTTCATTGTCTTGATTGCAAAAATATCTACTTATATATTACCATATATTTCAATAAATTTCTTTCATATTTTGGCTCTGTTAATGGTCAAAGTTGATATTGATGCCTTTCAGAAGTCTTGATATAATCAATTTAAGAACAAATATTCGTGGTAAAAGCGATGAATGGATTACATTCGTTGACTGTATATTTTCAGGCTATTCTCTGTGAAAATCGGCTGAAATCGTAGGGGCTAATTTGTATTGAAATGATAGACACAAATGAAGTTTACTTATTCCAAAATTCATTAATAAATTCTATTTATGAAGAAGGGATTAGTAGGAGGGTTCACATTGAAAGTAGATACCTTAAATGTAAATTATATAATTGACGGAACACTCAAAGTAAAACCAACAAAAATGTTTTACGAACAATTAGATGAAGACAAAATGCAGAACATTCATTTCAAAATCCAACTGAATAATCAACATATTTATTCTAATTCATCTAACTCGACTGAATATGCAATAAAATATTTACAGAAAGAACTCCCAGACAATATCAGTATCGCTTGTTGTCAATCTTGCCGTCACGGTAATTTCAACCCGTATGGTGATATGGAAAATCAGGTGTTCTGCTTGAAAGATAAAACACCTCGCAATAGGGATGAGGTCGTCGAAATCTTCTCAAAACAGGATAAGTCTCTTGAAAGAAGAATCCGAAAACTTCTTGATTTTTGTAAAGATTATAAACCTATATCTCCTAATGAAAAATACACATACAATGATTGGGGTTTAGAAAAATTAAGCTAAAATCCTACTAACTAAGGTTATTAGAAGGGGGGACTTATGAAAATTGTATCTTTTCTTGTTTTCTTATTAATACTTCTATCATTTGCTTTATTAGTTTTATGGTTTTTGAAAAGAAAAGAAAGAAAGTATAAGTTTACTATTTTAGCTATTCCTTTATTATTGGTTTTAGCGTTTGGGTGCACGTATATTCCTCATAAAATCGTAAGCATAGACCCATCTAACGTTTCTAAGATAACTGTTTTCGATGGGAACACAGGAAAGGATTTAGAAATTACTAATGTAACCGATATTAATCGTATTATCGGAAATCTGAATGAAGTAACATTTCAAAAGGGTAAACCTTCATTTATGTATATGGGTTATAGCTTTAGAACCACCATTTTTGATAATAAGGGAAAATCCATTGAGGAATTAATAATAAACTCGAATGATACAATAAGGTATAAGGGATTTTTCTACACTTCAATAGAAAATTCAATTGATTATGATTATATAGGTCAGTTAGTTCGTAAATAACCTTATTAAGTTAACGTGTGCTAGCTTACTTTAACAATCAAAATTCAGATAATCAAAAAAAGCTTGGATGAATTTTTATTTCTATCCAAGCTTTTTTGTATGTTAAATCAAGTGCTAAAATAGTCAAGGCTCATCCTTTTCTCCCTTCAACTAACCACCAAGTATTTTAGTATTAACTCCATAGTATTGTTAAAAAGAGTAATTGCTACGGTGCCACAGTCTTTATTACCTTTTCCCCAATGAGAACCCATGAAATAGCCTTCCGCCAAAGGGATCCAAGACTTGATCAACGAATTCAACTACAGGTTTCTTTTCACCTGTCCTATAAAAATGATCAAAAACCTCTACAAAAAGATTTGCGAAATCTTCGTCATAATTCCTTAATGCACGCACTATCCATTTCGATGCACCAATCCATTTACGGTTTGTTCTTAAAACAAATTCGCTTACCAACTCAGCTAAAGTGCTCGCTATAAATATTTCTTTTGCCCTATTTGAACAACCGATAAAATCATCCAGAGCATCCGTAATAAAATACCGTTTTAATTCAATTGTTTCAATCGACCATTCTGCAGGTCCATTAGTTAATAATTCCTTAGCCTCTTTTTTAATTGAATCCATTATTCCGATATCTCTTAAGATAATTCCTTCTGAAACCATTCTCGGCAATGAAGGTCTCGCTCTTTCAACATCATTGTTAAAAAAATGCTTATATGAGCTTAAATTATGCACAAAGACCTCAATAGCCCAGCCAAACTCAATTAAAGACTCTCTATAGGAGGAACTAATGGTCTGATCGAATATAACAATATCCAGGTCAGATGTTTCTGTTGCTTCGCCGCGAACAACACTACCAGCTAATAGGGCACCTTGACAATAAGGAAAATACTTATGGATAAACTGTTGTGCTGCTTCAATTGCACTTAACCTATTAATTTCCTCCATGTTTATCACCTCTTAGTTTCGCTCACCTTTACTTTATTCCAAATTGCCATCCAATTCTTTTTCATAATTCTCTCTTCATAAACCGCTGCCCGTTCTTTTGTTTCAACAAAAAATGGAGTTGGCTTCACTTCAAAATGGAGGACATCCTCTATTCCCCAGGGAGCAGCTAATACCACATTGTTGTTTTCATCTAGCTTTAGACCAAGGGCAGTGGCTGTTTCCGGGAATTTTGACATCGCGTCCATGGAGGACGTATAGGGAGGAATATCATTTTTAACATGCATTCGTGCTTCGTTTTTTACCGACCAGGGAACATTCGGGTGAATAACTCTTAATCTTTCTTCAAGTCTCTTTTCTTCAGTTTCTACGACATTTCGCTCGTCAAAATAAATTACATCAATATCTGGAATAGGTGTCCTTTCTGTAAATCCGTGGAGCGTGTCCCATATTTTCGAACGAACAAAGCCTGCACAAACCCACCAGTCCGGAAGATTAAGAGATTGTGCTGAATATAATATATCCATCATCCACTTATCTTCTTTAACAAGTTGGATGATATCATTTTTTGTTTTTAACATCACTTTATTCTCCATTCTAAAATAACTCTGATCTGTCTAGCATCTATTTGTTGAAAAAATTTCTTCATCGCCAAATGTTATTTAGTTTACCCGAATAGAAATTGATCGCTTCCTTATAACCTAATATTTCCTTATCAGCAGTCGTATCTACCAAGCATTTTAGTAGTAACTCCATAGCATGGTTATATTCTTCTAAATTATATAAAGTCATCGAATAGAATACTTGAATTGCTCTATTCTCTGGAAATGAACTTATTCCCTTTAACAATACATCTTTTGACTTTTCATATTCACCTAATGTTCTATATGTACTTCCTAATCCCAATAATGCTCCTTCTAAATCTTTTCCAGATAGCCCTAATTTTATTGCCTTTTCATAAAATGGCACGGCCTTCGATTCTTCTCCTAATACATCAAAACTCCATGCACATTGGTAGTTTATCAACGCATCGTCTGGAAATTCTTTTGTTAATTTTAGAAGTGCTTCGTTAGATTCCTTTTGTTTTCCTTCTTTTCGTAATTCTATTGCTTTACTTAATTCTTTGCGCATCAATTTTCACCTTCATCTCTTAATTTGCATGTTGCACAAACTACTGGTAGCCACTTAGAAAAAGGCTTTTGGAAGCCATCTCTCCAATGAATACATCCGGCAGTTCTTCAATTTTCTTCTAAATCCATTTAGCAAACCAGGCAACATAATATGCTGCAGGAATAAATAATAGTTGTGCCGCTACTGTGCCAACTAATTTTGAACTAACCATAGTCAATGAATAACTTTTTAGATAAACATACATCCTTGGTTCTTTTACAACTCTGTCAGCAAGCACCGATGCTTTAGGGTCAATAAATAGCGACAATAAAATCGTCGCAATACCATTTATAATTCCAGATGACATAAGCGCTGCTTGACCAAATTTCGGAACTAGCAATGAGGCATAAATAGATGAAATTACCCCAACAGTAAATACAGCCGAAATAATGACATTAATCACAAAAAGACGTTTAGGAATTGTTTTTAACGTAATACCTTTTAAATAAGATAATCTGGGTAATGTAAAACAATTACATACTTTTTTTATTCCTTTTGCATTAAACTGATTAAAAAATACTGACGCTACAGAACCTCGTTCATTTGATAATTGAACAATAGCGCGTGAGAAAAGTTTTATGAATGTTGGAAAAAGAAGAATTCCTAAAACAACACCAATTGAGGTTATGCCAATTAGAATCCTATATTGCTCCTCTATAAAAAGTAATTTGTTTGTATCAGGTGCTTCTGCAATCAGTTTTGCGGTTAATGGTTGATGAATCATAGTAGAAAATCTTGAAACAATAATTAACGTACCAAATAAAGATAATGCTGTTGCAATTAATTTTACCCTGGCTCCTGAAATCCTAGTTGAATAGGCTAATGTTTCAATCATTGTTACAATTAATAGAAAAATAGAAATGATAATTAGTTTACCTGATATTAATCCCATAGTATGTTCCCCTTAGTAATTTATCTAATTTTTATTATATACCATTATGAAAAAGATGGAAATTACCACTAAATTTCTAAAAATATTCAGGATGAAAAATAGCTATTTAGCTAATCTGGTCTCATTTGGAATAACTTATTTTCAGTCGTTCAAAAATCTCTCACTATAATGGACAAATATTTCGAATTCATGGTATTTTTGATTTGAATCAAAAGATGTATATATTACGATTAAACATATAGGAGCGATAATAGTGAAAAAAGCCAATCTCTGTTTTATTGGTGCAGGATTTCATGCATCAACAAACATTTACCCTTCTGCTATTGAAGCAGGAGCAAATATACAAGCGATTTCTACACGTAATATCGATCGTTCAAAAGCTGCTCTTCAACGCTTTGGAAGCAATGGGACACCATACGATGACTATAAAATGATGTTACAAAATGAAGATTGTGAAGGAGTTGTTGTGGTTGCTCAACCTGAAGATCATCCTTCTCTTGTGCTAGATTGTATCAAAGCTGGTAAAAATGTATATGTGGATAAGCCTCTTGGGATGAGTGCAGAAGAAGCTACTGAAATTGCTGATGCTGCTGAACAAGCGGGTGTAACATTAATGGTTGGATTTATGAAACGTTATGCTCCTTGTTATACAAAGTTAAAAGAGTTAATTACGAGCAGTAAACTAGGTACTGTGCGTTCCTTTCAAGCAAGATTTGCAGTTGACAGCACGCCTTTTTGTAAAAATGAAGAACAATTTATGAAGTTGGCTGCAATACATATTGTTGATTTAGTACGCTATTTATTTGGAGAAGTTGTACAAGTTACAGGTTTTAAAAATAGTGACAATGAGTTTGTTTCTCATAGTATTTCGTTAAAGTTTGAAAATGGCGTTGTTGGTAGTCTTTATTTGGCAGGTATGACTGCTTGGTCTCGTGAAAGTGAAAATATGCTTGTGACGTTTGATAATGGATTTGCTTTTGCTGATGAAATTAATTCGCTTACAGTTCATGAGTCACAAACATTTGATGATCTGCCATGGAAATCACTTAAAGAGACCGACACTGTATTTACTCCCTCTGCTACTCCTATGTCTGGAGCCTACAGAGACCTTTATTTACGAGGTTTTGTTGGGGAAATGTATCATTTTATAGACTGTTGTAAAAGTGGTGAAACCCCAACATCTAATGGACGTGATAATGTAAATACAATGGTACTCTGCGATCGTATTCTGTCTACGTTGCTCTAGGAACTTTCTGTTGGAACAACTCTTTTAAAAAAGCTGTTTTCGTAATGAATGCTGTTATTAACCACCTTCAGACTTCTAAAACGGCATAATAAAGTGGAAAATTAAACCTAATTCGTGAATTAATTTGATATATCGGCGGAATTCGAAAGTTTATCAGCGAATCAAAAAAAATCAATACTCCTTAGAAAATAGCCATTAAAAAGAGAAGGTCTTCATAATGGGTTCCGTTCCCTATAGCAAACAAAAAAAACTGTTAATTAAAATGGATATCAAGTATATTAAATGGAGCAAATCAATTATGAAACATGTTAGATTTTTTATTTATCAATTCATATTGTTTGGCACACTTTTAGTTCTTAATGTTTTTTCTGATAAATACATTAGCAAACCGTTTACTCGTGTTGATTTAATAGCAATATGTATAAGTGCTCCAATCGCTATAATAATTGTAAATCTCGTAATTAAGGTTTATTTACGTTTTAATACTATTCGATTACGAAATACAATTTTACTGTCTATATTAGCCATTATTTTAGCATTCCTATTTATAGGGCTACTGGAGAGTATTTGGTTTGAAATAAAAGGGCAGATGTTATTCTCTTAGTAAATGTCCCTTAGATGATACCTTTTTCTTATTCAATTAACAGGCGCATCCTTGAACAAGGATTAGCGCTTATTTTACATTTTGGAACCCGTTTCTAGAATAGAAATTTTTATTGTAATTATATCGTTATTTACGATATAATCTATTTAAACGATTAAAATAGGAGTGCTGTTTAATGATTCAAAATATAAATAAATACTTTTCTGACATTTATTTCAATTTACATCCTACGCAAGAAGAAGTCATTTCACATCAAAGTCTCCGTATTTTACAAACGGTTCAGAAAAAGCAATATGTCATGATTCGTGACATTGCCGAGCAATTATCGATTTCACACAATACAGCTTCAGAACATGTGAAAAAATTGGTGGGTAATGGGTGGTTGTATAAAGAAAGGTCGGAAGAAGACCAACGTAAGGTGTATCTACATTTAACAGACATAGGTTCTGAAATATTAAAGAAGAATACAGAGTTAGATGAAAATAAACTGCAAGCTGCACTTAGCAGATTATCGGCTAATGAAAGAGAAAAAATAGTTGAAGCATTTCGACTTTTAAGTGAGGTATCAAAATAAATGTATTTGCTAATTAAAATTATAAGTTCAGCTGCCATTATTGGCATCGTAACAGAATTGGCTAAACGATTTCCTGCATATGGAGGCATTGTAGCTGCTCTACCATTAATCAGTATCCTAAGTATTATTTGGCTAACAATTCAAGGAGAATCTACTCAAAACATCAGCAAATTTACACTTGGCGTTTTAGCTGGATTTCCTGCAACGGCGATAATGCTGTTTGTGATCTTTATTGCATTAAAGCAATCTGTTCATTTAGTACTAGCGATTTCACTAGGAATAGTTGCTTGGGGAGTATTTTTAATAGGTCAAAAATTTATAATGGAAGCATTTATTTCGTAAAATAAATACGGATGAATAGCATAGTTCATATGGACTGGGCTATTTTTTCAACAATTCGCACCGCAAAAAGCGGTGCGAATTATTATGTATTTTGCTTTACATCTTTGGTTGTAAATTCACGTTTTGCGATAGAAAACGGAACCCATTAAGGTCTCCCCCCCCCTCTTTCATCAGTTATTTCGGCTGCATCCGAATCGAACCATCGAGCCTAATCGTTTCCCCATTCAGCATTGGATTTTCAATAATACTTTGGACAAGCTGTGCGTATTCGCTTGGGTACCCGAGCCTTGATGGGAATGGCACCATCTTTCCAAGTGAATCTCTAGCCTCTTGTGGCAGAGTATCAAACATTGGCGTGTGGAAAAGCCCGGGGGCAATTGTCATGACCCGGATTCCATAACGGGCAAGTTCCCTTGCTATCGGTAACGTCATTCCGACAATTCCCCCTTTAGATGCACTATATGCCGCCTGGCCGATTTGTCCGTCATAAGCCGCAACCGAAGCAGTATTAATAATAACGCCTCTTTCGTTTTGATCATTCACTTCATTGCCCGTCATTTTCTCCACCGCTAAGCGAATGACATTGAAGGTCCCGATTAAATTCACATTAATCACCTTAGAAAAAAGTGCTAGATTATGTGCCCCATTTCGTCCGAGTACCTTCTCTGCTATTCCAATCCCAGCGCAGTTCACAACCGCATTTACTCCACCCATAAATTCGGCCGCTTTATTAACTGCTTCTTGGATATCTTCTTCCTTCGTTACATCTGCTTTTAAAAATAATACTGATTCTCCTAATTCAGTTTGAAGCCTTGCTCCCTTTTCTTCTGATTGGTCAAAAATAACTGCTTTTCCGCCACTTCCAACAATGTTACGAACTGTCGCCTCGCCTAGACCTGATGCACCTCCCGTAACAATGCCACGGCACGCTTGAATTTGCATATTGGAAACCCCCTTAAAAGAATTCTCTTTTATTAGTTTGCAAGTTTTATACCAATTGTAATTTTTCAATGGACAAGTCGGTTTAAGCCTGTGCTTCTTTTTATATGTATGTGGTTTGGACAGTTATTAAGCAAAAATGACCAAATATTGTACAGTGAGAAAAAGAAAAAGGCCAAGCCCCCAAATCTAAAATGAGGTCCTGACCTTCTTCTTCGTTACCACGCTTTCCTGTGCAGCTACACGTTTCTTTCTTTCCATTATGACAACTAAGACAATCGCGACAATGAGAAAAAGACTCGCAATCCTGAAGATAGTAGCTATATCAACAAATTGCGCCAGTCCACCAAAAATAATACCGCTAAGCCCAATGCCTAAATCAATAGACGAAAAGATCATCCCATTAGCCACACCGCGCCGATGTGTCGGTGTCATTAATAATGCCCATGATTGCAATGTTGGGATCAAGCAGCCAAAACCAGCTCCGAATAAAACACCGGCAATGGCAATAAATAGACTCGAATGCGCAAAGGAGAGTACCCATATTCCGATAAATGTAAGCGAGGTACAAAGCAGTACAAGTCCTTTCGGGCCTTTCTCATCAAACCATTTCCCGGCGATTGGTCTCGCCAAAGTGGCCATGACTGCATTAAAAATATAGAATAAAAAGATTTGTTCAATTCCTCGTTCCTGCCCAAAGATGACGATAAACGTAACAATCGCTCCATACCCAAGATTGATGATAATTGTTACAAAAGCCGGGAACCAGCTTGATTTTTCAACCAATGAGTCCATATAGGAAAATTTGAGATCTTCTTTTTGAGTATTTTTTACAGCTTCAGGAGTTTGATAGCGTACGGCTGTAAGCAAAATTACTGCGATAACCCCTAGAAATGCGGAGATATAAATAAGATTGGTAAACGAAGTAATTTTATATATAAAGATTCCTAGACTTGGAGCAATAATCATACCAATAGTAATCGAAAGGCCAAAATAGCCCATTCCCTCACCAAGACGCGAATTTGGAATTACATCGACGGCTGCTGTGCCATTAACTGTGGTTGACCAGCCCCAGACAAGGCCATGTACGAAGCGGAATAATAGAAAAATAACAACAACCTGTGAAATCGGATATAGAATCGTAATGAGTAGGAGCATGATAGCTCCTGTTATGACAAGCGACTTTCTCGGTTTGTATTCAAGCATAAAACCGATAAATGGCCGGCTGAGTACAGCTCCTATTGAAAACAATGCAGTTACTAAACCAATTTCCAAACCTGATGCCCCAATGGATTTTATATATGGCGGCAAAGTTGGAATAAGCATTTGAAATGACATAAACACAAATAGGTTGCCCACCATGAGCATGATAAATGACTTTGTCCACAAACGTTCTTTCAAATAATTCCCTCCCAATTATTTCAATAAAAAAAGAATCTTCACCCAGAAGATCCGCATTCATTCATATATTTTATATCATAAAATAATAACACAGAATCCTGAAAAAGGAAATGCAGAAGGTTTTACCAAAAAGGTGGCTATTTTTGTTATCATGAAGGTATATAAACATCGTAATGATCGGAGGAAATCGTATGCAAAAGAGGAAAATAGTCATCACACGTAAATTGGAACAGAATCACATTGAGCAAATAAAAAAGGTCATTCCTGATTGGGAATTGATTGTCGGCAAAGATAAAGATATTTGGCAGGAGCATGCAATGGATGTTGAAATTATTGCCGGCTGGACAAAGGGGCTAGAAGAATATTGTCTTGACCCGCAGTCAAAGCTTCAGTGGCTGCAAACATGGAGTGCTGGGGTCGATAACTTACCGCTAGATGGGTTGGAATTGAGGGGCATTACCCTTACAAGTGCCAACGGTGTGCATGCCTATCCCATTTCCGAAACAATTTTTGCCTTAATGCTTGGTTTAACAAGAAAAATCCATACATATGTGCGTAATCAACAAACGAAAACGTGGCATCATGCCAATATGGGACTAGAAATGCATGATAAAACGGTTGGAATTATCGGTGTTGGAGCAATTGGAAAAGAAACAGCTAAGCTTGCCAAAGCATTTCGGATGACTGTCCTTGGTGTAAGGAACTCGGGCATGCCGGTTGAATATGTTGATGAAATGTACACTTTAGATCAATTGGATCTTCTGCTGCCAAAGTGTGATTATGTGGTTGTTACGTTACCACATACGAAGAAAACCCATCGATTATTTGGTGCCGAACAATTTTCACAAATGAATCCTAAAGCCTTTTTCATTAATATCGGTCGTGGTGAGATAGTAGTAGAGGATGAACTCGTCCGGGCATTAATGGAAGGAACCATTGCCGGGGCAGGGCTGGATGTATTTGAAAAAGAACCATTAAGTGCTGAAAGTCCTTTATGGGAACTGGAAAACGTCATAATTACCCCGCATACCTCTGGCTCAACCGAAAATTATAATAAACGTCTGATTGAAAGTATCTTGATCCCCAACCTAAAAGCATATATTTCTGGTGGGAATCCTTCGATTAATCTTGTTGATTTTTCAAAAGGATATTAAAAATTCCCTATGTTTCTTTTAACCAAAAAACTCGTCAATCGACGAGTTTTTTAGTTATAGACAAAATTACTCGACCTTTAGTTAATTCACATCCACTTTCTCAATATTCCTAATCGAGAAATAAGCAATCAAGCAGCCAATTGCGGCGAGTACAAGCGGTATAGCAATATAGGAGAAGGCAGTTACACCATTATTTGTTGATCCTGTAATCGACACAAGGATAATGGCTGAGACGATTGTTGCTGGAACAGACTTTTTTAACATTCCGAAATATAGGGGAATTAATGCCATTCCAGCTGAAGCAATAGCTCCAAGAATCATATCGGTCAATCCTTTCCAAAGTACCTCCGCTGTTAATGCATGAGGCACAAAGTGGAAATAGGAATCAGCTAAATAAAAGACACTGCCAATCAATAGATTCGATGCGCATATTGTTAAAAATGTAAAACCCGCCACAATAATTAGCTTAGCAGCCATGATTTGCTTCCGTTTAATTGGGTACATAAACATTAGGGTGATTGAGTTGCTTTTATACTCATCGATGATTATTCTAGCAATAAGTGTCGCAGCAAAAATCGTAAACGTTGCCCTGGTAAAACTTCCAATATCAGCAAATGCTGTTTCATAGCTTAAAAATGGAACTTTCCCTTCGCTTTTATCTCCGTAATAAACCAAAATGAAAAAGCCCATGATGGCAAGATTGGCAATCGCAATTCCCTTCCAATAGCCATACAATTTAAATTTCTTCATTTCAAGACTGATTAATTTACGCACTGATCCCGCCCCCATTTATTAAAGTTAAGAAATAATCTTCGAGTGAATGGTTCTTTTTATTGATTTCCTCAATCATGACTCCGTTAAGAATGAGAGTCTTAGATATTTCTGATTGGGATACTCCCGTATCATAGATTCTAAAGCGTGCTGTGTCGACCACTTTAAAATTCGTCAGGTGAAGAATTTCCTCAAGGACATAGAATGCCTTTTTCACATCGTCCACTGTGAGTTCAATGTACTCCGTATTTTGCTCATGGATTTCGTCCATCGAAACCTCTTTGATTAATTTTCCATCACTGATAACCCCAATCGTATCGGCAATTTGCTCCATTTCTCCTAAGATGTGTGATGAAATCAGCATTGTAATGCCATATTCCCGGCAGAGCATATGAAAAAGATTGCGGAGTTCTTTAATCCCAACTGGATCAAGGCCATTAATCGGTTCATCAAGAATCAACAGCTCTGGCTTTGTGATAATTGCACGGGCAATTGCCAGACGCTGCTTCATACCAAGTGAAAATTCTTTCACTGATTTATCTTCGATATTTTTTAATTTGACTAAATCAAGGGCCGCATCAATCGCCTTTTTGTCATAATAGCCCATATACTCACAGTGCAGCTCCAGATTTTCGCGTGCGGTTAGCCGGTCATAGAAAACAGGATATTCGATGATGCTCCCCATCCGCTTTAACACTTCATAGGAGGTATTCGTCAGTTTTTCACCAAAGATCTCAATTTCACCGCTCGTTGGCTTCACAAGATTTGTCAGCATCTTCATGATCGTTGTTTTACCGGCACCGTTTGGCCCAAGAAACCCGTATATTTCGCCCTTTTTGACCTTCATATTGACATTCGAAACAACTTCCTTGCCCTTATAGGCTTTTGTCAGTTGATTTGTTTTGATAATGTAGCTCATCAATTTTCAGCTCCTCTTCGTCTTTAACTACTTTTTATTTTAGTCAGCAGACTTTTCTTTTTTATTAACCAATTCTTACGAAATTCTTAAGATAAGGCTGAGTTAAAAGTGAATGTTGATTTCCGTTCCAGGCGCATCGCTTTCCGCGGGGCGGGCGGTGAGCCTCCTCGGCGCTAAAGCACCTGCGGGGTCTCACCTGTCCCGCTGCTCCCGCAGGAGTCTCGCGCCTTCCACTCCAATCAACATTGTGCTCAAAATCAACAATGTGCTTTAACACAACCTAAGATAAAGAAAGGGTAACCTTGACCTGAGGCACCCTTAGCTGTTTTAATAGGTAATTCGCTTTAATTGAACGGTAAAAGTCGTTTTTTCATAGGGCTTGCTGGCTAAAAAAATTTGCCCATCCATTTTTTCTACAAGTCGTTTGGTAATGGTAAGGCCGAGACCACTGCCTTGATAGGATTTGTTTCGTGAATCCTCTAATGTGTACATTCTTTCAAACACTAAATCCTTGTGGAGCTCGCTGATTCCTTTGCCTTTGTCCCACACATCAACGTAAACAGACTGTTCATCACTTCTAAGTGTCAACCCTAGCGCTTTTCCTTCGCCGCCATATTGAAACGCATTTGAAAGCAAATTATCCAAGACCCTGTCAAGTTCTTCCTCATTCCCAAGCGCATAAAGAATGGTTTCCGGCAGCTCAATTGCAACGTCAAAGCCTTTTGTAGTTAAAACCTCGTAAAAGTTTAAAATATTCTTCTGACACACTTCATTTATGTTCACCCTTGTAAGCGGCAGATTTTTATCCCCAGACTCCAGTTTCGCAAGATCAAAGAACTTTTTAATTAAGTCTAAAACTTCGACCGCTTTACCGTGAACTTTTTGCAGAAGCTCCTCGGTTTCCTCATGATTTCTATTCGGGTCATTCAACATAATTTCAATATAGCCGAGCACTACGGTCAGCGGCGTTTTTAAATCATGCGAAATGTTGGAAAGCATTTTCCGCATCGATATTTCGGTTTTATTGTAGCTGGCCATCATTTTTTGATTATGTTCTAAAAGACGGTTGATTTCGATCAATGTCTGTTTCAGATTCGCATCATCCGTATGCAACAGCAGCTTTTCATCTGTCTTCCTATCAATAATCTGCTTAAGTTTTTTATGAATGTAAGTGAAATTTTCTTTATCATTGGTTCTCGTTTTATATTGGATTAAATTAATGCCTGCTAAAACGATAATGACTATAGATAGAAAAATGATCATTATGAAAACTCCCCAAGCTTATAGCCGATGCCCCATAATGTTTTGATATACTGCGGTTTAGACGGTTCATCCTCAATTTTCTCCCTTAGCCTTCTCATATGGACATTTATCACATTTTCATCACCGTAGTAGTCGTCTTCCCATACTAAGCTATAAATTTGCGCCTTCGTATAGACACGGCTTGGATGTGAGATAAATAGTTTTAGAATATGAAACTCCTTAGCGGTCAGCTTGATTTCTTTACCGTTTTTTTGCAGGGAAAAATTGTCTAAATCAACCATCAATTCCCCGACCGCCAGCAGCTTCTTTTCTTGCTTTTGTTCTGTACGGGAATAATGAGTTGCCCTTCTGATTGCTGCCTTCACCCTAGCCGTCAGCTCAATCATCGAAAACGGCTTGGCGATATAATCATCCGCACCAAAACCCAAACCTAAAGCTTTATCTAAATCCCCGTCTTTAGCTGACATGATCAGTACAGGTATCATGCTCTTCTCACGGATTATTTTCAAAAATTCCATCCCATCAAGCTTCGGCAGCATTAAATCAAGGAGAATCAAATCAAATGAGTCGTTTGCAAACACCTCAAGCGCCTCTTCCCCGTCAAATGCTGGCACTACCTCAAAACCTTCTTTGGTAAATTGGCCTTTGACCATATCACTTATTGCCACATTATCTTCCACTAATAAAATTTTGTGTTTCATTTTTATCCCCACCCGTTCATTCCTATATAGATATTTTCCATATTCTCTCTGGAAAATCCTTTTTTTGTCGAAAGCAATGTTACAATTTTTTATTATGGAGGCAGAGTGCCCGCTTCGGCTGTTTTCTCGCTTCTATGGGCACTGTGATCTCTTTAGAGTGTCAAAAAAGCCCAGTCCGATATGGAACTGAGCCTTTCTCTTATTTATTTAACGTCACTTTTATTTGTTTTGATTAAGTATTATATTTACATTTCTAAATCTGTGAATGCGTAGGGTAATAATTCCTTTAGGGGCAATTCTAATATATCTTTCTTCTCATTTGTTAAATAGACTGGCATTTCAGGTAAACAAAATTCTGCTAAAACCTGTCTGCAAATACTACATGGTGGAAGAAAATCTACCGTATTACCTGCTACAGCTATAGCCTGGAAATCACCTTTTTTGTAACCGTTTGCTATTGCAGTAAAAATCGCTGTTCTCTCAGCACAATTTGTTGCACCTAGTGAAACATTTTCCACGTTTACACCATTAATAACAGTACCATCTTTGAGTAATAATGCTACTCCAACTGGAAATTTTGAATAAGGTGCGTAGGCCCGTTCCTTCATTTTACGTGCACTTTCCACTAATTGCTCTTTATTCATCTTACCCATCCTTTTCAAAGAAGAATGGACTTATCAAAGTCCCCTTAGCGCCAACTTTTGATTGGCAGGACTTCTAATATTATCACTTTTTGAAACCTTTATCAATACCAATACAAAAATGACCATCAAATAATTTGGTGGTCATTTTTGTATTCTTTTTGTTTGCGAAAGGGAACGGAGCTCGTTACCATCATAAAAATCTCCCTTTTTCGATACTATGATTTTTTATATCTACGAGGATTAAATTTTTCACTCGCTTTAAAGTTATAGACAGGTTTGATAAAGCTCTTAATTTCAACTGTTTCTTCGACTTTTTCTAAAATTTCATTCATCGATTTGTAGGCCATTGGCGCTTCATCAAGGGTTTCTTCTGAAACAGATGTCGTCCAAATGCCTTTCATGGTATTGTGAAAATCGTCCATGTTTAGGGTATTCATCGCTTTTGTTCGGCTCAAGACACGACCAGCCCCATGTGGTGCCGAATAATTCCAGTCCTCGTTGCCTTTGCCGACTGCTAAAATGGACCCGTCCCGCATGTTAATTGGGATAATGAGGCGTTCACCTTTTTGTGCGGAAACCGCGCCTTTTCGTAAAATCAGGTTGTCGGTATCAATATAATTGTGCACCGTATCGAAACGTTCTATTTCTTCAAACCCCATATTATCAGTAATCGCCCTGGCTATTTCTTTGCGATTTGCTTTTGCAAAACTTTGGGCTAATTTCATATCATGAATGTAATTTTCAAAATCCTCGCCTTCCAAATAGGCTAAATCATTAGGAATAACAGGAATCTTATCCTTGTAGCCTTGGATAGCTGCCTGGATATCCTTTTGGCGGCCTTCCGCCTTTAATTGTTGAATTATCTCACCTAAGTCATGTTGACGATGCCTTGAAATGGCTACTTTTTGATAGTAGTTGGCAATCTTTGATCCAACATAACGGCTGCCGGTATGAATCGTCAAGAAGTGATAGCCATCGGAATCGACAGAGACTTCGATAAAATGGTTGCCGCCGCCAAGCGTTCCTAAGCTATAAAGACTTCTATTTTCACTTAAAATATGCTCCGCTTTAAATTCTTTAATGGCTGGAAAACTCGTGTTAATAAACCTGACCGTCTCATCTGAATGCAGCTCCTGCCCGCTTGGGACATAGGTACGGATGACCTGATCCAGCTGATTAAAATCCACCTTTTTCTCCCGAAGCTTAACGGTTAGCACGCCACAGCCGACATCGACGCCAACCAGATTGGGGACGACTTTATCCTTTAACTGAATGGTTGTTCCAATCACACAGCCTTTTCCTGCATGATAATCTGGCATAATACTAATTTTTGCATCCTTTAAAAAAGGCTGATTGCACAGTTCTTGAATCTGTTCAATCGCTGATTCCTGCGGATAATTTGAAAATACCTTTGCTTCTGTTTGTGACCCCGTTACATTAATCACTTGTTTTCCCTCCTTCAAAAGCAGATTACCAATAGGCTACCATTTACTGGAGATTTGGGCAACGTATTTTTAATTGTTTCAATTGAAAAAAACGCCTTAATAAATCTACTGATTTATTACAATCCATCCCAGCCACCCGACTAAAATAAAATTTGGAACGACAAACAAAATGGCTAACCAGATCCTTTTCTTTGCGATGAATTTTCCCGCCACTAGATAAAGGATTGGAAATATTAATCCCCAAACTAGGAAAAGTGGAGTAGCCGCCAGATATAGGCACATAGGTAAGATAAGGATTGAGGATATAACAAGTAGTTTAGGTTTCTTTGTAAATAGCGCTATAATACATAGAACCAACGAGGCAATCGTAGAAGGCCAAAATAATATCTGCATGAGGAACCACCAAATTCCTTTAATTATTTTTATTCCATAATCCGGAAACACCTGCCAGTTTTGTTTTATCAAAAGTTAATTTATATATATCTGGCATAGCGAGCTCTTGCCAGAAACGATATCCAAATTGCTTATCAAAATGATTCATAATTAAAACCATCATATTCCCATGAGTTCCTATGACAATTTTTTCATCTTTATATTTCTCTAAAACATTCATTGTAGCCATAACTCCTCTTGCTTGGGCAACAATATTAGATTCTCCCCCTTCCCATGAAAAGCTGTCATCCGTCCATACTTTGGCAACTGCCGATTTAAAGTCCTCGAGAGGTTTATCGGACAATTTCCTTTCTTTAAAATCATGCACAATCACAATATCTTTACCGATGAATTCAGCGACGCCTTGGACAGTTTGAATAGCTCGTTTGTATGGACTTGAAATGACTCTATTAATATTTTCATTTTTAAGTATTTGCGTAATTATTTCTGCATCAGCCAATCCTTGATTTGATAAAGGTCTGCCCATTTCATCAGGGGTATATATAGAATGAGCATGCCGAACAAAATACAAATTGGTCATTATCTACTGGCCTCCTTTTTTCCACCAATCACTAACTTATTCGTAAAAAAATCATAGCCTCCATTTCCTCTTCAAATACTTATGTATTTATAATTCAATACTCGATCCAAAATCCACAAATATTTACAGCTTTTATTTCTTCAACTTTCCCTTTATCGTCAGCAAGTTTAAATGAGGCCCTGGCAAACAACAAATACCAATCAAATGTATCCTCTTTTACTGAAAGAATTTCTACCTTGGTTTTTATTTCATTTCGGTCTGTTATTACTGGTGTAATTTTTACACATTCCACCCTATTGACACACTTGAACATTGCTTTGCTATTAATATAGTTTTCAATTGAAGCTGGATGAGTTGGAACTCGGTACATAGAAAAAAATAAGAGTACAATGAAAGCAAAAGTTAGCTTTTGAGATAATTCCTTTTCAGCCTTTTTCGATCTTGTACAAATTATAATCCCCATTACTGAATAGAGGGCAATCCAAATAAGCCAGTCAATTTCAAAGAGCGACCCTGCAAAAAATGAATTTATTGTCCCAAAAAGGAGGTAGCGAACTAAATTTGAAAGTGATTCAGGATGATCCACTTCCAATTCATCCTTATCAAAGTCTTTTACAAAAAATAGATAAATTGAAAAAATAAAAATAAGCCCCATAAATACATAGTCCAAAATAAACACTTCCTAATGACCAATTGTCTACCTTATATATTCGGTAGACTAGAGAAAATAACCTTTTATTATTTTTTCAACAAAAAAGCGACTTCCAATTATGAAAAGCCGCATCCATCGGTTTACTTAGAATTCCGTTTTATATCAAATCTTCTTTGCCTGGTATCAACCGTTCATTAAAAACTGTTATTGGATGAACCTTTTGATTTACTATTCTATCTACTATCTGTCTAATTACACTTGGTTCACGAAGTTGATTATTATCAAAATTCATGAGCTCTGATACCTTTATCCAGTTACTATCTATTATAACGTCCTCTTCAATTCTTAATGATCCGCCAATAATTTCACCAGTAAAATGAAATAAAATCACTTGATCATTTGAACTACTGATGAAATTATATACACCAGTTGTGCCGGTAAGTTTCACATCAAATCCTGTTTCTTCTTTTACTTCCCTGCAGGCAGCATCAAGTATGTCTTCTTTATATTCAATATGTCCAGATGGAAAATTCCACTTATTCATTGCAAATGGTTTATTTTCTTTAATAATCAAAACTTCGTCGCCATTGATTACTGATACACTAACAACTAAAACAATGTCATTTTGAGTCATTTTCTTTTCTCCTATATTTTTAATTTCTAATTTTACCAAATATCAACACTTTTATTGGACAAAAATGAACCATCAATTGGACGGTAGGTGCAATTGTGGAAAGGATCCAAGAACAACCCACGCCAATCCCTGCACCTCTCCGTTCCCATTATGTAAAAAATAAGGACAGATTTTAAACTATTTTGCCATAATAAACCTTTTGCTGGTTCAATAATTCTCTTTCTCTCATACACTGGAGTATTACTTTTTGGGAGGTGATGATTGATGGCTAAATCATTATGTAATGAACTGGCAAAGATCCTAAACGGACAAGCTGAACAAAAAAACGATGTATGTATGGTAACAAAGGAGAGAACAGATTTAGATGTGACTATCCTTGGGCATCCTACACACTCAGATATGGTAATTGAACATGAGTTTAGCTTCGAACCTATTTCTAAGAAAAAGGAAACTTTGAATCTAGCCGAACTTGTTTTTTTACAAGACGAAGTAAATCCATTTTTGCAGGCTATAAACAAAAGTAGTCATATCAATGTCTCGGCTATTCACAACCACTGGTTATTTGAAAAGCCCCGGCTCATTTATATGCACCTTGAATCGGTTCAAAATCCGGTAGAGTTTGCAAAAGAAGTTGCTCATGCTCTTAAAAAAGCTGGAGTAAACTAAAAAGTAACCAGCCTTAAGCCCCATTTGGAAACAAGCATATAAAGTCCAATTGACGTTTCCAGTAACACAAAGTATAGATTATTTTTTTTTACTTGGGAGGTGGCTCACCTCTCCTTTTTCCTTACCCCGAAAGTAAAAGAACCTATTCTCGACTCCAACAGCCAAGGTGGGTTCTTTTACCAATTGTATTTTTCCCCTAATTCAACCATATGTGCAAAGACATCTTGATTTGTAAAATCTTCTTTTGATATACCTATGTCGTCACATGCATATTTAATAAATTCTAGCCATGTCGGATCATTTTCTTTTATTGCTGTAACACAGCCATCCTCTATGTACGGAACAATAATTTCTTTATCAATGCTCTTGAATATTTCAATAGCCTTTAGTGCGCCCGGCCAATTAATATCGTTTAATAACCAAACTAATCTAGGCAATGCTTTCTTTATTCTAGGATAACCCATCTTTTGTAAAATCGATACTGCGTTTTCATAACACTCCTTTCCATATTTAGGAATCAATAAATCTACTTGTTCAGGCGATAGATCTGATAATACACTGATAGCATCTTCTTGATCTGTCTTAGGAAGATGCCAATTTAATTTATAAACATAATAAATTACTTCTTCATTTTCTAATAAATTGTATTTATTCTCCATGTTCCCCCCTGATTTTTTGATTGGATCGAATAAATCGCTTGCTCGGCTCCAAACCTGCTAATTGTTCTTTCCCATTCCATACCTACTCTCTCTAGAAGCCTGCAAGAGGACTTATTAGCAGTTTGTGTTTCGGCCACTACTTTTGCAAGATTCAATTCATTTAATGCAAAATTGAGTATCACTTGAATTACTTCTGTTGCATAGCCAGATCCCCACCATTCCGGTAACAACTGGTACGAAATTTCGGGGTAAACTCCTTCATGGTGAGGGTCAAGGGAAACCAACCCAATAAAGTTCTCTGTTAGTTTTTCTCTTACAACCCAATAAAAAGAGTCATCACTTGAATTAAGCATTTCATCCATTACTACTCCAATCGAATCCTCCTGACGGATGCCACCCGAAAATCTTCTTACTTCCTGATTTACATATAATTTTTTCACATCAAAATAATCCGATTTTTGAAAGGTATTAATAGAGCATCTCTCTGTTTCAAACAAATAATTCAACTCCCTTTAGTTCAAGGAAAACTATTAAATATGAACTTTTTCTAATATAATCATTTAACTTTAGTTTACGCCTAGAACTTAGTCTTCAAGAGGAAAGATTAAAAAATAAATATTTAAATTTTAATCCAAAACCTTTTAATAATATTTCCAGCTTCCTCAATATAGTCCGAATCGGCTTCCCCGCCATTATTCAATATTGTTTTTTCCGAACCAGTATTACCCTTGTCACAAACAACAAGAACTTTTTGGATCCCTAGTTCTTTGGCTTTTTCTAAAGATAAGGATAAAAGTTTCGAAGCATATCCTTTTCGCCGCTCAGAGGGACGGATGCCATAACCAATATGCCCGCCACTGTTAAATAGCTTATCAGTTAGTCGATGTCGGATATTAACAGCACCGAAAACTTTTTTATCATCGTTAACTAACCAGAATGTAGAGTCAGGCACCCAATTTTCAGGGAGATTTATTCCATTCTCGGAATCAAGTAAAAATTGAATCATTTCTTTGAAATTTGAGGGATCTTTACTAATGACCCAAGGGATCATATCCTCTCCACTTTCCTTCCATTCCCGGTAAAAGGACAGATATTCAGTTTCTAATTCCATTGTTGGTCGAGTTAAATATACATCTGACTTCATAGAATTCACCTTCAAACATTATTTTACTAGTTATTATTCGATTAAAAATCCTAAATCCCTCTGATTATTTGAGCTGCCACCCTATCATAGCGCCAAAAAACATTATTAACCTCCAGCACCTGATGTTAAGTTAATAAACTCTTCAGCATCTTTAATAGATAATTGCATTCCTTTTTCCCAAAAAACTTGTGAAGTAATGTCTTCCCCTAAATGCTTCATTACCAATTCTTCTATAGGCATCCTACCTGAATCACGCAGCAAGTCTAAATAACTTTTTTCAAATTCTTTACCTATTTCCTTAGCCCGTGAATATAGGTTAAGAGAAAATAAGTACCCGAACGTATAAGGAAAATTATAAAATGGAGTATTTGTAATATAAAAATGTGGTGTCCAAAACCACGAATGAATAGAAGCACCATCAAGAGAGCCTTGATACGCTTCATCCATTGCTGTTTTCATTAATTCATTTAACCGTGATGAAGAAACGATTCCATGTTTTCGTTCCTCAAAAAACCGCGTCTCAAACAAGAACCTAGAAGGAATATTCATGAAGTTCATCACACTGCGTTTTAATTTTTCATCCAGTAAAAATAATCGCTCGTTAGTGCTTTCCGCCTTTTCCATAGCTGCATCTAAAATGATCATCTCAGAAAATATTGAGGCTGTTTCAGCCATAATCATCGGATATTTTTTATTCATACCTTTGACGGGACTCATTGCATAGTTATGAAAGGCATGACCTAACTCATGTACTAAAGTTAAGACATTTGTGTTCTACCGTCATATGTCATAAAAACCCTTGATTCTCCCGAAAGTGGGAACCCTGCACAAAACGCAACAGCCGATTTATTCGGACGATTTTCTGCCTCAATCCAGCCCTTAGCAAAGGCCTTGCGCGAAAAACGTTCTAATTCCGTTCCAAACTGATTAAAATGCTCTAGAATAAAATCGACAGCTTCTTCATAATTAATTTTTTGATTACTTTGTGTAATAGGGGCCCAAAAATTATACGCTTGCATCTTTTTATCACCAAACATTTTTGCTTTCTGGTTTAGGTAATCTGCAAACGGTTGTTTGTATTTATTAACTGCTGCCCACATGGCGTTCAGTGTTTCCTCTTTAATGCGGTTGTCCTTTAGAGGTTATTCTAGAACATTTTTTAAACCTCGCTTTTTGTACACTTGTAACCGGAAGCCTGCAATATGATTGAGAATCTTTGCAAACAGGTCTTCTTTCTCTGTCCATATTTCTTCTAAAGCCTTATGGGATTCCATTCGAACTGATTCATCAGGATGGGAACGTAAATTAATCGTTTGGCCAACTGATAATTCGTTATTTTCTCCATTGATTAAAATATTAACTTTAATACTACTAATAAGAGAATTATAGAACTGTCCCCAAGCATGATAGCCATCAACCATTAGATTGGACACTAAACTTTCTTCTGTTTCGGTTACTGATTTTCAGTATTCTCTCGCCATTCATTTAGAATAAATTTATAGGCATTTAACCTATCAGTATCAAGTGATCATAGTAACCCATATATTCGCAGTGCAGTTCCAGGTTTTCTCTGGCAGTCAACCGATCGTAAAACACGGGATATTCTGCTTCTTAGTAAAAAAAGGTCATACCCACAAACTATGTGGGTATGACCTATTTACTAAATATTTATTCTTCTTCTAACTTGTTGAATTTTCATTGCGGCCAATCCAGCTAAAATTAAAGCAATACCAACAGCCATATAGTTGTATATTGGTGTGGCAGTTACTGGCAACTTTCCTCCCTTATCGGTAGGTCCCGGGCTGCTGCCTGAACCATCATCTCCGCCGTTATCCCCCGGAGGTGTTGGATTATCCCCGCCATTGTCGCCTGGCGGAGTTGGGTCATCGCCGCCATCGCCTGGGTCGGGAGTGGTTGGGTCTTCAGGCTTTTCCGCAGTAATATTTGTTATTTCAATAACCTTAACTTTCCTTAATCCTTGTCCATCTCTAACAAAGACCGTATACTTACCGTTTTCGGTTACTTGAAATTGGTTGTCGTTGATGTCTGTTCCCGCACCATCATAAAAGTCTTCATGTACTTTGTCACCTGCCAGCCATCTCATCTGAGTGACCTCTGTTGCAGTCGTAGACACAGTGATGGTCACGGGTTCTGTAGTTGGCACTGTTGTCGATGGAGTTAATTCAATGTCGAAATCCTTAGGGGCTTCAACAATATTATTAATCTCTATGACACTTACTTTTTCAATACCTTGTCCATTTAAGACATAAACTGTGTACTTCCCATTTTCGGTCACTTGGAATTGATTGTCGGTGATAGCAGTTCCAGCATCTTCAAAGTCAGCAACGGTTTTTTCACCATCTAGCCATTTCATTGCCAAAACCTCTTCTGCAGTTGTGGATACAGTGACTGTTACTGGACCCTGAGTTGGTTCTGTTGGATTCGCAGATAATTCAATATCAAAATCCTTCGGAGCTAAAGCTGCCAGAATTCGATCAGCCAATGCTGCCAGTGCTCTTTGCCCATCAAGGGTCGGGTGAATTAAATCAATTGGTGGGGCAAAAACATACTGCGCTTGGTGTCCATTAAAAGCAGAATAGGCGTCCGCTACATAAATTCCTAGCTTATTACCGAAAGGAGCAATTACGTTTGCGTTTACACTAGGGATGAGGAGCTCTCCAATGTTATGTAGGCTAGCTAGAAATTCATCATCACCTTCACCAAACGGATTATAAAGATTGTAAAGAATAATTGGAGCTGTTTGATTTTGTTGTCTAATTTTCCCTACAATCGCCTGTAAATTTACACCTAATTGAGTGGCTGCGGCAGTTACTTTTGGCAGTAACTCAATAGGGTCGACAGGAGTCTGGTTTTCAATAATTTTTTTCAAATCAGCTGCTAGCATAATATCATTATTACCAATATTGAGCGTGATCACATTGGCACTTTGAAGCGCCGGTTTGACTCTTGGATCGGCATCAAATCCGGCTAATAATTGGGATGAAGTAAGTCCAGGCACCCCAAAGTTGCTGACATTAAATTTTCCGCCCGCTATTAAACTAGGAAAAGCGTTCGGTGAGGCCTGAACTTGACCTGCTTCCAGATATAGACCAAAAGTAATAGAGTCGCCTAAAGCTGCAAGATTAGGCTTTGGGTTTTCATCTGCAAATGCAAATGATGCGAAAAAAGTGTTTAAAACTAACACAAAGACAAAAAGAAACGATAATCTTTTAAACTTCAACAAAATCCCTCCTAAAAAAATTTTACTACCACATTCTATTATAATCTGCGGTTTTTCGAATATTCAATAAATACCATTCTACAAATTATGCGGAATGGCCTAGGGCAATAGAAATGGGAGTGGGGGGGCAATTGGGGAGCGCAGTGATCTTCTCGAAAACAAAGAGGTTTTCAGGGTAAAAGACACCACAATGATTTGTGCCCATTAGCTTCGAAAAACAGGCTGAAAGGAATGAAATGCCATGATACGTATCCGACACCGTCGGAAAACGGTCTTCAAGGGAACGATTTCACTTGAATCGTTCCCCACACCGACAAAAAAGGACCTTCAGGGTAACGATACTAGTTGAATCGTTCCCCATACCAACCAAAAAGAGCCCTCAAGGTAATGATACTCCCCAAAATATCTTTCCCTGGGCCAGTAACCGAACCCTATCCACCCAAATCCCCCAATAATTTCCCACCCGAATAAAACCAATAAGTTGTATAATAAATAAAAGAATCTATCAAAAATAGAAGGGAGTAACTATCTTGTTTGAAAAAGCCCTACCATTATTTTAATCCTATTTTGGGTACAGTTCCTTTCGCACTGGCCAGGAGCAGGCAATCCGATCCGTTCTAGCAGGAGAAAACACGATTTGCGTTATGCCGACCGGCGGTGGAAAATCAATCTGCTATCAAATCCCCTCACTTATTCTCCATGGCACAACGATTGTTGTCTCGCCGTTAATCTCATTAATGAAGGATCAGGTCGATGCACTCATTCAAGTTGGAGTTCCAGCGACTTTTATCAACAGTACACTTAGCTACAATGAAGCAAGCGAACGGATGCGAGCAGCTATTCAGGGGAAATACAAGCTGCTTTATATTGCACCGGAGCGATTAGAGTCGCGGGAATTTATCGAAGACCTGCAAACGATGGACATCCCTTTAGTTGCAGTAGATTAAGCCCATTGTATTTCGCAATGGGGACACGACTTTCGCCCAAGCTATCGATCAAAGGACGATCCGTTATTTGAGGAGCTAAGGGCAGTAAGAAAACAAATTGCCGAAGCAGAAAAAGTGCCGCCATTCGTTATTTTTGCCGATTCCTCCTTAAAGGATATGTGTGCCAAGCTGCCACAAACGAACGAGGCCTTTTTACAGGTCAGCGGTGTTGATGAACTTAAGCTCCGTAAATATGGCCTTGATTTTATCCAAGCAATCCGCACCTTTTGCAGTAACCATCCCGAATATAAAAGCATAGAAGAAGCAGCTCCGAAAAGGCGCCAAAGAAATCAGTAGGCGAATCCCATTTGGAGACATTAAACCTGCACCATAGCCACTTATCGATACCTGAAATCGCAGCAAAGCGGGAACTGGCAATCAGTACGGTCGAGAGTCATTTGCTACAATGCGCCCAACAAGGCCTTGCTGTCGACTTTGCGTCGCTTATTCCTAGTGACTACATTCCGTTATTAGAAAAGGCAGTCGAAGAAGCTGGCCGGACCAGCTGAAACCGATCAAGGAACTCCTTCCGGATGAGGTAAGCTATTTTATGATAAAGGTATATGTATATTTTATTAGTAAAAATAAATAGGATGGTGATTCCAATCGAAACGGTACTGCGATTAAAAGATTTATCTTTCCTCTTAGTATCGCAGCATGCTGATCCTTTGGGTTTTGCCCAAGAAGACAAGTAATTTGTGACAGGTTCAGCTGAATACTAACTATTTGATCAATAATATTGGCTACATGAAAGGAATCATTAAATTCTAGTGGCGTATGAAAAAACTCAATTTTTTCTTCTAATTCATCAACTTTTACTTCTAACTGTTCTATATGTTCACAAAATTGAATTGATTGGCTTCCCCCTGGAAATAATTTTTCTAAGTCCCAAACTTCTCTATACTTAGTTTGATTCATTCATTTCCCCCCTAAATGATAAATTTAAAAAGGAAGCGAATTATATACTTCCCCAATTATCCCCTTCAATTGATGAACCCCTAAATCTGTATTCGTCATTATCACTGCCCCAGTTTCTAAATAAGGATAAGCCACCATCATACATTGAAAGCCAACACCCCAACCAAGTGAGGAAATTTCAATTTCACGCTCTGATCCATCTAGAAAAACACCTAGTCCAGTCCACTTTTTACAACCTTGTGAGTTAATCATTTCTTTTGCCTTAATTGGAGAAAGACCAATTCTACTTTCCCCTTTTAAAGAACTCATAAATTCAATTACCAGAATGGCTAAATCATATGGTGTTGTCCATAGTCCAGAGGCTGCAGGATAGGGATAAATCGGATATTTAGCACTGACTATCTTTCCATTTTTATGGCCACAAGAAAAATCCTTTTTTCTTGCTTGGGGTATTGTCTGTAGAAAGGAACTATTTTTCATTTTTAATGGTTCAAATATATGTTCATTCATTACGTCATAAAATGACTTTCCAAGGCGATCTTCTATTAGCTGTTGTATGAGACAGAAACCTGCATCTGAATATTGAAAGTCACTCCCTGGTTCATACATCACTTCAATAGGTACATTGCAATAAGGCGTTCTTCCCTCCAATAAATCCACCATTACTGGAAATTCTTGAGTGAAATTAAGTTCAGCAAAACTACCATCAGGGTCTGTAACCCCGGATTGATGACAAAGCAGCAGCCGTAATGTTACTTTATTATTTTGCGTGAATTCATTATCAGGAACTTTCCACGATGAAAGTCTATTATTTACGTCTTCATCCAAATTAAAGACACCTTGTTCCTCTAATTTCATAACTAGCATTGACGTTACAAATTTACTAATTGAACACGCATTAAATATAGAATTATTGTTTACATTATTTGTGGTTTCTGCTTCAAGGACACCAAAGCCTGCTGTCATATTGATTTGACCTTTTTCAATTAATGCCATACTTAAACCAGCTACATTATAATGTTCCATACGCTCGCTAATGTTTATATTTTTTAGCTTCATAAAAGCCTCCACTTTTTGCAACATTAGAATAATCTTAACACGAATATACGTTCTAATGAATATTTTTGGATTACTCATTTTTTTATTTTTCTAATTTCATACATAGAATGACTATGCACACTTACATAAATATAAATCTGCACCAAAAAAAGAGCCATTCGGCTCTTTTTACATGTCAATCCTTCACTAATCCGCCTCTTAATTGGTTCACACCAGATTCTAAGTAACCCTTTAAACAAGTCAGCATGAAAACCCAGCCTTCTTTATTATCTAGCAATTGACTAATTAGCGCTTCATCATTTTCATTAAATCCAGCTTCGTTAACTTCGATAATGGTAGTTGAATGATCCATCTCATGCAGCGAAATCGTAACAATATGCCCTTCGCCATTTGGACCCCACTGGAAAACGATTTTCTTATTTACCTCGATTTCCTTTATTTCTATATCTAGTTGAGCATTGTATTCAACATATCGCAATGTAATCGTCTTACCTTGTTCCCATCTTTCCGAACTCGATGAGAACCAGAAATTCCCGATTTTTGAAGGATCAACGAAAGCTTCAAATACTTCTTTCACCGGTTTGAATATTTTCATTTTTGTCAGGTTGTTCATACACTAAATCATCCCCTTCTGGATTTTTTTAAAATTCGTCTTATTTCTGAAAGTTTAGCAGCCAGCCAATGCCAAACCTATCGACTAGGTTTGCATGAATCGCTCCCCAGAATGTATCCTGCAGCTCAGCAGTAATCTTTCCATCTTTGCTAAGAGCGTCATACACTTTTCTAATTTCTTCTTCGCTTTCACATTCTAGGCTGATTCGTACACTATCTCCTTCTTGGGTCTTGCCAAAGGTATCTGAAAAATGAATGATGCTGTTACCAAGGTGAAGTTCGGCATGCAAGCACTTGCCATCATTGCTTTTTTGAATATTAGTTATTTCTCCGCCAAAAAGACTGTGGTAATATTCCATGACCTCGTTGCAGTTATCTATGAATACATATGGACTAGCACTTTTCAAGAAAATTCCTCCTGGTGTTTGATAAATTCATTTTATCACTAATGCTTCTTGAACTTAAATAAGTCGGCAATTGATTTAGCTATGTTAAACCATCTTTATTAAGCAGATAATTTTTAAAAAAGCAGTTTAATTAACCACTGCACAAGCAGAACAAAAATAGCTGTAATAACAACCTCAATAAATAGTCTTTTTACTCCCTCATATTTATACTTAGAGTCAAAAAGGATCCTACAGCCGTAGAATACTAAAATACCAAGAAACAAATTGATATAGCTTCCTAACGCCACCAGCTTCACAACCTTAATTTTTATTAAATTAGTATTCTATAGCTTGTGCGGGAAATCCTTTTTATTAGGCAATGGAACCGTACAGCCTTTTCAAAAAGGGACAAGAGGCAGATTAAAAGTAATAACGGCATTAAGTAAAGGAACCGAATTCTTTCCGGCTATAATTGAAAAAGGAGCAAGCTCGAAAATATCGGGTTCTCTTTTCGGAGGGAAAACTTGTTTTTTTTATTGGACTAACATTAAAATGCAGCTAATTCAACATACCAAATCACACCAAAAAGAGCAGGTTAAACCCGCTCTTTTAATTATTCAGCAGAATAGCTTTTAGTGTTTGGGCATTTTCTTTATCTAATGTTCCTAAAGCATTCTTTTCACTGTCAATAATCGTTGCTGATGCATCGCCTTGATTAAACCAGATAAAATATTCAAACAATCTCTCTGGCATATTTTTATCAAACGTGAAGAATAAAATAGCCTTCACATCTTCTTTTCGAGACATTTTAGCCTTTACGTTCTGTTCCCACTCAATTTGTGCAAATACTTTTCTTAAAGTTTTAATCTTTTCTTTCTCTGTTATTATTATTTCGTTGTCACTGTGTTCACCTGTGATTATTTGAACATCTACTCTAGTTAGTTGGTTCCAATCAAACTCTTTAGGAACTTCTTTCGAGCATCCAATAAGAGTTATTAGGAAGATAGTAAATATAGATAAATTCATAAGAACTTTTTTCATTCAAGAACCCCCATTATCTTTTTAATTCTATCTACCTTTTTTATCATTCATTCCTAGATGGATATTCTCCAATTATACCCAAAAATATCCTCTGCAACATCTTTAAATCTATTTTGTTAATTTGTTCCCTATCTTTTTTCTTGCATTCCTTGCCAGATAATAAACTTAATAACATTCCCCAGAATATACCCAACTATCGTAACAAAGAATACAGTAAGAATAGTTATCGGTATTTCTTCAAGAAAGATGATTAGCCAGCCAACAAACATTATTAAAAGCTCCCACATATCTTTCCAAATTCTCTTGAAAAATCTTTTCACTGCTATTCAACTCCCAAAATAAAATTCCCTTTTTACTGAGTATTCATTTTGGCTGTGATTCATTCTTAATTAACTCTATTTTTTAAAAGTTGTCTCGCTTTATTAACCTCATTTACTTTTTGAGACTGAAAACAGCGGGAATTGTACCGCTCCAAAGCCATAAAGAGGGGATATTTCAATTAAAAGGAGCTCTCCAATTAATTTCTGTGCCGATTTTCCTCGAATATTTCTATACACTATTTTGCCATAATTCCATGCTTGTACCTTACGACATGAATCGCATCTGCATAAAATGTACTACCTCATAAAAAAAGGAGGTGTTACTTATGTATGGATATGGCGGCGGATACGGAGGCGGATCCAGTTTTGTGTTAATTGTTGTTCTCTTCATCCTTTTGATTATTGTTGGTGCTTCTTTCATGAGAGATGGATACTAACCTTTTTAAGACAGAAAAATCAAAAGGCTAATCTTAATTCCTTTGGAAGCGTGGATACCACGCTTCTTTTTTGTAGTTTCTTTAATTTAGACTATTGGTGACCGCAATGCTCTTCAAATATAAAAAACGGTCACCAATAAAGATATTGGTGACCGCATTCTCTTCTAAACTATTAATAGATCGTTTGCATGCCTTTTCCAGCGACGGTCATCCATTCGAATTGGCGCAGTCGCACCTCAAATAGTGTTAAGGGATCTCGGAACATTTCTGGATTAGCATTCATGTTATTTAGCATTTCCTGATTCGTCTGAATCCCGGCACTTGCTTCTTCAACAGAGCGATTCAACATTGTTAACGGGCTCTTGAAAAACATGGTAACATCCCGCTCTAATGATTTTTCAAACAGTTCAAATGGCCGGAAAAACTGCTGGCAGACCAACTTAGCCACTTCGGCGTAATCCTCATTTTCCACAAACGATTTGTACTTGTTATAAAGCATCGCTTTGTTTTGCGACAGGGCACCAAACAGTTTTCCGGCGCTTTTCAATAAAAATTGCGACGGTGTCCGGCGAAGCAGAATATTGATTGAATCCAGCTGAAAACGACTCGTCATCCGGTCCGTATCGCGGCGCCAATCATCAAGCACTTTGAAGTCACACTCCAGCTTGAGGCGCTCGTCCCCGTACATCTGATTAAAGCTCTCGCTCATCTCATTCAAAAATTCCTGACCTTGCTCAAACTCCTCTTTGCAGCGGACAATCCAATCCTGAAGCAAGCGGTAATACTTCGGCATCACCTGCTCCTCCAAGTAATCTTGAAGTCTTCTATTCATTTCATCATTTAGCTCCACGTGGATTTTGCTAAATTTGCTATCTTCCTTGATTAGGACCGAACACGCCTTTAGCAAATTCGGAACGGTCTCTGCAATATCGATTTCAATCGCATCTTTAAATGCGCGATACGACTTCGTGAACGCTTTTGTTTTTTGTGACTCCGTATCCTTCAGTTGATTGACGGCTCCGGTTAACTTCATCAACATTTCTTCATTCCAGCGCACCGATTCTACCAATTGATTCTCCACATCAACCCGTTTTTGCAACAGGCTGGCAATCGTGACTCTGATAAAATACAACAGCTTCGACAGACGTTTATCTTCTATGTTTATCGAATTGTTAATTGATCGAAAAAACTCTTGTAAATCATTTAACTGTGAACCCTCATATTGCGAAGAAAACGCAAAAACTTGGGATTCCGGCAGATACGTTTGAATGGTGGACCTAGTTTCATCAAAAATCCGGATTGCTTCTTGCTCGCCGGCAATCGTATCCATCTTGCTTAAGACAAAATGAATAGGAATCTCAGGTGCTAATTCCTGAATTTGTGTTAGAACACTACGCTCCTTTTCCGTAAACGGGGCATTAGCATCAAGCACAAATAGGACATTGTCAGCAACATGGAGACTCTTCAGAATTTCATTCCGATCGTAATGGCTGCCCTTAATTCCTGGTGTATCAATAAAAGCAACCCGATTTCCTTGTAAAAATGCGTTCGGCTGCTTAAATTCAATAATCGATTCGAGCGCATTTCGACGTCGATCCATTCGTTCTTGGAAATCAGAAAAACCAGATAGATTAGTAATCTCCCAATCAGTAATTTCAGTGATGGCTAATTCGTCAGCATCTTTAAACATGACGACAGACGAGGTTGGGCTATCCTGCAAATTTTCCCCCATAATCGCATTAACAAACGAAGATTTCCCACTGCCACTTAACCCGGTTATGAAAATATGTTGGTTGTCAAAGTCAATTAACTGATCGACAAGCCATTTTAAACGATTATTTTCTCCCATCTCGTGAGCCTGTGCCCAGTTCATGATGGAATCAAATAGTGTCAGGCACTCGTCCAGTTCGTCAATGTCAGAATCTGTCATACTAATGAGCTTTTCTGCCTCGCTTACGATGGACATACTGATGCTTGCCGGAAATAGCTCGTTCCAGGAGAGAACGGCTGCTGACGATAAGACAACATTAGCTTGGTCCGCTATTCGCAGCCAGTTCGTTAACAGGTCAGGGATATATTCCTGAATTTTTTTAATAAAGTACCTGCCGTCAATGAAGCTAAAGTAGGTTTCCTTATGCAGGCCAGAAAGCCCAGGCCAGTTTTCTTCTCGATTAATATCAAGATTTAGTAAGAGATGGTTGACTTCATTTAACCAAGTTAAATAGGTTTCCTCATTTTGATAGCTTTTCCAAAGCGCTGAAATAAGCTCTTCAAATTTCCCTTTATCCAGGCCATACAAGAGGACTAAAGCTTGGGTAAAATAGCTGGGAGCAAAGCTTTTGGTTACACCCTTTTCCACATAAGCAATAATCATATCAAACCAAGCGGGCGATTCCGTCCGCTTTGCTTCATTTACGGCCAGTTCAATTGCATTATCCCAATCCTGTTGTTCTTCAAAAAAAGTACGGGCAATTTCGGTTACATTCGGGTAATCAGGATTGGCGTCAATCGTCTTTTTCATCACCTTAACGGCTGCATCCACCTTACCGCGCTCGATATAAAGTGAAAATAACTGTAACGCAACTTCTGTAGTTAAGATTGGATTATCTGTGACAATCGTTGTGTAAATATCCTCAGCCGTCGATAGCAGCCCTAATTCATAGTAGGCATCGGCGGTATTTTTCTTTGCCCATGGCTCAAGTTCATTGATGATGTTTTCCCACTTAAAAATGGCGGCTTCAAAATCTTTATAATGAAAATAGACTTCACCCTGGGCAAAGCGAATGTGCGATAAATCAGGCACATCCTTTTGTGCTTCCTCCTGAAATGCTTCGCCAAGAAGACGAATCGGATGACTATCTTCATGCTCATTGATGAACATTTCATGATACGTTTTCTGTATTAATTGCTTCTCTAATGTCATATCTTTCCCTCCAATTACAACACTCTCTGTCATTCATATGGAAAAGAGGCATAATTATTCCTTATACTATTCGACGCATATGTAGAATATAAGTCTCAATTAGTACGATTCTACCAAAGGATTTTTTTAAAAGGATGTCAGTTGTATTTCATTTTGGAGACAAATTAAAACTTTCGGGCTAGTATCTATAGAGAGTTCTTCCGGTTATAATTAATACAAAGACCTAAAGGAGAAATTAACCTTGGAACAGGAACAAGCACTTTTTTTAGCCAATATCATAGAAAAATCAACACCCGCTGCCTATGAGATAAACAAATTAGAAACAGTTAGCGGAACTCTTCCAAAGTTTCACCAATGGACAAATGGGAAGAAAACGTTAGCAGCCTATGAGGTGACCCGGCCAGCAACGGAAACTGGCTATTACTTTGTATTTATTGATTGGCATCGTAATGACATTTATTATTTGGTGATTTATGCTCATGATAAAAAAACTACTGTCGCGGAGCTCCGGCAAGTCCAAGAAATTGACGATGTCCCGCAAATCGTCTGGTCTTACAAACCATTTAAACGTGATGGAAAAAACGATCAGCGGAAAGCTTATTTTAAGCAAATGTTTGGCTCAACCACGGTACAAATCAAGCTTCCGGCCGCAACATCGGAAGTGGAGGCATTTTTTGAACAAGTGTTTAAGCTATGCCAAAACCGGATAAAAGCCGACCGAATTGTTGAGGTATTTGATTTTGAAAATTGATTGGAGTGTAGAATATGGCAGCCTATAAGAATTGTCAAAGCTGTGGTATGCCTTTAGCAAAGGACGAGCATGGAGGCGGAACCGAAAAGGACGGGTCAACAAGCATCAAGTATTGCAGTCACTGTTATTTGAACGGAGAATTCACTCTTCCCAATATCACAATGGAGGAAATGAAGGAAAGAGTGAAACAGAAGATTGTTGAATTCGGGATGCCAAAGTTTATTGCTGGCTTGTTTACTAGAAATATTCCTAAACTGGAAAGATGGAAGAGATGACGCAATTTCGTCTTTTTTTCTATCTTTCCGTTTATAGGCTTCAGTTCTAGACTGTTGGCGCCGCTTTCTAGACAGTTGGCCGCGCTTCTCGACAGTTGATTCCGCTTCCTGACAGTTGGATACGACTTCTCGACAGTTAGCCACGACTTCTCGACAGTTGGACACGACTTCTCGACAGTTAGACACGACTTCTCGACAGTTAGCCGCGCTTCTCGACAGTTGAACACGACTTCTCGACAGTTGAACACGACTTCTCGACAGTTGGACACGACTTCTCGACAGTTAGCCATGACTACCGACATTTGACCGCGCTGACCGCAGTCAGCCCCCTAGTGATTAATATATGCTTTATAAAACCTTACTCAAAAATGCCTTTGTCCTCTCTTCCTGAGGGTTGTCAAATAACTCCTGGGGGATATTTTCCTCGACAATCAGGCCGCCGTCCATGAAGAGAACGCGGTCGCCCACCTCTTTGGCAAAGCCCATTTCATGCGTCACAACCACCATCGTCATCCCTTCTTTGGCCAGCTGCTTCATTACTTCCAGCACTTCACCGACCATTTCCGGGTCGAGGGCTGATGTTGGTTCATCGAACAGCATGATGTTAGGCTCCATTGCCAGTGCTCTCGCAATCGCCACCCGCTGTTTTTGCCCGCCGGATAAAGAATCAGGGTAGGCCTCTGCTTTATCCACTAAGCCTACTTTTCTTAAAAGCTCTAATCCTTTCACCCTCGCTTTTTCTGCAGAAACTTTCCTTACTTTTATCGGTGCGAGCATAATATTTTCAATCACCTTTTTATGGGGAAATAGATTAAATTGCTGAAAAACCATCCCGACCTCAGTCCGCAACTTATTAATGTCTGTTTTTTTATCTGTCAAATCTGTCCCTTCAATAAAGACATGACCGCCGGTAATCGTTTCAAGCATATTGATGCAGCGGAGAAATGTCGATTTACCAGAGCCGGAAGGTCCAATCACAACAACTACCTCTTGGGGCTTGACGGTCACATTGATATCCTTAAGAACTTCATTAGTGCCAAAGAATTTTTTTAAATTTTTCACCTCTATCATTCGGTGGCTAACCTCTTTTCAAGGAGAGATAATAGGGAGCTTAACGAGAGAGTTAATACAAGATAGATGACCGTTGCTGTAAGATACGGCTCCCACGCGCGCATATATTGACCTTGCATCGCTCGGCCCCAATACATGAGCTCCGGGACGGCAATTAACGCCGCAAGCGAGGAATCCTTAATTAAGACAATAAACTCATTGCCAAGCGGCGGAATCATCCGTTTAAAGGCTTGTGGCAAAATGACATATTTCATGGCTTGTCCATGTGTCATGCCGAGCGACCGCGCAGCCTCCATCTGCCCCCTATTGATCGATTGAATCCCGGCGCGGAAAATTTCTGAAACATAGGCTGCCGAGTTTAACGAAAGAGCTAATATCGCTGCCAATATCGCATTGGTTGTATCTAAAAATGCTGGTACAACCGCAAAATGAATTAATAAGATTTGCACCATAAAGGGAGTCCCGCGAAAAAAATTAATATACCATTTAAAGGGCAGAGCCCACAGCTTTTTTCGCATCATTTTTCCTAAACCGATAAATAATCCGAGTACTGTTCCGATCAAAATACCCGCAATGGAAAGGCCAATGGTTAATAACGTTCCCTTTAGGAAAAGAGGAGCGTATTCTACAATAAGATACCAACGAAAATCCATCTATCGATCCCCCTGCCAATTGTGGAAATTTGCTTTTAACGTGTTAGCTCCTAAACTAATCAAAAATTGCGTAACTGCTTGGGAAAACTAGTTACGCAATTTCATCCGCTATTGCTGCTCTTTTAATATTTTTATATCAGGCTTGATTTTGAACCATTTCTCATAAAGCTTTTCATACGTGCCATTATCTAACAGTTTGTTCACAGCCTTATCTAAATCTGCCTTGAGCTTGCTTCCCTTCGGCAACAAGAGGCCGTAAAATTCTTTTTCAAACGTACCATCGTCTTCTATGACAACGAAATCGTCCTTCGGATTATTTTTCACATAGGTTTCAACAACTGTATTATCCGCTACAACGGCATCCACGCCGCCTTTTTTTAACTCAAGGATGGCTAGATTGTTGTTTTCAAATTTTTTAAGTTTATCATTATTCTCGCCAAAAAGTTTCTCAACCGCTTCCTGACCTGTCGTTCCATTTTGAACGGCAATCTTTTTTCCTTCTAAATCTTTGGCGCTCTTTATAGAGCTGCCTTTTGGGACGAGGATTTCGTTTTTAGATAAAAAGTACGGAACGGTAAAATCATAGGTTTGTTGTCGTTTAGGTGTAATGGTAATTGCGGAAATGGCAATATCAGCTGTGTTCCCTTCAATTTCAATAAAAACGGGGTCCCACCCGACGTTTTCAACCTTGACCGGGTAACCGGCTTCCTTTGCTACTGCCTTGACGAAATCAATATCAAAACCGACAACTTCTCCTTTATCCTGGTATTCAAACGGTGCATATGCTGCATCTGTTACCACCCTCAACGTCTTCTTTTCACCATCCCCACTTGTTTTACTTGTTCCACAGGCTGATAGAATAAGAGCTAGCGAAACGAGCAAAACGGTTGTGACCATTTTTAATTTCTTCATTACTTGACCTCCATTGTTTTTATTTATTATTTTCGTATGTTAAAAGGTTTTTGTAATAGAACCCAGGAAAAAAACGCTTTGTACCATCAAACGTTGACCTTGTCCAAAACATTCTCCCTATTATTAGACATTTAGAATTTGCTCCCATTCACGTATTAATTTGAGTGGGTTTTTTATTCTCCAGATCTAAATCCCATGTCAGAAAATCTAACATGATAGTTGTTAAATTGAAGATTTTTAATATACTACAGTAAACAAGTGTAAGTGGGGAGCCTAACATGGGAAAAGATTTGTCTTTTAAAGATAAGAAAGTGATTACAATTGGGGTTGTCAGGGAACTAACAGGTCTATCTGAAAGACAAATCAGATATTATGAAGAACGGAAACTGATTTTCCCTGAAAGGTCTGCCGGAGGAAGTCGTAAATTTTCGTTTTCTGATATTGAATTATTGATGGAGATTGCTAATAAAATTGAAGACGGGATTCAAACACATGAGATTAGAAAAGAAATGCTGCGTGAACAAAAGAAACAAAACCAAGAGGAAATTCGCAGAAAAATGATTCAGGGACAGCTTAATGCCCAATTTGGGATAAGAAAACAGTAATTATAGCTGTACGAAATAAATGATTCACCCTCACCTTTTTTAAGAGTGAGGTTTTTTTATTGTCGATTTTCTGAATATTTTAATAAAAAATAAAAATTTTTTTTGCCCTCTTAACCTTATGATGTCAGGAATGAAAACGCTACCAATTATTTTGACTAATTTGAATTGTCTGATTTTTACCTTGACCATGTCTTCAATTGGTTGTATGATTATCGAAAATAATTATCTATAAGTTAACACTGTCTTCGGTCATCACCGCCATTTAACGCGGGATGGGTCAAGGCAATTCTTTTTAAAATTTAGGTTTAATCATTTAAAGCGGTTTACCATTAAAGAGGAGTGGTTAGGTTGGGAAGTCAATGGATTTTCCTTGGCGGCGATTTCGTCAAGAAAGAGGATGCTGTCGTATCAGTTTATGATCATGGTTTTTTATATGGTGATGGAGTGTTTGAAGGTATTCGCGTCTACAGCGGAAATGTCTTCAGGCTCGATGCTCACTTAAAAAGACTATTTGAATCAGCTCAATCCATTATGCTGCAGATTCCATACACACAGGAGGAAATGACGCAATTAATCGTTGAGACCATCAGAAAAAATGAACTTCAAAGCGCCTATATTCGTGTCGTTGTTTCACGAGGTAAAGGAAATCTCGGCCTAGACCCTTCTTCCTGCTCAATACCAAATGTCATCATTATTGCTGAAGAATTGACAATGTATTCGAAGGAGTTTTACGAGCGCGGCATCAAAATTGCCTCTGTCGCAAGCCGCAGGAATCGTCCAGATGTTCTAAGCCCTCAGATTAAGTCGCTAAATTATTTAAATAATATTTTAGTTAAATTAGAAGCTAATCAAGCCGGAGTTGAAGAAGCATTGATGCTGAACGACCAAGGCTATGTAACAGAAGGTTCAGCTGACAATATCTTCATTGTGAAAAATGGAGTTGTCTATACCCCGCCTGTTTACTTAGGCGCTTTAGAAGGAATTACCCGCAACGCCATTATTGATGTGGCTAGGGCCAAAGGCTATGAGGTTCGGGAATCACCATTTACAAGGCATGATGTATACGTTGCTGATGAGGTGTTCTTAACCGGAACAGCAGTTGAGGTCATTGCGGTTATTGAAGTAGACAGCCGCGTGATTCAGGACGGAAAACCTGGAGTCGTTACCAAAGACCTTTTAGAGGAATTCAGAAAAATTGTTACAACAGACGGAGTGGCTTGTTATCCAGCTAGTACAAACCATGCCGTTGTAAGTTAGGAGATAGCCAAAATGCGAAGCGATATGATTAAGAAGGGGATTGATCGTGCCCCCCACCGCAGTCTTTTATACGCGACCGGGGTTACCGTGAAAGATTTAGAAAAACCATTTATCGGTGTTTGCAACTCGTTTATTGAAATTATCCCAGGACATAAACACCTTAATCATTTCGGTGAGATTGTCAAAGAGGCCATCCGTGAAGCCGGCGGGATTCCGTTCGAATTTAATACGATTGGCGTTGATGATGGCATTGCCATGGGGCATATCGGCATGCGTTACTCGCTGCCAAGCCGTGAAATTATTGCCGACAGTGCGGAAACCGTCATTAATGCCCATTGGTTCGATGGTGTGTTTTACATTCCAAACTGTGACAAAATCACACCGGGAATGCTGATGGCTGCAGCTAGGACTAATGTTCCTTCGGTATTTGTTTCAGGCGGGCCAATGGAAGCCGGTGTTTCCTCATCAACTGGGAAGAACCTTTCTCTCACATCTGTTTTTGAAGGAGTTGGTGCATATCATAACGGTTCGATGACCGAGCAGCAGCTGCTTGAAATCGAAACTCAGGCTTGCCCTACTTGCGGATCTTGTTCTGGGATGTTTACCGCCAATTCAATGAACTGTCTGATGGAAGTTTTAGGGATGACGGTTCCTGGAAATGGAACAATCGTTGCTACTTCTGATGAAAGACATAAACTCATTCGCCAAGCTGCACGACATTTAATCGATCTCGTGAAAAAAGATATTCGCCCGCGTGACATTATTACAAGGGATGCAATTGACAATGCCTTTGCTTTAGATATGGCCATGGGTGGCTCAACCAACACTGTGTTACATACTTTGGCTATCGCCCATGAGGCTGGAATTGACTATGATTTACGCGATATTAACAAAATTGCTGAAAAAGTCCCTTACTTAGCAAAAATAATGCCAGCATCTGATTATTCAATGGATGATGTCCATAAAGCTGGCGGCGTAAGTGCGATTTTGAATGAGCTTTGTAAGGTTGAGGGGGCATTGCACCCTGATTGCCTATCGATTACCGGAAAAACGCTAGCTGAAAATGTGAAGGATGCAACAATCACGGATGAAAGGGTTATTCGCCCGAAAGAGAATCCATATAGCCCTGTTGGCGGCTTATCCATTCTCTATGGAAACATTGCTCCAGATGGCGGAGTTATCAAGGTTGGCGCTGTTGATCCATCCATTCAAACATTCTTGGGTGAAGCGATTGTTTTTGAATCGCAGGAAGAAGCACAGGAAAACATTAATAATGGTACTGTTCAAGCAGGGCACGTTGTTGTAATTCGCTATGAAGGGCCAAAAGGCGGTCCAGGAATGCCTGAAATGCTTGCTCCTACCTCCGCTATTATGGGTCGTGGATTAGGTAAAGAAGTTGCGCTGATCACCGACGGACGCTTTTCAGGTGCCAGCCGTGGAATCTCCATTGGTCATATTTCACCAGAAGCAGCCGAAGGCGGTCCAATCGCACTAGTTAAAAATGGTGACAAAATTTTAATTGATTTACCAGCACGTTCCATAGAACTCCTCGTTGATGAGGAGGAATTGGCAGAAAGACGCAGTTCATGGGTGAAGCCTGAGCCGAAAATCAAAACTGGTTATCTAGCAAAATATGCAAAACTTGTCACCTCTGCTAATACGGGCGGGGTTATGAAAATATAGGGATTCACTAGTACCCCTCCCCTTCCTAAGAAGTTACGGTACTAAAAAAACTGACATTTTAATAAAAAAATCGATGACGGGAATAAAGGAATAAGAAATGGTATTTTCAGAGAGCTGGGGTTGCTGGAAGCCCAGTAATACAACTTATTCCGACATCATCCCTGAGTGTTGAGCTGAACCATTATTACTTTAGTAGGCTCAATCGGGTGGTCTTAACCGATCACCTGTTACCAAAAGAAGCGTTTTCTAATTTAGTTGTCGCTTCATAAGTCAGTATCCGTAAGGTTACTGTAAAACCGGGTGGTACCGAGAAAAAGAGGTCTTTTCTCCCCGATTATTCTGCTTAGATGTTCTAGATTGCAGTTTATTCGGGGACGAAAAGGCCTTTTACTATGTATTGAAAACAAAGTTACACACTCAATTTTTCAAATATTCAATCATCCATAAGGAGGGATTACGACGTGAAAGTAGAAGCAAAACAGCTGGAATTCCTAACCAGTACCGCACCTAAAACAGGTGCAGACCTTCTCATTGACCTATTAAAAAGCGAAGGTGTTGACACATTATTTGGGTATCCGGGAGGTGCTGTCCTGCCGATTTACGACGCTATCTATCGGGCCCAAGGCACCATTAAACACATTCTTTTCCGTCACGAGCAGGGAATGATCCATGCGGCCGAGGGATATGCCCGAATTACCGGCAGGCCTGGTGTAGTTATTGCTACTTCAGGACCGGGTGCTACAAACTTGGTTACTGGAATTACAGATGCGATGATGGATTCCTTACCGCTCGTGGTATTCACAGGGCAGGTTGCACGCAGCGTCATTGGAACTGATGCCTTCCAAGAAGCTGATGTAATGGCGATTACGACGCCAATCACCAAACATAATTATCAGGTGCAATCCATTTCTGACTTGCCAAGAATCGTGAAGGAAGCTTTTCATATTGCTTCTACCGGCCGGCCGGGCCCAGTTTTAGTCGACATTCCAAAAGACATTTCGGCTGGAGTTCTAGTTGAGGAACCTGAAGAAGCATGTATCGATTTACCAGGGTACCAGCCAACAACAAAGCCAAATCCATTGCAGATTAAAAAACTGGCAGATTCAATTGCCAAAGCAAAAAAGCCCGTCATACTCGCAGGAGCAGGGGTACTCCATGGAAAAGCGTCCAGAGAATTAACTGCTTTTGCCGAAAAACATCAGCTTCCGGTCGTGACGACATTACTTGGACTTGGCGCATTTCCGGCTGATAGCCCGCTCTCGTTAGGGATGGGCGGCATGCATGGAACCTACGCAGCAAATATGGCTTTACATGAAACTGATTTACTCGTCAATTTTGGCGCCCGGTTCGATGACAGGTTAACAGGTAATCTTAAACACTTTGCGCCCCATGCGAAGGTCGCCCACATCGATATCGACCCGGCGGAAATCGGTAAAAATGTACCAACCCAAATACCGATTGTATCCGATGCAAAAGAGGCATTAGTTGAATTAATCGATCAAACAGCGGAATCACCCGAAATCATGGCATGGCTGGAAACACTCCATCAATATAAACAGGAATATCCACTTTGGTATAAACACAATCCAGACGGAATGTGTCCACAGTGGTTGATTGAAGCAGTTCATAAAGTCACTAACGGGGAGGCTATTGTTACAACAGATGTTGGCCAGCACCAAATGTGGGCAGCCCAGTACTACACTTTTAGAGAGCCGCATCGCTGGATTACTTCAGGCGGACTAGGAACAATGGGCTTCGGCTTCCCTGCTGCCATTGGGGCACAAATAGCTTCACCGGAAAGTACAGTTGTAGCTTTTGTCGGCGACGGCGGTTTCCAAATGACACTGCAAGAGCTATCCGTTATATACGAACGAAACCTGCCAGTCAAAATTATCATCGTTAATAATGGAGCTCTTGGTATGGTTCGGCAGTGGCAGGAATTACTGCACGGCAACCGGATTTCTGAATCGATTCTCCATACTCAGCCTGATTTTGTTAAGCTCGCTGACAGCTATGGGATTCGCGGGATGAAAATTGACAACGAGGAGGACCTCATCACCTCCTTGCCTGAGCTGTTTGCCCATGATGGCCCAGTTCTTGTAGATTGCCGCGTGCTGCAGCAGGAAAAAGTTTTTCCAATGATTGCTCCTGGAAAAGGAATCCATGAAATGATTGGGGTGAAACCTTCATGAAACGAATCATAACCTTAACAGTTCAAGACCGAAGCGGTGTCCTCAATCGTGTTACCGGCCTATTACAAAGGCGGCAATTTAATATCGAAAGTATCTCAGTCGGTCCTGCCGAAACGGAAGGTATTTCAAAAATGACCCTTGTTGTTGAGATTGAAGATGAGCAGCGTCTCGAACAGGTAACAAAACAATTAAACAAGCAAATTGATGTGTTAAAAGTTTCCGATATTACCGATAAGGCGATTGTCGTTAGAGAGCTGGCGCTTATCAAAGTGGCGAGCAGCTCACAGCTCCGCAGCGAAATCAACGGCATTATTGATCCATTCCGCGCTTCGATTATCGACGTCAGCAAGGAAAGCTTAGCCGTCCAAATCACTGGCAGGCCGGAAAAAATTGATGCCCTAATCGAACTCTTGCGCCCTTATGGAATTAAAGAAATTGCCAGAACAGGATTAACCGCCTTTTTACGCGGCCACCAGCCACAGGTTAACGATCTAGCAACATATTCACTATTAAAATAATAATATTCTTGAAAGGATGATTAATAATGGTAAAAGTACTTTATAACGGAGATATTCAAGAGGAAGTTTTACAAGGGAAAAAAATCGCAGTTATCGGCTATGGTTCACAAGGCCATGCCCACGCTCTTAACTTAAAGGAAAGCGGCTTTGATGTCGTAGTTGGATTACGTGGCGGGAAATCATGGGATAAGGCAGTTGAAGATGGTGTTGACGTTCGTTCAGTAGCCGAAGCAACAGCCGCAGCCGATGTGGTAATGGTCCTCCTTCCCGATGAAATGCAGCCAAAGGTGTATGAAGAAAGCATTAAACCAAATCTGGAAGCTGGCAACGCCCTTGTTTTTGCCCATGGCTTCAACATTCATTTTAGCCAAATCGTACCTCCGGCCGATGTCGATGTTTTTCTAGTAGCGCCAAAAGGACCGGGACATTTGGTTCGCCGCACCTATTCAGAAGGCGCTGGAGTACCGGCCCTCTATGCCGTTTACCAAGATCACAGCGGGCAGGCACGGGATGTTGCCCTAGCCTACGCGAAAGGAATCGGGGCAGCTCGTGCGGGTGTGCTTGAAACGACATTCCAAGAAGAAACCGAAACAGATTTATTCGGTGAACAGGCCGTTCTTTGCGGCGGAACTACTGCTCTAATCAAAGCGGGCTTCGAAACACTTGTCGAAGCCGGTTATCAGCCTGAAGTTGCCTATTTTGAGTGTTTACATGAATTGAAATTAATCGTAGACCTTTTATACGAAGGCGGCTTAGAAAACATGCGCTACTCTATCTCTGATACAGCACAATGGGGCGATTTCGTTTCAGGACCTCGCGTTGTTAACGAAGATACGAAAGCGCGGATGAAAGATATTTTAAAAGATATCCAAACAGGCGCATTCGCAAAGGGCTGGATTTTAGAGAACCAAGCGAATCGCCCGCAGTTTAACGCAATCAATCGCAGTGAAAACAATCATCAAATTGAGGTAGTCGGCCGCGAGCTTCGCGCGTTAATGCCATTTATTAAAAAACCAGTAAATGCAAAGAAAGAAGTGGTGGTCCATGGTTCACGTTAACATCTTTGATACAACCTTACGCGATGGTGAGCAATCCCCTGGTGTTAATTTAAACCAGCTGGAGAAATTGGAAATTGCCAGACAGCTTGAGCGCTTTGGTGTGGACATTATGGAGGCCGGCTTTCCGGCTTCCTCCCAAGGAGATTTCGAAGCAGTAAGAGCGATTGCCCAAACGATTAAAAACTCTTCGATCACAGGACTAGCAAGGGCAACAAAATCGGACATTGACATTGCGTGGGATGCTTTAAAAGATGCAGCTGAACCAAGATTACATGTTTTCCTGGCCACCTCCCCTATTCATATGCAATATAAACTATTGAAAACACCTGAGGAAGTCTCGCAAATAGCCGTCGACATGGTATCTTATGCAAGAAAAAGGTTCCCGCATGTTGAATGGTCAGCAGAAGATGCTTCCCGGTCGGATCTTGATTTTCTCGTGCAAATCATAACCAAAGTCATCGATGCAGGGGCAACTGTTATTAATCTGCCAGATACGGTTGGTTATACAACACCGGAAGAATATGGTCGAATGTTCCGCTACGTGCGGGAAAACGTCCCCAATATCCATAAAGCCGCATTATCCTGTCATTGCCATGATGACTTAGGAATGGCCGTGGCAAATTCGCTGGCAGCTATCGAAAACGGCGTTACCCAAGTGGAGGGTACGATTAATGGAATCGGCGAACGGGCTGGCAACGCCTCCTTGGAGGAAATTGCCGTCGCTTTAAATATTCGTAAGGATCGCTACCCTTTCACTACAAATCTAGTTTTAAAAGAAATTAAACGAACTAGCGACTTAGTGAGCCGCTTTACCGGTATGAAGGTTCCAGCTAATAAAGCCGTTGTCGGAAAAAATGCTTTTGCCCATGAATCCGGTATCCATCAGGATGGCGTGCTAAAAAATACCTTAACCTATGAAATTATTACCCCAGAATTAGTCGGCGTTAGTTCCAATGACCTTGTTCTAGGTAAGCATTCAGGCCGCCATGCCTTCAAGGATAAAATTGAGCATATGGGCTTTGAATTGTCTCCTGAGAAACTAAATGAAGCGTTTCAGTCATTTAAACAGTTAACAGACCGGAAAAAAGAAGTAACCGACGAAGACTTGTTTACGATTTTAATCGATATTCAAACTGCAGCTGTCGATGTGAAAAAATACGAGCTTGTTGCTTTTCAGGTTCAGTATGGCTCAGCGAACCTCCCGACGGCAACTGTCGCCCTGACCACACCTGAGGGGGTCCATGTGGAAACTGCTCGTACAGGCAGCGGAAGTGTTGAAGCACTATATAACACTTTAGAGGCACTTATTAAAGAAGAAATTCATTTGACTGATTTTAACCTAAGTTCAGTGGGGCGCGGCCGCGATGCCCTTGCAGAGGTCCATGTCAAAATGACCGTGAACGGAACTAACGTCAGCGGCCGCGGCTCCGCACAAGACGTATTAGAAGCATCAGGAAAAGCATTCCTAAACGCCGTAAACCGAGTATTCTTTAACCAAACAGCAATGGTAAAACAACCAGCAGCACTATAAAACTTTAATTTTTGTTAATTTTTGTTAAAGGGTGTCAGGCACCTTCCGGTTTTTTTTACCAAATGGTGTCAGGCACCAAGATATTTTTTTAATAAATAAGGAGGTTGCTTCTAGTGAAAAAGCATATTGTCTTACTTCCCGGTGATGGGATCGGCAAGGAAGTTATTGAATCTGCCAAGGATGTATTAAATGCCATTGCTGAAGAATTTAATCACTCGTTTAGTTTCGAGACTCATGAAATCGGAGGAGCAGCCATTGACCTTTATGGCACTCCTCTGCCGGAATCAACTGTTGATGCCTGTAAGCATGCCGATGCTGTATTACTTGGAGCTGTCGGCGGGCCTAAATGGGATCAAAATCCCTCCCACTTACGTCCTGAACGCGGCTTACTTGGCATTCGCAAAGCACTTGACTTATATGCCAACTTAAGACCGATTAAAGGATTCAAAAACCTGCTCCATGCTTCGCCGCTTAAGGAAGAAGTCATTTCTGGAAGCGACCTCCTTATTGTCCGTGAATTAACGGGCGGACTTTATTTTGGAACTCCAAGTGAACGCCGGGATAATGGTCAGTCGGTGGTTGATACGCTTGCTTATTCCCGTTGTGAGATTGAGAGAATTGTTGACAAAGCTTTTGAGGCTGCTCAAGGCCGCCGCGGCCGTCTAACTTCTGTTGATAAGGCGAATGTGCTGGAATCCAGCAAGCTATGGCGGGAAATTGTTGAAGAAAAAAAAGCTAAGTATCCAGATGTAGCGGTTGAACATGTTTTGGTCGATGCTGCTGCGATGAAGCTAATTACGAATCCAACTCATTTCGATGTCATTGTTACCGAGAATATGTTTGGCGATATTTTAAGCGATGAAGCGTCAGTGTTAACAGGTTCACTAGGTTTGCTCCCTTCTGCCAGCTTAAATGAGTCTGGGGTTGGTCTATACGAACCAGTGCACGGATCGGCGCCGGACATTGCCGGTAAAGGTGTTGCTAATCCAGTCGCGATGATTCTCTCAGCAGCACTGATGCTAAGATACTCCTTTGGATTGAATGATGAGGCAAAAATGATAGAGGATGCTGTCCAAAGTGCGCTTGATGCCGGCTTCCATACCGCTGATCTGCGGGTTGAAAATGGCCGCCAGGTAGGCACCACGGAAATGACGAAGCTAATCGTCGATTTTATTAAAACGCAAACAGCTTCTAAGTGTATCGCAAGTTGTTATTTTTGATTATTTTTGGGGGTAAACCGACTTAGATTGGCGGTTTACCCTTACAATCTATTGAAATGAGGTTAATCGACAGTTGGAGTGCGCTATCCGACAGTTGAAGCACGCTATCCGACAGTTGGTGTGGGTTTTACGACAGTTGGCGTGTGCTTGGCGACAGTTGAATTGCGTATCCGACAGTTGGCGTAAGCTTTACGACAGTTGGAGCACGCTATCCAACAGTTGAAGCACGCTATCCCAGAGTAAAGCGGCTTTTCCGCCAATTACACCAATATATAAATCTATTAACGTGAGGAAGGAAGCTATGCAGACACCAAAAACGATTATCCAAAAAATTTGGGAACAGCATGTTGTCCATCAGGAAGAAGGGAAACCGGATTTACTTTATATTGATTTGCACCTCGTTCACGAAGTGACCTCTCCTCAAGCATTTGAGGGCTTACGAATGAACGGGCGCAAGGTCCGCCGCCCGGACCTTACCTTCGCGACGATGGATCACAATGTCCCAACCCGCCAACGTCAAGTAATTAATGATCCTATTTCGAAAAAGCAAATCGATACCTTACAACAAAATTGCCAAGAATTCGGCGTAACATTAGCTGATATTCATCACCCGGATAACGGGATTGTCCATGTGATTGGTCCAGAGCTTGGTCTAACCCAGCCCGGAAAAACGATTGTCTGCGGTGATAGCCATACCTCAACACATGGAGCATTCGGGGCTCTTGCTTTTGGAATTGGCACTAGCGAAGTTGAGCATGTCCTTGCGACACAAACCCTTTGGCAGGCACCGCCAAAAACGCTAAATGTCAAAGTAAATGGGAAGCTCGGAATAGGTGTTACTGCGAAAGACCTAATCTTAGCAATCATCGGGAAATTTGGCGTGCAATTTGGAACCGGTTATGTGATGGAATACACAGGTGAAGCGATTCGCGCCCTATCTATGGAAGAGCGGATGACTGTTTGTAATATGTCAATTGAAGCTGGTGCCAGAGCAGGACTCATCACTCCGGATGAAACGACATTTGAATACTTAAGAGGGAGACGACATGTCCCACAAGGTGAGGCGTTCGACGAAGCAGTGACTAAATGGCGCGCCCTTGCTACCGATGAAGGCGCCGCCTATGATGCATTCGTTGAAATCGATGCTGCTGAAGTCGAGCCGCAGGTGACCTGGGGAACGAATCCAGGCATGTGTATCCCGATTACAGCAGCCGTTCCGAATCCTGCCGAAAGAGACAAGCCGAGCGAAAGGGATGAAATCAGCAGGGCTCTCTCCTATATGGGGCTTGAAGCTGGACAGCCAATTTCTACTGTAAAAATCGATCATGTGTTTATCGGCTCGTGCACAAATTCACGTTTAAGTGACTTACGAAAAGCAGCCGAGGTCGTTCGGGGCCGGAAGGTTAGCCCTACTGTGAAAGCAATTGTCGTTCCCGGATCTTTTAGTGTCAAGCTCTCAGCCGAAAAAGAAGGCTTGGATCAAATCTTTAAAGAAGCTGGCTTTGAATGGCGCGAAGCCGGATGCAGTATGTGCTTGGCAATGAATGATGACATTGTCCCCGCCGGAGAGCGCTGTGCGTCAACTTCTAACCGTAACTTTGAAGGTCGTCAAGGAAACGGGGCACGCACCCACCTTGTCAGTCCGGAAATGGCTGCGGCTGCCGCGGTTGCTGGTCACTTTGTTGATGTCCGTAAGTTTACTGCACAGGAACAGGAGGTAATATAAATGGAACCTCTTCGTACTCACCAAGGCCTTGTTTGTCCCTTGAACCGGACCAATGTCGACACTGACCAAATAATTCCGAAACAGTTTTTAAAGCGAATCGAACGCACCGGCTTTGGGCAATTCTTATTTTACCACTGGCGTTTTGACGACAATGGGAAGCCTCGTCCCGATTTTCCTTTAAATGATTCAAAATATAAACACGCATCTATTTTAGTAGCTGGAGAAAACTTTGGCTGCGGTTCCTCTCGTGAACACGCTCCCTGGGCTGTACAAGATTTTGGGTTCAAAATCATTATCGCCCCTAGCTATGCCGATATTTTTAAAAACAACTGCGTGAAAAATGGCATCCTCGCGATTCAAGTTAGCGAGGAACAAGTCCAAACGATTATGAAAAAAGCCGAATCCGAGGAGTACACATTAACCGTAAACCTTGAGGAACAAATGGTCTATGATAATGAGGGCTTTGAAATAAACTTCGAGATTGCACCATACCCGAAACAAATGCTCCTTAACGGCTGGGATGAAATTGGCGTTACCTTAAGTTATGAGGAAAAAATCAAGCAATACGAACTTAAGCCTAATTTAGCAGAGTGAGACAAATAATCAAATCAATCACAAAAACACATGGCATTTCCTAGAAATCGCCATGTGTTTTTGTGCTGAAAGCTTATCCTTTCCGAAAAACAAAACTATTCCTAAGGTGAAATTTAATCCATTTCTTTTGCCAGACCATTGAAAAACCATACACAAAAGCATCTAGTCATCCAAAATGTGATAAATAATGTGATCCATGACCAATACCAATTCCAATGGATATAATGGATCAAGTCTGTCTTTTTTTCTAAAAAAGCTTCTGGAACTGTAAGCACGGTACAGTATGCAATATAGTACAAGAACTTATATATTTTTCCGCGGGAATTAGGGTAATACGCATTAAATACACCGCAAATAACCGGGTATACAAAATACTCATAAGTAAAGCTTGATCGATTTATTCCTGAAAAAAGACGGATGGGATACGTAAGTAATTGATATTCAACTACAACTAACCCTGCAATCCAGGTTATTACTTGTTTGAAAAAGAAGGCGACAATCGCTAAACGTCGTTTATTTCTTGGAATAATAAATATCAATCCTGTAATAACAAGCCACACAGAAATTAAAATGCCCCATTCTAATTTCATCTTGTGACCCCCTCATCCTCTCGAAACAGTGCTTTATCTTTAAAAAACCATTGGTAGAGAATGTTCGTAACAGCAAACAAAATAAAGAAATTCACCCATGTCCAATACCAAGAATAATGGACATATTCAATCAAGTTTGTATACCTTTCAACCAATAAATCGATCATTGTTAACCCTGTAATCCAGAAGGATAAATAGATTAGACGAAAGAAATAGTTCTCTTTTGGCTCAAAAATGATGTAAAACGCACAAAAGGTTGGATAAAAAAAGTATTCAGTAGTTACTAGTAAGTCTGTGGCGTTTGGAAACTCTCTAAACGGAAATGTTAGCAGGTCAAATTGTACATGAAATAAAGAAGACAGCCACGTAAGTGATTGACAAAAAAGATGGGCAAGGATAAATCTTCTCATGCGATTCTTCGGTATAAATAGGAAGGAAACAAGGCCCATACCCCACATAAGTATGATGACAATAGATTCAATTGACATAAATTTAAACCTTTCTAGTGTATATGTAATATACTTTGCTATTAAGTTTATATATAATCATGCAAAAAAATCTTAGTTGTCTTATTGTAGGATAAAGCTTTACCCCTTGGGGTAAAGCTCTGTTTCATACTTAGGTGCTCATTAGAATTCGGGTAAATGATCAAGATTATTTTCTCTAATCCCGTCCGGCGCGCTTCGGATGATGTCTCTCCAGTACTTATGAAAAACATCGATATTGGCAATCTTTCCTTCCTTTGCTTCCTCTAGGGCCGTTATATAATCCAGCTCCAGCCCTGTATTTGTCTTAAAAGCAATAAGATCTCCACCATCGTTTTTTCTGACCGCGACGAACGCTTCTTTTCCATCCTTATTAGGTTGATTCGCTTCCATTTGGGCCTGCTGCTCACTTTGCTGCTTGTATTGTTCGTATATTTTTTCAAAATCCTGTTCCATTAAATGTCCACCTCCGAACATTTGTTAGTATTTTTCTTTTTGAAAAAATTATCCGTGGACTTCAAAGTGTCAGAAACTTGTTAAAATTTACAGAAACGAACAAAAAACTTTCATCATTGTCCAATTAGGAGGGCGATGTAATGGAGCCATTTCTCAGCATACAGTATAAACAGCTTTAACCATTACTTAAACTTCGACGAAAACGGTACCTTTTCCTTTAATCGTTCAACAGGCTATAATAGGTCGTAACAGGCTTCTTAGGGAGTGAATAGAAATGACTACTTACGATGAAACCCATGATCCGCGGAAAAATAAAGAGCTGCTTGCTGAAATTACCGGAAAACGTCTTGATATGAAACAGGTGCTACAAGAAACAGAACAATTATTTGAGCAATGCCGCAAGAATCTAAGTTCATCAATCACTGTAAAAGGGCATCCGCTTTCTTTTTCAGAAAAAATTCACGAGGGCTTATTCCGTCTTTCAGCTAAACGTTCAGGGATTTTAGAACCAACGCGGATTTTTATGGATGTTGAAGGGAATGTGATTCCTGATTGGAAAGACAAGCTGGATCGAGAATATGACCGTTTGAGGGGAAATATAACAAAGGAAGTGAATGTTGCAGATTTTGGTGCTGTCGGTGACGGAAAAACTGACTCCACAGCTGCTTTTAAAAAGGCAATCGGCCGCGGACGGATAAAGGTGATTGTACCTCCGGGTGTCTTTATCGTTAAGGGAATCCGTCTGCCATCTTGTACATGGCTCGTTGGAGCTGGAAAAGGAGTCACAACGATTCGGCTGCATGACCAGGCTGTTAAGGGTACTAGATTGATAACCAACTCAAACCATTGGCGTGGAAATCACCATCTTGTCGTTCAGGGGATGACCTTGGACTGGAATGTGGAAAGGCTCGGCAACGTGGCAAAAACAAGTACATGGGGCAATCATTCAAGTTGTTTGACCTACGCAAATGTTACATATGGCTGGGTCAAAGATGTCGAAGCAATGAATCCGGGGCTTCACTGTTTTGATATTTCGTCGACACTGTACAATTATGCAGGCGACGGTTATCGGGCCAGGGGCGGGAGCAAGTATGTTTGGCTCGACAACTTAACTGGTTATGGCTTTGGAGATGACGGAATTACCACCCATCATAGCGATTATATCTTTATCTCTCGCTGCCATATGTGCGACACAAGCGGCCGGGCCCATCGGAAAGGTTTTTCAAATTCTAATGGTTTTGAAATTGATGATGGCTCAAGAAATGTCTTGCTAGTTTATAACTCTTCGGCGAGGTGCTTTGGAGGGGTCGAAATTAAAGCCCATCAAAATTCCTCTGCCGCTTCCAACATCGCAATCGTTGGCCATATTTCTGTTAATGATAACCGGTCCTATAATTTCCGCCATATCGGCCATCACAAAAGCACTGATGCGGAATCGAAGTCAGCTTTCAATATCAGCGCTGTAAATCTTGCTGCGATTGCACCGATTTTTTCCGATTTATATAAAGATTCCCCACCCCGCGGGATGGTGGTTTCCGCCTATAAAAATGTAGTCATTAACCATTTTACCTTGATTGGTGACTCCGATTATGACTACAAAGGAAACCCCGTGATTGCCGTTCAGTATCGGGCCAGGAATGTGGTTTTGAATCATATTTCCTTCAATAATTTTATAAAAGCCGGGGCCGCAATAAAAGTTTATGGGGGCAACAATCGGGCAGATTCTATAAAAATTCAAAATTGCTCATCTGAAAAAATCGAAGTCGGGTCAGGCATCAAAGATATTAGTATTGATACCAAAGAATAGCGTCAATCATCACTTTTGACGCTTTCCTTCCTTTTCAACAACGATGTCATCGACAAGCTTTTCCGCCACTTTTCGATACAAATTGCTCATATGCACGAGCGATGAAATCATAAGCACCTGCTCAAGATAGGGCGAATTCCCTTGTTCATTCTCAGTAATTTCTTCCTTAACATCCTTCACTCTTTCCTCTATGTCCCCTCTAAAGTCCGCGACATTTTGGCTCGTTAAATTCAGATAACTAGAATAGAAAGAATCTAAATTTACCTCCTCTTTGATAATCTTCTTATTAACCCCATCAAGGGTTACCTTAATATCATTGATAGAAAGTGCCCCTTTAAGCTGATAAATCAAGCTCATTAAGATCAGATGCTCTTTCGAATATTTCTTATTTTGAATCGGAAAAATAAGCTTTCCTTTTGCATAGTTATTAATCATCGTTTTGGTAAGGATTTTTTCATCCTCATTCCTCTTTGTATCATTAAATTTATTTTCGAATAATTGAATCACTTGGTCCATATATAAATCAATATTTGGAATCTCCTCCAAGTTTAAACTCGTTTCCAGGCCAAGCGAATCGATAATTTGAATGATATTTTCCATCGTAAAAAACCCCGCTCATTAACGTAATATTTTTTATTATACCTAACTATTTGGGTGTTGACTAGATGTAGATATGTTAGTATCATTATACGTAGTTATCAAAACCACATGTTGCGCTAGGAGGATATTAAAATGAACAATTATATTCGGGAACCTATCAATGGACTGACCCATTTAGCAGGAGCTGTTTTGGCATTTGTCGGACTCCTTGCGATGGTGATCAAGGCTGCAATGACAACAACCTCACCTTTAACCATCACAGCGGTTATCATCTTCGGCGTAAGCATGATCCTGCTTTATTCGGCATCGGCCACCTATCACATGGTCATTGCCAGGGATACGGTGATTGCCTTTTTAAGACGACTCGACCATTCAATGATTTTTGTGTTAATTGCCGGTACCTACACTCCTTTTTGTTTTATTAGCTTGAACGGAAAAACGGGTGCGATTCTATTTTCGATTATTGCAGCGGTGGCATTAAGCGGAGTTGTTTTTAAAATGGTTTGGTTTAATTGCCCGCGCTGGATTTCGACTGCCTTGTATTTAGCAATGGGCTGGATGATTGTATTTGTTTTCTCGCCGCTAACCGGTAGATTAAACCCGGTCGGTTTGTTTTTATTAATCCTTGGGGGAATCTTCTATACCATCGGCGGGGTTATTTACGGAGCAAAGCCGAAGTTTTTACAATCAAAATACATGGGCTTTCATGAGATTTTTCATATTTTTATTTTGCTTGGAAGCCTGGCCCATTTTCTAAGTGTATTTCTTTACGTGATTTAAATACATGATCCTATAAATTAGTACCAAAAGGAGGCTGAATTTTCAGCCTCCTTTTAGTAATCTTATTGCTTTCGTCTATTTGTCCATCCTAAAGATCAATTCTTCCTTTAGAACCTGTGCGTGATTATGTATTGGATCTTTAGCTCCATATAGCAGTGTCACTGTCCTGTTTGAAGACCATTCAATAATTTGGTCTACAGCACGGGATTGCTGTTCATTGGTGCGAAGCTCCTGAAGGTAGCGGCGTTGAAATTCCTCGAACCTCTCAGGCAGATGTCCGAACCACTTTCTTAGCTCGCTGCTTGGTGCTGCATCCTTAAGCCAATAGGTCACTCTAGCTTCCTCTTTCGATATTCCCCGCGGCCAGAGCCGGTCAATTAAAATTCTCTGCCCGTCCGCTTCGTCAACAGGTTCATAGACTCTTTTTAGGAAAATATTTATCATATTATTGCCTCACGCTTTATGGACTTTTTGCTGCACTTAATCTTCGTCCTTTATATCAAGATCTTCCGGGATTGGTTCGCTAAGGATTTCTTCGACTAAGTGTTTGTATTTTTCTACTTGTTTTAGATGGGTCGTGAATTGGTCTTTATAAATTAAATACTCGCTGCCATCAAACAGGGCTCGAATTTTCTTTTGTTGGATGAGGCTCTTGATGGTTGCCTCAGGAACCGATAAGTATTCTGCTGTTTCTTTTATGGTAAGATACAATGTCCCTACTCCTCTTTGTAAAAATTAAGATGATTTACGATTCGTCCCAATCTTCCTTTAGTTGTGGCTGCTTGAGACAGTGAATTTAGAATGGCTTCCTCTGCAGCTTCGGATGCAGCCGTAAATAGCTGGTTCATTATTAGATGGTCCTCGCGAAGCTGTGTCCGGGTCTCCACCATTTCATCAGAAAAATGCGCCATTTTTTGCGCAGTTGAAAAAGCAATGACAATATCGCCGCTGCCATGGCTGAAATGGCTTCCCGTTCGGCCAAGTCCAATACCGCATCGTTTCGCTACCCGCAGTAATTGCCGGTCACTTAACGGGGTATCGGTTGCCAGGACAATAATAATCGAGCCATCGGAGGTTTCCGACAATCCATCACCTGCTGAATAACGCAGCCGTTGCAGTTCTTCTTTCTTGCCAAAATTGCTGAGAACTAAGCAGCCAACCGTATACTCTTCAACGATTCTAGATGATGATCCAATCCCGCCTTTATAGCCAAAGCAAATCATCCCTTTTCCCGCTCCAACAGCCCCCTCGGCAACCTGATCACAGGAGGCGTTCTTAATTGCTTCAATAGCATGCTCCGGTTTAACAGGGAACAGACGAATTGAATTCAAGTAACTGTCGTTGCATTCCCCAACCACAATATTGATGGTACCCGTTGTCTCGCCAATCTCGGGACTTTCCGCCAGCATATACTCTAACGTTCCCTGGGTCACAGCCGGAACACCAAAAGTATTGGTTAACATAATTGGCGATTCAAGCACCCCTAATTCATTCAATTGCACAAGCCCGGTCGTTTTCCCAAATCCGTTTATGACATAACTAGCAGCCGTGACTTTCTCTTTAAACAAATTACCTCCATGAGGCAAAATTGCCGTTACCCCTGTACATGCATACTCATTTCCATCGTTATCAAGAGAGAAATCAAGTGTCACATGGCCAACCATTACACCTTCAACATCTGTAATGCAGTTTTTCACCCCTGTTGACAGCTTGCCAACAGTGATTCCTTTTTCTCTAGCTTTCATCGTCCTACCCCCGGTCGATGGTCAAGGAAATTTTCGCAGGCAAAGCCTCTTACCTCTTCCTCTTTATAGTACTTTAACAGTTCATTAATGAGGTTTTGACTTTTTGAAGCGTCCTCTAAGTTCTTAACAAAGATTGAGATGCCGTCAAAATCGGAACCAAGGCCAATTTGCTTCACCCCGCCCAATGAGCAAAAATGATCAATATGCTTCACAAGGTCATAAATCTTCGCCTCTCCTGATTCTTTTATAAAAGGCGGATGGTAAACAACATGAATCATTCCGCCCTTCGCAAACATTGCACCCGCCTGTTCATCCGTTAAGTTACGCGGATGCTGGCAAAGCGCCCTCGCGTTGGAGTGACTCGCAATCGGATATTTGGCCGATTCAATGACCTCCCAAATCCCCTTGTCACTTAAATGAGAGACATCTGTCAGGATCTGATGCTGGTTATTAAACTCGACAATCTCTTTTCCAAAAAGCGTAAGCCCGGCCCCTCGTGGTTCACCAGCACCGTCCGCTGCAAGATTCGCATTATTCCAGGTCAGACCGACAGACCGGACACCAAGCCGATAAAGAATATGCAGCTTTGTTAAATCGTTGCCAATCGCATCCACGCCTTCAAGTGTTAACATCGCTCCAATCTGACCAATTTTGAGCCGGTCAAAATCAGACCATTCTTTTATATGAACCATATCTGGGTTTTTTCCAAGCACTTCCTTGTAAAAATAATCGATTTGCTCGAGGGCAACCTGAAATTTCTGTTCAACCTTAATTTCCGGTTCAATAAAAATCGCAAAGCATTGTACCTTAACTTTCCCTTGATGTAATCGAGCTTTATTCGTTTGCAATTCAGGCGCATCCGCAAATCGTAATCTCCCTTTTGCCTCTTGAAGTTTCATCAATGCGTCACAATGTAGGTCGATGATATTCATCTGGTGTGGACTCCTTTTTATTAATAGTTTAACACAATAAAGAAAACTCGCCGATTGGTGAGTCCGTTAGGGCGGTTCATGAGGCGTAGTTGCACTTATGCCTGATAAGGAAAGGATACTTTCCTATCGGTCGAAAAGAGCCAGGGTAAAAATATCCCCAGCCCCATTTTAATAAATGATCTTCTAATTGTTTGTACTTTCTGTACGCTTCTTTTCCCGAAACAGCACGTGCTCCAGCAATAAACAGAAAATTAAGCCGACGAGCAATCCGTTTGCGGCGATGTTACGAAGCCATGGTGCGACACTTTCAAACGCTTCAGGAGGCAAAAACATCATCCCAATCCCGACCATAAGTGAAAGGCCAATGACCAATAAATTTCGAGGAGACGGCTCCTGCCCCATAAGGTCGCGAATACCAAAGCCCATCATTTGCGAAAAGGGAATAAATAAGGAAGCATAGGCAACTTCTAATGGCAGCGTAGCTAAAAACCCGCCAATATAAGGGAAAAATCCCGCAGCCATAATTAATACAGCACCTATAATCAATGGGCGCATCTTTTTAATTCCCGTTGTTGTAATAAATCCGGCCGAGACGGACAAGGGAACCACTCCTACAACAGAAAAAATGCCGGAAACGAATAAATTTACCCCATTCCCAAAAATACCCTTTTGATACTGTTTTGGCTTCACTTCTTTTTCTAAGGCAATTCCAACTACTAATATACTGGCAATGACGTTCGAAATCAGAACGACCGAGGTAATGATCGATGTCAAGACAATCCCAGCATCAAATTTAGGGAATCCCCACTCTAGAAGTTGCGGTATCGCAAACCAGCTTGCAGGCTCATATGTTTTTCCTACATGATTGAATCCGAAAAAATGGAACAGTGACCAGCCGACAACAATCCCAATAAGCGGTCCCATGCTCTTCCAAATCCCTTTTGCTTTCAAGGAAATGAATAAGATAATGACAATTTCAATGAAACAAATTCCAGCAATTTTCCCATTTAGCTGGCTTGTTGCGGTGATGCCCAGAATACTTTTGAAAAAGGAGCCGCTTAGCTGGGCAACCAGCAGGATTAAATAAACACCTGTCACGATTGGGGTAAATAGATTGCGGACTTTTTCAATAATCGGGAGAAAACCTAGGATGGCAAGAAATATCCCAGCGATGATAAGGCCCATTTCCAATTGCTGCAGAAGCAGCCCCTGTTCCCCTGGAGCACACATCGTCCCAAGAAGAATAAAAATGGCCCACCACATTCCGGCTGCTCCTTCGACGACAGGCAGGCGATGACCAATAAACACTTGAATTAGCGTGGCGGCGCCAGAAACTAAGAGCATTCGCTGCATAAAGGTTGAAATTTCTGCAGGTGACATATGAAAGGCTGCTCCAACAACAACAGGCACCGCGATAATATTCGTAAGCATAAAGACAGCCCACTGAATGCCCTGCACTCCTGACAAAAATCCGCTATCTTTTTTGGTTAAGTCATTCATTTTTTAAAACACCCTCTTTTTTCTATAAAATAACTGATTCCTGTTTTTCTACTTTTTTATTATAATAGCGATCGAGAAAATGTCCATTTGTTGATGCCAGGACTTGTTGAAAAAGCATGCCTACAACTACCGGCACGGCAACTGCCGCCGGAAAAAAGGAGACGGCAAGTACAGCACCTGCACTGATATTTCTCATCCCACCTGTGAAGGTCAGTGTGATGACCGTATCTCGATCCCTTTTCATTAACAAGCCCAACAGGAAAGAAAACATGTACCCTGTTAAGGCGATGAAAAAGACGGTCATCGTAATACTAACAAGTTTTAAATTTATATGTTTTAAATAGGGAGCAACAACTGCCCCGTTAAGCATGACAACAAAGCCAATACTGATTTTTGAAAACGGAGCGAGACGTATTCCTAATTGCTGGTTAATTTTCCCCTTTGTTATTTGATTTAACAACATCCCAATCAGGGAAGGGATGACAACCATGCCTAGAAGACCTTTCATAATATGTAGGAAATCCATTTCAACTTGTTGACCGATAAATAGCGAAAGCGAGAATGGTACAAGGATTGGCGATAGCAGGGTGTCAATTAAAATGACCGATAAGACGAGCGGTATATTTCCTTTATAGATAGAAACCCAAATGAAACTCGTGACCCCAGTTGGGATGACCATTCCCAAAATGAGCCCAGTAATCGTGTAAGCATCATCAGAAAAAGCGATATGACCGACGCCCCAGGCCCAAATCGGCATCAAGGCATGTAAGATCAACATCGCTAGAAAAATTGGAAATGGATGTACTATAACTTCTTTTAATGAACGGAAATTGGAGCTTAAACTTCCGGCAAATGTCATAAAGGCAAAAATCCAAGGAATTAAATAGGAGAAATCCTTCAGATAAGCACTGAGCAGTACTCCCGTTACAACACTAACTGGTGTAATAAGAGGCATAATTTTTTCTAGTTGTTTATTTAACTTGTGCAGCATGTATTACCTCTCCCCTTAGTCCTTCAGCAAACTCATATAGGCCTTCCAAGCAGTAAGACCTCCGTCTAAAACAGTTACTTTATAATCGCGGGTATCGAGAATTTCTGCACATTTTGCAGCAGAATTTCCCGTTGTGCAGGTGATGATGATTTCCGCGGCTTTCGGTAAAGATAGCTGAATATCCGACCCGTCCCCATCAAGATCAAAGATAGTCGTTTTTGGGATGTTACGACTTTCATCTATATGAAACTCATGGTATTTTTCTTCTGCCCGAACATCGAGAAGGACTAGTTTATCTCCACCTTTCATCCTTTCATGGAGCTCCTTCGGCGTAATTCTTTTAATTGTCATTCCGCACACCTCCATTACAAAGAATACCATAATTTCTTTTCAAATAAATCATGGGCTGAATAAAAATATTTCGGGAATCGATAAATTGAAACAGAGAAATACGCCTCAAGCCTTAGGGAAAAATAAATCCCTAGTTCATTGAGGAAAGACGAAGGATTTCTTACCATATATATAGAAGATAGTTGAAAAAGGGGATGGAAAACAGTGAAAAGAATTTTGATACTTTTATTGGTCATTACCGGGCTATATATTGTCTTTAATCAGTCCGTTCATTTTAATCTGTTTGGCAGCAACAGTAACAATAGCAACACAGACAAGCAGGCTGCCATATCAAAAAATACCAGGATGCTGGCGATTGATGTTTCGAGTGGAAATACAACTATAATTCCTGAAGACAGAAAAGATTTGAAAGCTGTTTATTCGGGAAAACAATTGCTAACGGTTAAGGAGGATGGAGATACAGTCAAAGTTACACTTAAAAGCAAGGGCTTTAATTGGTTTGACTGGAGCTCCTTTTCCGAAAAGAGTAAGCTGACAATCTACATTCCGAAAGATTATCAACGAAACATGTCCATCGATTTAGGCTCGGGAAATATCTATTTTTCTGGGGAGTCAAAAAACAAGCCGGTAAAGTTGGAAGAATTAACAATCAATATTGGATCTGGCAACATGAAACTCAAAAATCTGAACGTGAAGCAATTTGATCATGGCGGCGGGTCTGGGAATGTGGATATCGATTCATTAAAAACGAAAACAGGCACTTTTGATATTGCCTCTGGCAATCTTGATATCAAGCATTATACTGGGGCAATAAATGCGGAAATAGCATCCGGCAGGCTTACTATACAACTGGATAAGTTAATTGATTCCATTAAAATGGATGTAAGTTCCGGTAATGCCGAACTTGACTTACCGGATAAGGCCGATTTCACTTTAAACGGACACGTGAGCAGCGGCAATATTTCCTGCGATTTCCCATTGACAACGAAGGACCTAAACAAGAAATCAATTAAAGGTGCACACGGCTCTGGCAAGTATCAAATCAAGCTGGATGTCTCAAGCGGCAACATTAGAATTCATTAATTTTAAAAGGGCGCATGGATTACCACCTCCAAGCGTCTCTTTTTTTCAAAAAAATGACTGGTAACCATTACTCCTAATAATTCATAACGTATATTGCCTGCCGCAAAAACGGATTAAGTTTCGTATGGAAGGAGAGTGGTAACATGTATCAACGCCCATTACATTATCCAACCTATCCCTGGGTTCCGTCTTACCCGACATATATGGTTAACTATCAAGTTCCCCGTACTTATCCACCAGTGGATACAAAAATATTTGCCGGCTCAGTCAAATCGTTTCGGTTATTAATGGAACAAGGAAGTATTTTACTAGATAGATTGGGCAACTTAGCGTTTGCCCAAAAAATGATGACTGCCGCGCAGCAAGGGAAAAATGCTGAGGTCGACAGGATGATTAAATCCATTGGCCTAAAAGTCCCCGTGACAACCAAGTTTACGCCTACTGGTGTGGATTTCATATTATCCACTGATACCAGCCAAAACCAATCAGTTAATTGCTGCTCCTTAACCATTGCAATGAAATGGGGAGTATGACTAAGGTTAGCTGATTATCATTTTTATGTTCAATGGTGATTATTTTCTATTTTTATCTTATTGAATTAGGTGTAAAATGATACTTTAATAAGTTAATAGGAAATAGGTGTATCACCTTTGGATAATCTGACTAATAAGTATCAAGAACAATCTCTTTTCAGTATCTCTTGGCCGCTCTTTATTGAGCTGGCTCTTCATATGGGTATGGGCATCATTGCTACATTCATGTTAAGTCACTACTCGGATGCTGCTGCCGCTGGAGTAGGTGTCGCGAATCAGCTTTTGAATATATTTATTTTAGTGTTCACCGTAACATCGATTGGGGCAACGGTATTAATCAGCCAAAACCTCGGAGCAGGACGCCTGAAAAAAGCACGACAGTTATCCCGCTCTGTTTTTGGTTTAAATTTTTGGTTTGGGATTGTTGTGTCCGTCATCGTCTTCCTCTTTGGAGAACAGCTATTACGTCTATTCGACATTCAGGGAAAAGTATTTGATTATGGACTTACGTTCGTCCGAATATGCGGTATCTCCCTCTTTTTCGAATCGATTTCACTGGCGCTAAGTGCCGTCCTGCGCAGTCATGGGTATACAAAGGAATCAATGGTCGTGACCGTGGTCATGGACCTAATCAGCGCCGGCGGAAATATCGTGGCTATTTCAGGAGTTTTTGGCTTACCCATTACAGGAGTAACCGGTGTTTCGTGGGCTATTGTTGCGGCGCGTGCCTATGCAGTATGTGCGCTCATCTACCTCGTGTATAACAGGCTTGCTTTGAAACTAACAATCAGAGATATTTTTAAAGCAAAAAAAGAGGATATGAAAGAACTGCTTTCGATTGGAATTCCATCAGCGGGTGAAAATCTTTCCTATCAATTGTCTCAACTCGTGATAACAAGCTTTGTCGTTTCGATGGGCACTGCTTCCCTTGCAGCGCGTGTCTATATTTTAAACATTAACATGCTCTGTTATTTATTCACACTAGCGATTGCTCAAGGCACGCAGTTGCTTGTAGCCCGTTATATTGGCGGCAGACAGTTCAGCCGGGCACTTCAGCGTGGAATTCGTACATTAAAGATTGCCATGGTTGCCTCGTTGGTTACATCATTAATAATCGCCCTAATCGGCTCGCCTATTTTGGAGACGTTTACTATGGACCCAATCATCATTGCTATTGGTTTGCCTGTATTATGGGCAATTGTGTTTGTTGAACCGGGCAGAGCAATGAATATTGTCTTGATGAGTTCGTTAAAGTCAGCTGGCGATGTTCGGTTCCCCGTTATAATTGGGATTATCTCGATGTGGGGTGTCGCAGTTTCACTTAGCTACCTGCTTGGGGTTCATTATGGCTTAGGACTTTTAGGTATATGGCTTGCACAAGGGACAGACGAATGGCTCCGGGGCTGTTTTGCCTTGAGACGCTGGCTCATGAAACCTTGGGAGCGGAGAAAAAAAGTGAAGGGTCTTGCTTTACGATAAATATTTTTAAAAAAAGTGGAATCCCTATAAATTCGGGATTCCACTTTTTCGATTACGATTGACGAGGTACTCGTCCATTTGCTCGACCGGTATTGGTCTGCTAAACAAATATCCCTGACCTGTCCTGCAATCGTTTTTCTTTAAAAAGGAAAGCTGTTCATCTGTCTCGATTCCTTCTGCAATTACGGCAAAGTTTAGGTTTTGCCCCATATCAATAATGGTTTTCACCATTATTCCCTGATTTGAATGGTAAAGAATATCATCGACAAACGACTTATCGATTTTGATTTTATCAATCGGGAGGTGCAACAAATAACTTAAGGAAGAATAACCTGTCCCAAAATCATCAATGGAAAGCAGGACGCCCAGCTCTTTCAATTGATTTAAAATAATCATGGAATTTTCAAGGTTTTGCATGATACTTTCGGTAATTTCAAGCTCTAAGTGGTTCGCTTCAAGTCCGACTTCAGCTAATACCGTTGAAATATACTCGACGAGATGATCATCCTCAAATTGACGAACAGAGACATTTACAGCGATAGGAAAATCAAGAAATCCAGCATTCTCCCATACTTTTCTTTGTTTGCAAGCTTCCTGCAAAACCCATTTCCCAATTGGAACAATCAACCCTGTTTCCTCTGCCAGCGGGATAAATTCAGAAGGAGCAATAAAGCCAAGTTCAGGATGCTGCCAACGAATTAATGCTTCAATCCCCACTAATTCCCCTGTTGTCAAGGATACCTGCGGCTGATAATAAAGCATTAGCTGTTTCTGCTCCAATGCCTTTCTTAAGCCGTTTTCCAGCTCCATTTTTCGAATCGATATCCCATTCAAACTCGAGGAATAGAAACAAAAACTATTCCCTCTTTCTTTCGCTTGGTACATCGCTGTATCGGCATTTTTTATTAAGGTTTCCTCATCCATGCCATCAAAAGGGAAAATGCTGATGCCAATACTTGGTGTGACATAAAACTCCTGATTATTTACTTCTATTGGGTGGATGAATTCATTCAAAATTTGCTTGGCCACCTTCGTAGCTTTCTCCTTGTCGATGTCCTCGAGCAAAATAATAAACTCATCTCCGCCCTGTCTAGAGACAAACCCTTCATTTTGAACGGCCATTTCTAATCTATTCGCAACCTTTTGGAGAATGATATCTCCAACTGTATGACCTTTCGTATCATTAATAATCTTAAATCGATCCAAGTCCAAAAATAAGACTGCAAGCATTTGGTCATCTTGTTGTGTTAATGCCTCGTTCAGATGGTGTCTAAACCTATTTCGATTCGGCAAACCTGTCAGCGAATCAAAATAGGCCATATTTTGAATGATTTTCTCCGTTTTCTTACGCTCGGTAATGTCACGGCCGACCACTTGAATGGCAAATCTGCCCTCATAAAATATCGACGTTGCCGCCATTTCTACATCAAGCGTCTCTCCATCGAGCCGTTTTACCTGAAATTCAAATCTTACTCTTTCGGGTTCACGATTATCGATTCTGCCTACTTTACTTCTAATGGTCTCAATAATTTGCGATGAAGCAAATTTCAATGCAGACTCCCCAATGACTTCATCGGGGCTGGATGCTCCAACTAATTTCCAGCCGGCTTCATTCATATATTCTACTTTTTTGCTGCCTACGACGGCGATGATGTCAGGGGACATTTCTACTAAACTGCGGTAGCGGTCTTCACTTTCCTTGCGATCGGTAATATCAAACAAGATACTATTAAAATCAACAAAATTTCCCTGTTTATCTAACGTTGGAAAACCCCTGTCCTGGATCCAGCGCACTTCCCCATCGGGACGAATGATTCGGTATTCACTTGTGACGGTTTCCCCAGCAGCTAATTTCTTTCCTCTAGCTTGGACTAGATATAAATCATCAGGATAGATGACTTTTTTCCAGAGTTCAAAATCGTTATAAAAATCTTTATATGAATAGCCATACAATTTTTCAATTCCTGGTGTAATTAACAGCTTATCTGATTTTAAATCATGCGACCAAATGGCGACATCAAGTGTATCAAAAATATTTTTCAATTTAAGTTTATTTTCCCGAAGCTCTTTGCTTAATTCTCGCCCCTTGATTAAAGTGCGAATAAGATATGGTAACGTTCCGATAAGAATGAATATGGAAACATACTTAATGAACGTAATCGATGGATAGAGGCTTGATATAACGACATCCAGCAGCATTGTTAAAAGCAGCAAACAAAATATTAGTATCCAATGCAGTCTTTCATTTACTTTTTTGGGGGTTCCCATGTTTGTTTTCTCCCTTATTCGAAGCTATTGATTACGACATAAAAAAATATGAGTCATCTTTAAGGTAACAAAAATTTACTTACTTAACAATAATAGTTTTGTAAATTTTGTAAACGATTACAAACCAACCGATTTCATTAATATATTATCGATGTAAAGCTCGTTGGCTTTTATTAGTGGAATATCACACCTTCTATAGTAGCTTTTTGGGTGATGTTCATTTTTTTGTCAAAACATTTCGAACAAACTTTGAACTTATCACTATTGCCATGTTTTTTATGTAGAAATCTAATATATTGGAAGTAGAAAGAAACAAATAAAAAATGAAAGGCGGAATGAAACATGTTTAACAAATTATTAAGAGAGAATAAGATTTCAGCTGCCATCTTAACAGTCATTCGTTTATACCTTGGATATTCTTGGTTCACAGCAGGTTTACACAAAATAACTGGAGGCTTTGACGCTGCAGGATTCTTAAAAGGAGTAACAGCGAATCCCGTTAAAGGACCAGACGGTGCCGTGGTTTACGGTTGGTATGTTGAATTCTTAAAAAGCTTTGCCCTTCCAAACGTTGATATCTTTAACTTCATCGTCCCTTGGGGTGAACTATTAATTGGCTTAGGACTTCTCTTAGGCTGCTTAACTACAGCCGCTATGTTCTTTGGCTTAGTGATGAACTTTAGCTTCTTCCTAGCAGGCACTGTCTCTCACAACCCAACAGACATCTTCTTAGGATTTATCATCTTAACAGCAGGTTATAATGCAGGTAGAATCGGTTTAGACAGATGGTTCATTCCTTATATCAGAAACATTGGCAAAAAACGTGTCGGTCATGAAAAACCAAAAGCTGCAGCATGACGAACCAAACTAAAAGACGATTCGGAACCCCGAATCGTCTTTTTTTTCGGCAAATAAGGGGAACTCTTAATTTTCCCTTATACCCACCACATCTGCGTAACGGACTCTTCAATTAAGACAGATTTTAAATTTGCGACCGCACGTTTAAAGCCTTCGTCAATCGACATAATCGGGTCTTCATGCTCGATACTGACTACATAATCGTAACCATAGGTACGAAGTGCACTCATCATGTCAGACCATTCTTTTAAACTATGCCCGCAGCCCACCGAACGGAATGACCATGCCCGCGAGCGCACTTCCCCATATGGCTGCATATCGGTTAAACCATACATATTCACATTTTCCTGATCAATATATGTGTCTTTTGCATGGAAATGATGGATGGCATTTTCTTTTGCTAAAATTTTTATCGCCGCAACTGGATCAATTCCCTGCCACCATAAATGACTTGGATCTAGGTTTGCGCCGATGGCATCACAGGTTTCCGCGCGAAGTTTTAACAATGTATATGGTGTATGAACTAAAAAGCCGCCATGAAGTTCAAGACCAATTTTTACATTGTGATCCTTGGCGTATTGACCAACTTTTTTCCAATAAGGAATCAGTTTCTCTTCCCATTGCCACTTTAACACATCACCGTATTCATTCGGCCACGGCGTAACCGGCCAGTTAGGAAATTTTGCTCCATCATGATCACCTGCGGTTCCTGAAAAACAGTTCACTACCGAAACATCTAGAAGTGAAGCCAGTTTAATTGTTTTTAAAAGGGTTTCATGGGACTGATTAGCAAATTCTTTTTCAGGTGAAATTGGGTTACCATGACAGCTGAAAGCACTAATCGTAAGACCACGTTCTTCGACTTTTTGGATATACTTAAGGCGTGCTTCTTCACTTTCCAATAACCCATCTAAATCGCAATGACTGTTACCAGGATAGCAGCCCGTTCCAATTTCAACTGCATTCAGTCCAGCTTCTTTTACCGTATCCAACATTTCTTCGAATGATTTTTCCCCAAATAAGACAGTAAATACACCTAGTTTCATATTGAAGTTCCCCCACTCTCATAAATACAATCAATAATCTGTGAAACTTGTAGTGCCTCCTCTGGCTTGACAATAAGCTCCTCAACACCAAGACATGCATGAATAAAATTTTTCGCCTGTGGCAGTCCTTGATTTTCCTCACCAGGAAGCCATGCTGCCTGGCTATTTAACAGCATTCCGTTCTTTGTTGTGTAAAACTCAAACGGAAAGACACTTAAACCGCCATCCACTCCAGAAATGCTTAAATGCTCCTGATCAACTTTGATATTCGCCGCCCAGGAGGTTTCAAACAGCATTGATGCCCCATTTTCAAATTTCACATAGGCTGTGACATGATCATCGACATTAAACGTTTCGTGATTAAACGTACCCCATTGATTCACTTGGTTCGGCATTTTACTTAATGTATTATACATGGTGCCTGACACCGCGATATGTTTTGGATTTCCGATCAGCCAAAGAGCTAAATCAAGAAGATGGCAGCCATAGTCAATCAGGCTGCCGCCGCCTTGTAGATCTTTGTTGGTAAAGACACCCCAGCCTGGTACTTTACGGCGTCTTAATCCTTGGACTCTTACCACAAGCGGCGTCCCTACTTCTTCCATTGCTTTTTTGGCCGCCTGTGCTTCCTTCATAAACCGATAATGATAAGCGATTGCAAGCACCTTATCCGCTTTTTTGGAAGCAGCGATCATTGCCTCGCATTCCTCCGCACTTAGAGCCATCGGCTTCTCACACAGCACATGGATCCCATCCTCAAAGGCAGCAACTGTAATATCCGCATGAAATTTATTTGGTGTACAAATACAAACAGCATCCACTTCTGAAAAGAGCTCTTTGTATTCCTCAAAGACGTGAGGAATATTATATTTTTCAGCCGTCTCTCTTGCTCGTTCGATATTCACATCACTTAGGGCCGTTATTTCACATACGTCACGGAGCTGAAGAAAAGCGGGGATATGGCGGCTTTGTGCAATGCCGCCAACCCCAATAATTCCTATGCGTAGTTTTTTCATCGTTCTATAACTCTTACAATTTGTTTGGTTTCATTTGATTCAAGTGCCGCCAAAATAACAGCAAGAGATTTCATGCCTTCCTCTCCAGGAACTGGCGGCTCTTGATTTTGAAGCACTGAATCGACAAAATGATTGATAACATGTGATGTACTTTGTCCGCCCTCGTCATTGGACTGAATTTTCCCAAGCTGAAAATTAACGATTTCACCGTTCGCGTATTGGACAACGAGTGAATTAACCGGGTCATCTTCCATGCGAAGGATTGCTTTCTCTCCATAAATAATAGTAGAATTATCTTCCTTGCTGACATACGCCCAGCTTGCGGCAAGTGTTCCGATAATTCCGCTTTCTGTCTTCAACACACAAACCGCATTGTCATCAACATCGGCAAAATCCTTAGCGCTTGTTTCCACGAAGGAACCGACTTCTACAATTTCCTCTCCTAATATGTACCGAAGTAAATCTATTTTATGGACTCCTAAGTCGCCCATCGCTCCAACGAACGCTTTTTCCTTTTGGAAAAACCAGCCCTCTTTTCCTTCGACACTCCACCCTTCTGGACCGCCATGTCCGAATGCCGTACGGAAACTATAAATTTTTCCGATTTCACCGCTAGCAATTAACTGACGTGCCCTTTGATGGGACGTAACGAAGCGCTGATTATGGGCAATCATTAACTTTTTGCCGCTAATCTTTGCTGCTGCAATCATCGTTTCCGCTTCTTGCTTAGAGATTGCCATCGGTTTTTCACAAAGAACATGAATGCCTGCTTCCAATGCCGCAATCGAGATGGGAGCATGTAGATAATTTGGCGTACAAACACTAACTGCGTCCACTTCACCTTTTTTCAATAATTCTTCATAGTTTATATAGGCCGTTGCTCCGTATTTTTCTGCTTCTTCTTTTACCCGTTCTTCATTAATATCGCAAACCGCAACAAGCTCCACAAATTTGTTCGCTTTATACTCAAGTAAATGACGATGCTGAGCAATACTGCCGCAGCCGATTACTCCGACTCGTAATTTTTCCATTCTCAGTTTCCTCCTTTAATCATTTCTAGCGGTTTTTGGGTATATGTCCCCGACAACCGTTTTTTTGTTCGTGACGGTTTTCGATTTAATATAATCTTATATGATGTTCCCTATAATAAACATAAACAATATAATTAAAACATCTACTATTTTGCTATTTTTTATTTTTAGAAGGTGAACAATTGACTACGAACATATTTTTTTGCGGCTATTCTTATCACACTAACGGATACCATTCCCAACATAAATTCGGATACCCCTCGTATCTATTCCGTCTCCAAACAGAAGGGCTCTGTGAAGTTGTGGTAAAGGGAAGAAAAATGGACCTTGAGAAGGGTGACCTTCTACTAATTAAACCAGGGGATCACTATGAACTACTGGTTAAAGAGGGGCAAATCAGCGGGGACTATCACTTAGTCGTTGATGGTGCTTGGGTGGACGAATGGTGGGGCCGTGCCGCCAAACCGGATGTTTCCCGAATCGATTTGGATGAAAAATTGCTAGCTTTATGGCGCCATATCATGATTGAAAAACGCCGTCCAGAGTCCAGCCAAAATGAAGAGCTTAGCGGCTATTTGCTTCGAGCGCTCTGTTTATCTCTGGAACGAGTCATCAGTGAAACTGGTCCCTCTTTCAGTCACCCGTATCCAGTTACACGGATGATGCGTTATATTGAAGAGCATGCCATGACAGTATTTAAAGTAGAAGATGTTGCTCGGCATGCTGGTCTTAGTATCTCTCGGACTGTTCATTTATTCAAAAGCAGCGTCGGGAAAACAATGATGGAATATGCACAGGAAATTCGGCTAGCCGCGGCCATGGAGCGAATGAAATATACTTCCATGACACTGGAGCAGATTGCTGTAGATTGCGGCTTTGGAAGCTATCCTTATTTTCACAGGGTCTTTAAAAAGAAGTATGATGTAGCACCTGGAACGTACAGGCAGCTAGAATAAATTGTTCCTTTTTAGTAATTTACTCAACTTCCGCAATACATAATTAATTTCGATCTCTTGTCGAACGGTATTTTAAAAAACAAGTTAGAAAAAGACGACTCGGTTTCCGAATCGTCTTTTTCTAACTTTTAAACACGATATACTCTTACTTCGTACGGTTTCAATATTAGCCCTTGAAGTAATTCATGCGCATCTACTTCATAGTTATGCAGTAGTAAATTTTGATATTTCAGGGAAACACCCATGATTTCTGCCGGCTTAGTAGAAAGGTTTGTGATCACCATTACCATTTCGCCACCCAAGTCCCTAGTATAGGCATAAATTTGCGGATTATCCTCTAGCAGTAATTCATAAGTGCCGTAGGTAAACACTTCGTTTTCCTTCTTCAAGCGAATCATTTTTTTATAAAAATTCAAGATAGAATCAGCATCCTTTTGCTGTGCTTCTACATTGATTTTCTTGTAGTTCGGATTCACCTTCAACCATGGTGTTCCATTGCTGAAACCAGCATTCACTCCATCAGACCACTGCATGGGCGTACGGGAATTATCACGGCCTGACGCCCAGATGATTTCCATAATTTCCTCGTGGGGAACCCCATCAGCTCGTTTTAAACGGTACATATTTTTCGCCGAAACATCATCATAATCATCAATCGATTCATACTGGACATTGGTCATCCCAATTTCCTGACCTTGATAAATAAATGGTGTCCCCTGCATTAGAAAGTACATTGCCGCAAACGCCGTCGCGCTTTCACGCCAGTATTCCTGATCATTTCCCCATGTGGAGACGACACGTGCTTTATCATGGTTTTCAATGAAAAGCGCATTCCAGCCCTTGCCTTCTAAGCCTTTTTGCCAGCGGGATAATACATTTTTTAACTCGACGATATCAAGTTCCTTTTTTGTTTCTGCATCCCAAAGGTTAAGATGCTCAAATTGAAAGACCATGTTGAATTTCCCATGGTTTTCACCTACCCACTGCTCAACATCATCGGCATTATCAACCGTTACTCCGTTCGCTTCGCCAACGGTCATAATATCATATTTAGCAAATGTTTCTTCCTTTAACTCCTGCAAAAACGTATGAATTCCTTCAACGTTCATCATTTTGTCAAAGCAAGAAACATACGACAGCTCCTCAGGATTTGGCATATCCTCGAGTCCTGGCTCCTTCTTGATATGGCTGATGGCATCAACACGGAAGCCGTCAATCCCTTTATCAAGCCACCAATTAACCATTTCATAAAGTGCCTTCCGAACCTCTCGATTTTCCCAATTGAGGTCAGGCTGCTTTTTAGAAAAAATGTGCATGAAATACTGTCCGGTTTGTTTGTCGTATTTCCATGCAGAGCCACCGAAAATACTTTCCCAGTTATTCGGCTCTTTCCCGTCTTTACCATCTCGCCAAATATACCAATCCCGTTTCGGATTGTCTTTAGAATTACGGGATTCGATAAACCAAGGGTGCTCATCACTAGTGTGATTGATGACTAAATCCAAGATTAATTTCATCCCGCGTTGGTGTGTTTCTTTTAATAGAAGATCAAAATCGGCCATTGTTCCAAACTCGGCCATAATCTCCTGATAATCACTGATATCATAGCCATTATCATCATTCGGAGATTGATACATTGGACTGACCCAGATGACATCAATCCCTAAATCCTTTAAATAGTCGAGCTTTGCAATGATTCCCTTTATATCACCAATTCCATCCCCATTGGAATCCATAAAACTGCGAGGATAAACTTGATAAGCAACTGCTTCTTTCCACCATAATTTATTCATATTAAATTCCTCACTAATCGTTACTTTTGTCTGATTTCTCTGCACTTGGCTGACTGCATGATAAACGTTCAACCAAACGATGCGAGATAATCAGGCGCTTAGTCGGTTCATTGTTGTTTTCAATTTTTTGGATTAAATTTTTTGAAGCTTGATAGCCAAGCTCAAAAATATTAATATCAACAGAAGTTAATGGCGGTTTCGCCATTTCTGCCAGCAGAACATTATTAAAGCCGACAATCGAAATATCATCCGGAACGCTAATTCCTAATTCATCAAGGGTATTCAGGACACCTAGCGCCATAAAGTCGTCTGCTACCACAAGGGCAGTCGGGGGATTTTCAAGTTGCATTAACTCCCGAACAGCCTCCTGCCCGCCCTCTCTTAAAAATTCCTGATGAATGATATATTCACCTCTTGTCTCAATAGCTGCTTCAGCTAATGCCTTTTTATAACCATTCAGGCGGTCGGCCGTTACTATTAACTCGAGACTTCCGCCGATAAAACCTATTTGCTTGTGGCCAAGTCCAATTAAATAATTAGTCGCATCTTTCATAGCGCGAACATTATCATTATCTACATGAGTAATTTCTTCGATATCTGTAAATGGTTTCCCAATAAGAACAAAGGGAAAATTTCTCTTTTTTAAATAGGAAATGACCTGGTCCTCTACCTTTGAATACAGGAGGACAACCCCGTCGACTCGTTTTCCCTGCACCATTTGAACGACAGCATGAAGAATTTCCTCTTCCGATTTCCCGGTTGTCATGTGCAAGGCATAATTCTTCTCTTGCGCACCTTCACTGATTCCCTGTAACACAGTAGGAAAAAAGGGATTTTGAAAACCTACATCCTTCGAGCTCGGCATCACAAGCCCTAATGCTTGTGTCGATTGGCTCGCCAGATTTCTCGCATTTAAGTTTGGGTGGTAGCCGAGCTGCTCCATTGCCTGTTTGACTTTTTCCTTTGTAGCTTCACTTATACGCGGACTGTCAGCAATAACTCGCGAAACAGTTGATGGTGCTACGTTTGCTAAGCTTGCTACATCCTTAATCGTTACGTTCATTGTTTCTCCCCCTCAAAGGGTCTAATCATAATATACACTTATCCTTTCGTTCCCCCTGCTGTTAATCCAGACACGAAGAAACGCTGGAAGGACAAGAAGAGAATCGCAATCGGAACGGCAATCAAGACGGCTCCAGCAGCAAACGTGGTAAATTCTGCACCAAATTGTTTAGCAACCATTTCATATAGACCCACAGCTAATGTATAATTTTTTTCAGTCCGGAGCAATATGCTTGCAATAATAAAATCAGCAAATGGGGCAATAAATGAGAACAGCGCCACAACGGCAATAATTGGTTTAGCCAGCGGCATGACAATTTGGAAAAAAATTCGTAAGTGTCCGGCACCATCAATCTTCGCGGACTCATCCAGCTCTTTCGGAATTGTATCGAGATACCCCTTCATCAGCCATGTATTCATTGGAATCTGGCCGCCAACATAGACACAGATAAGACCTAAGTGGGTATCGATTAAATGGGTAAGCGTCGCTAAAATATAGATAGCAATTAGAGCAGCGAAGTTGGGTATCATTTGCAAAATCAAAAAGGTCATTAAGCCATTTTTACGCCCCACAAAGCGATAGCGAGAAAAGGAATAGGCGGTTAAGCTTACCAGGATAACGGTAAATACCATCGTTAGAATACTTACTTTTAACGAGTTAATATACCAGAAAATGTAGTTACTTTTACCCATGTCAAAAAGATACTTATAATGGGCAATTGTCGCATGTTTTGGAATAATACTTGAACCAGATAAGCTCTGCCCTGGGTTAAAGGATGAGCCAATTATCCACGCCAATGGATATAAAATAATCACAAACATGATGAGGACTACTAAATATGTCAGGGTAAGTCTAATGATTTTCTGTCTTTTCATATTCATATTACATCATATCCTCTTCTTGGAATGATTTCGTTCTTCTAAACTGCCAAATCGCAACGGATATGACAATCACAGATAATAGCATTGTAAGCGTTGCGGCCTTTGAATATTGTGCCGAAGTCATCGTCAGGCGGTAAATCCATGAAATCAGGATATCGGTACCTCCAGCGTTCTGTCCTGTAACTGCCGGACCTCCGCCGTTAAATAAGTAGATAAGATTGAAATTATTAAAATTAAACGTGTATTGTGTAATGATTACTGGTGCTGTCGCAAATAAAACTAACGGTAAAGTAATGTTTTTGAACTTTTGAAAGTTAGAAGCACCGTCAACGGTAGCCGCTTCATATAAGTCCGCCGGAATGGATTGCAGGACGCCTGTTGTCATCGCAAAAATAAATGGGAACCCCAACCATGTTTGGATTAAGATTAACGCAATTCTTGTGAATATCGGTTCTGTCATCCATGGCAGTCCTTGAATGCCGAAAAACCCAAGAATATCTCTGTTTATTGCCCCAAATGACTCATTGAACATCCCAGCAAACACTAGAATCGAGACGAATGCCGGAACAGCCCAAGGCAGAATAAATACAGTACGCATTATCGCTTTGCCTTTGACATCCTTCTGATTGACAATAATCGCCAGGAAAATTCCTAACGCCACCTGGAAAGTGGTCGCAACAAATGTCCAAACTAATGTCCATGCCAATACAGAGAAGAACGTTTTACGCCACATGTCTACTTGAAAGATTTCAACAAAGTTTTTAAACCCTACCCAATCAACAAGCTTAGCCGGCGGCGTATGGTAGAGATCATAGTTTGTAAATCCAAGTAATACAACGAAAATAATCGGAAAAATAACAACAAATACTAATAATAGAAATCCCGGTGACATAATTAAATAGGGAAAGCCATTATCAATAAGGTTTCGGTATTGGTCCTTTACGGTATTGATGGGTTCCTGGCTATCGCGTTTTTTTCCTACGTTGTATGCATCACGCAGATTAAATATGTAAAACCCAATCCCAAAGATAAGAACAATGATTGCCAAAATCCCATACACTAAAAGAAAAATCGAATGATCCTCAAATGGTATTTCTCCTAATGTTACTAATCCCCATAAACCAATGTTTATCAAATCCATAAATACATAAATAAAAGCTGCACTTAAGATGAGAAAGGAGATTCCCTTTAACACTTGCTTGTTATACAGTTGACCTAACCCAGGGATAATGGAAAGGATTAACGCTTTTTTACGATGGCTGGTTGGATAGGTTATATCGTTTGACATCCTATACTCCCCTTTCTAATTAGTAAGCTTAGTTGCTTTATCAAGAAAAAATGATTTTTCCCTCATAAAACAACTAAAATAGTATGAATAGATAGCAGTACCTCATGAAGGTGAGGTACTGCTGACATTAGATTATTTTGTAGATTTGATGTTGGCTTTAATTTGTTCTACTGCTGAATCAAGTGCCGCTTTCGGCTTTGATTTTCCAGTTACAACAGTTTGAAGGGATTTTGCCATTGGATCCCAAACCTGACCCATTTCAGGGATATTTGGCATTGGAACAGCGTATTGTGATTGCTCAGCTACTGCTTTAGCACCTTCGTTATCCTTAATTGCTGGGTCATCAAGTAAAGCTGCGTTTGTTGGTACTTCAGATGTTTGTTCGAAACGATATTTAGAGTTTTCATCGTTTGTAATAAACTCGACGAATTTTGTTGCCCATTCTTGATTCTTAGAATAAGCAGATACATGCCAGCCTTTAACCCCCATGAATGTTTTTACATGGTCACCGTTAGGAAGTGTTGGAAGTGCTGTAACACCAATTTTAATGCCTGCATCTGTATATGGTTTAAATGCCCATGGTCCGTTCATAACAGAAGCCACTTTACCTTCTGTGAAAAGACCATCAAGTGCGGAGCCGCCATTTTCACCAATGATACCTTTAGGGAATAATCCTTCTGTATACCATTTTTGGATGTACTCAGTTCCTTTCACAGCACCTTCATTATTTAGGCCGATATCATTTGGATCGTTGTTCTTGAAAACATATCCGCCCATACCGCCGATAATCCCATGAGCGAAATAGAAGTTATCCCAAAGCGCTAGGAAGCCGTAATTTTGACCTTTTGTGAAGTCTTTAGAGAATTTGTAAACTTCATCCATCGTCTTTGGAGCTTCCTTCATTAAATCTTTGTTATAAATAAATACCGGTGTTTCCGAAGCTTTTGGAAGTCCGTATAATTTACCATCGTACGTTTCTGCATCAATTGAAGGTTGTGAAAATTGATCCGTTACCTTTTTGTCGACCTTAAGCTCAGCAATAAGACCTTCTGTTGCAACTTGCCCTACTTGGTCATGCGGTAAGGTAACAATATCTGGGCCTGTCCCGGCAGGACCGTCAAGACGGAGCTGGTCACGCATTTTTGTTGCCATTTCTACTTCTTTGAATTCAATTTTAATGTCATTTTTCTTTTCGAAATCTGCTGCTACTTTTTTAAGCCAGCCGGATTTGTCTTTATCTTCCCATACAACTAATTTATCCGGTTTTGCTACTGTTTCTTCCTTTTTGCCAGTGTCTTTCTTGTCTGTAGTATCACGCTTTGGACCACATGCAGACAGAACACCAAGCATCAAGACAGCCATCATAAAGATTGCTAGTGCTTTTTTCATTTTTTCCCCTCCTGTAAAATGTAGAGTGATTTGAGTTCTGGCCATTCCGCGAACCATAAACATAATGAACAGCGCTTACATTTGCGAAAACGGTTGCACAACTTACTTTCATTATAATACCTATTTTTAATTTTACAACTAGTTTTTGTAAAATACTTTTTTTATCCAGATAAAATGGAAATGCTAGATTGGATTTGAATTTATATCATTTTTTCTTACTTTTTAGTAAAATAGCCTTAAAAATAACGTTTCAAGAAAGAGAGTTGACTAGCTTGTTTAAAGAAGCCATCTATCATCGACCAAAGGATAACTACGCATACGTTTGCACAAACAATGAATTACATATTCAAATTCGTACAAAAAAAATGGATATTAAAAAGGTAACTCTTATCCAAGGTGACCCATACAATTGGGAAGGGAAACATTGGAAAACTGACGCACTCCCTATGAAAAAAAGCGGTTCTGATCAGTATTTTGACTATTGGGTTGCTTCAGTAATCCCCCCTTTTAAAAGATTACGTTATGGGTTTCTCTTAAATGATGGAACGGAAACGGTATGTTTTACAGAAAAGGGCTTTTACGCTGAGCCTCCAGTTGACGATACCGCTTATTACTTTTGTTTTCCATTTATGAACAAGGCAGATATTTTCCAGGCTCCCGAGTGGGTAAAAAATACAGTATGGTACCAAATTTTCCCTGAACGATTTGCAAACGGAAATAAAGACAATGACCCAGAAGGTGTCCTTCCCTGGGGCAGTACAGAACCGACACCAACTAATTTTTTCGGCGGTGATATCGAGGGTGTCCTGCACAAAGTTCCCTACCTGAAGGATTTGGGCATCAGCGGAATCTACTTTACGCCAATTTTTAAAGCCCATTCTAATCATAAATACGATACGATTGATTATATGGAGTTAGATCCGCAATTTGGAACGAAGGAAGCCTTTAAAGAATTGATAGCAGTCTGCCATCAAAATGGCATCAAAGTCATGCTTGATGCAGTGTTTAACCATAGCGGTTTTTATTTCCCTCAGTTTCAGGATGTTCTTAAATACGGTGAAAATTCACGTTTTAAGAATTGGTTCCATGTTCATGAGTTTCCATTAGTGACTGAGCCGCGGCCAAATTATGATACCTTTGCGTTTACACCGTTTATGCCAAAATTAAATACGGAGAATCCAGAAGTAAAGGAATATTTGCTGGAGGTCGGCCGCTACTGGGTTAGAGAGTTTGATATTGACGGCTGGCGTCTCGACGTGGCAAATGAAGTCGATCATGCATTTTGGCGTGAATTTCGTCGGGAAGTAAAGGCCCTAAAGCCTGACTTGTATATCCTCGGAGAAATTTGGCACGATTCAATGCCATGGCTCCGCGGTGACCAATTTGATGCGGTCATGAATTATCCATTTACAACGAATATCCTTAACCTGTTTGCCAAGCAAACAATTACAGCAAAAGAATTCGTTGAAAATATGACAAGTGTGATTCATATGTATCCGAAGAATGTTAATGGAGTTGCCTTTAACCTCGTTGGCAGCCATGATACAGCAAGAATCTTGACAGAATGCGGCGAGGATTTGGCACAGGTAAAGCAGATTTTCACCTTGCTTCTGACCTTTATCGGGACACCATGTATTTATTATGGTGATGAAATTGCGATGACTGGCGGCATGGATCCTGGCTGCCGCAAGTGCATGGAGTGGGACCCTGACAAACAAAATCAGGAGTTGCTTAGCCATATTCAAAAATTAATTCGGTTACGCGGTGAAAATCCATTACTAGCGAATGATGGTGAGCTTAGCTTCATTTCACCTAGGGAGCATGATACATGTCTGGCCTATACCAAGTCCAATGGCGAGCAAACAATTACCGTTATTTTGAATACAAACAGTGAAAAGGCTGCATATACAGTTCCATTTGATTTAAACGGTAAAGCTGTTAAAGACCTGTGGGAGAATAGAGTTTTAGCGTTTTCTGGCCCTGAGTTGACGATTCAATTACAAGGAAATGGCTTTGCTATTTTGGAATATTAACAAAAAGGACAAGGAGCTCCCATTGAGCATCCTTGTCCTTTTTGCTTAGTTTTTATTTATTTTTTAACACAATGGACTCATATGGACGGAGATTGTTTTGGCTGCCTATATCATAGTTAGAAAGGACAACGTTATACTCAGCTAGCCTTGTTCTAAGCTCAACATCCTCAATGATTACTTCATCTCCACTAAAATTACACAGCACAAGGAGGGCTTTATCGTTCCACTTTCGTTCGTAAGCAAACAATGCAGGGTGATCTTTTAGCAGTAATTGAAAATCACCTTCTATAACAATATCCATTTCTTTTCTAAGAGAAATCAATTTTTGATAAAAATAAAAGATGGATTCCGAATCCTCCAAGGCATTTTTTACATTAATTTCTTTGTATCTAGGGTTGACCTTGATCCATGGGGTTCCAGACGTGAAGCCGCCATGTTCAGCATCATCCCATTGCATCGGCGTTCTAGCATTGTCACGGCCTTTTACATAAATCGAAGCCATGATCTCCTCATGCGGATAGCCTAACGCTATTCTTTCGTTATACATATTAATGGTTTCGATATCGCGATAATCTTCAAGGGATTCAAACTTAACATTGGTCATTCCGATTTCTTCCCCTTGATAAATATAAGGTGTCCCTTGCATAAAATGAAGGCAGGCTGCTAACATTTTCGCCGATTTTACTCGATACTCACCGTCATTACCAAATCGGGAAACAATCCGCGGCTGGTCATGATTATTCCAATACAGGCTATTCCAGCCTTTGTTATGTAACGCCGTCTGCCACTTCGTAAGATTTTCCTTCAAATCGACTAAATTCAACGGTTTTAAATTCCATTTTCCGCCCGGACCACTGTCTAAGTCCATATGCTCAAACGTGAAAATCATGTTGACTTCTTTCCGGTCAGGGTCCGTGTATTTTTTAGCATCCTCTGGGGTCGCACCTGGCATTTCGCCAACGGTCATGACGGGGTAGTTAGACAAAACCTCATGGTTCATTTCTTGTAAAAATTCATGGATTCTCGGTCCATTCATATAGTATTGCCCGCCATCGCCATATAATTGACCAACGCTCTGCTCGCCGTCCGGCAGCTCCGCCTGCTTCGATATCATATTAATGACATCCATCCGGAAGCCGTCAATTCCTTTATCGAGCCAGAACTTCATCATCTGGTACACTTCTTCCCGGAGTTTCGGATTTTCCCAGTTGAGGTCAGGCTGTTTTTTCGAAAATAAATGTAAAAAGTATTCATTGGTTGTTTCGTCATATTGCCACGCCGAGCCGCTGAACACAGAACCCCAATTATTCGGTTCTTTTCCGTCTTTTCCTTTACGCCAAAAATAATAGTCGCGGTACGGATTGTCTTTTGATTTTTTCGACTGAACAAACCACTCATGTTCATCAGAAGTATGGTTCACCACTAAATCCATGACGAGTCTCATTTCACGTTTATGCAACTCTGCTAACATCCGGTCAAAATCAGCCATTGTTCCGAACTCGTTCATAATAGCTTGGTAGTTACGGATATCATAGCCATTATCATCATTTGGCGAATCGTAAATCGGACTGAGCCAAATCACATCGACTCCTAATATTTTTAAATAATCCAGTTTCTCGATAATGCCTTGAATATCACCAATTCCATCGCCGTTCGAATCATTAAAGCTTCGGGGATAAATTTGATATACTACACTCTTTTCCCACCATTGGTCATTGGTTTTCACTACGCTAACCTCCTCACTTTAAACAAACCAACTATATCACAAAGATGCAGTAAAACTGAAAAATCCTCATCCAATAAAAACTGGACGAGGATTCTATTGTTATATTATTCGCTATCCGGACTATTCACCATAATTCCAGCTACTTGGGTTAGACGGTCATAAAAGGCCAGTCCTGCCGGGTTTTGGTCGAGGCCAATTTCCTCAAAGGCCTCTCTCATGCAGCGAAGCCAGCACTGTGCTCGTCTCGGCGTGACTTCGAACGGCAGGTGGCGCTCCCTCATGGCCGGCGGCCCGAATTCTTGGCTGTAAAGGGCTGGACCTCCTAAAAATTGCGGCAGGAACATCCGCTGCTTCCGCTTTATCTCTTCCATATCCCCTTCAAATAATGGGGCCAGCTCAGGATCGTCATATACACGCGGATAAAAGGCATTGACTAATTTATCAATCGTATCTTGTCCGCCTATTTCGCTATAAAGTGATTTAAAATTATATTCCAATTTCTTCACCATCCACTATTATTTTTCCCTTGTTAATGATTATTATAATAATAAACCCGATGGATTTTCGTGATTTAAATCACACTAAGGTTTGATTTACATAAGTTTCCTACAAGGTGCACTCAATTTATGTCGCCATTTTGAATGAATATGGTATTCTAAAATAATATGAAAACCGCTTAACGGGAAATATATTATGATTTATCGTCTTTGAGAGGTGAGTTGAATGAATAAAGCCTGGATTTACGTTGCTTTAACCTGTTTGTTTGAATTAATTTGGGTGTACGGATTTAATACAGCTACTACATGGTGGCAGTGGGTGATGGTTTTGGTGATTATTTTTATCGATTTTCACTTTCTTCCCAAAGCATGTAAAAGCCTCCCGACAGGTACTGTTTATGCAGTTTTTGCAGGAGTAGGAACTATTGGAACTGTGTTAATGGATGTCTTCCTTTTTGGCGGGAGTTTCAATCCGAGCATGATTCTGTTTGTTTCTCTGATCGTAATCGGAGTCATTGGTCTAAACCTTGCGGATAACACAACAGAGGAAAAAAAATCCTCGAAAGGAGCTGCCTAAGTATGGGCTGGTTGTTTGTTCTTTTGGCAGCAGCTAGTGAGGTCACCGGTGCTGCCGGGCTGAAATTGTATAGTCAACGGAAAACAGTAAGAAATGGAGTACTTTATATTGGCGGATTCGGCGCATCATTTGCTTTTTTATATGCATCATTCCATTATTTACAGCTAAGTATTGCCTATATCGTTTGGGTCGGCATTGGAACGGCTGGGGCTGTGCTAATCAACATCTTCCTTTTTGGGGAATCAAAAAACATCGGGCGCATTTTAAGTGTTGTTTTAATTATCATTGGGGTAATGGGATTAAAGGCATTTTCCTAAGAAAAAAACCGATTTAGTGAATTACACTTATCGACCAGCTGCTGCTTTTTCCACATAGAGGCAGCTAATGAACCTTTATAGTATCATCAATCCCAACTAAAGGCTCCGTATCTATTATAAAAGAATACCATTTATGCAATGGTATTCTTTTGGTGAAAATTTACCTATTTTTCAAAACAGCTTGAATCTCTGCCAGTGTTGGCAGGCCGGTCATGGCGCCTTTTTTCGTCGTGGCTAATCCGCCGGAAACACTGGCAAACCGAATTATTTCCTTTATTTCAGAAGTAGAAAGTTCGGCTAGCGTTTTCTCAGAGTCATTTAACGAATAGAGGATACCGGAAACAAAAGCGTCTCCTGCACCAGTTGTATCAACAACCTTACAAACCATTGCAGGAACCCTTCCAATCTCTCCTTTAAAACGATAAAAACTCCCTTCTTCACCTAATGTAACCAAAATGAGAGGCAAATCCGGCAACAGAGCCATTCCTTCTTCCAGATTGTCGCAGTCTGTTAGAAAAGCCAGCTCTTCTTCCGACACCTTTAATATATCCGCATAAGAGAGGGTTTTAATAATTGTCTCTTTTGCCTGTTCTGCGGAGTCCCATAACCCTAAGCGGAGATTAGGGTCATACGAAATGAGCATTCCCGCTTTTTTTGCCAGCTCTATCGCATGTATGGTCGCTGATTTTGCCGGTTCACTAATCAGTGAGATGGAGCCAAAATGAAGAATCTTTTGACCTTGAAAAACCTCTGGTGCTAATTCTTCCTTTTTTAAAAAACGATCCGCACTTGGATTAATATAAAAACTAAACTGACGTTCTCCGGAAGGCTCTAACGTTACAAACACAACCCCCGTCCTAGCTTCCTCAGTGAAAATCATTGTACTTACGTTGACTCCGTAGTCCGCTAAAGTCTCATTTAAAAAATGGCCTAACACGTCATTCCCGACTTTCCCAACGAAAGTCGACAATCCACCAAGCTTGGCAATGCCAACCGCTACATTTGCAGGTGCACCGCCCGGAGCTTTTTGGTACGTCAAATTTTCCGCATCCAGTGGGATAAAATCGATTAAAGCCTCACCTAAACATATTATACCTTTCATAACACCCACCTCTTAATCTGATTCTAGATTCCACTTTTTTAAAGTAAAAACTACATTTCCATTAAAGCTAATCGTCTTAACATTTGGAGTAGGAAAATAGCGCGCCGTAAAAACCTCTTGTCCATCATTGATGAAAATCTCTAAAGAAGAATGGTCCATAAAGATGTGAAGCTTAGAAAGAGAATCAATACAGCAAACTCTTTTTTCCATCTGTTCGTCTTTTACATTCCTGCGGTGTAAACTGATTTCCTTTTTAAGTGAATCATAACGAAGGTATGCCTCGTGACGGAAATTAACTTCAAATATTCCTTCGCCAAACTGAACAAAATCGAGGATTAATTCTGCTGTACAAACCCCATCCAGACTAGTATGATTACCATTTTCCATGCTTAATTCATCTGTTCGAAGCTTTTTCAGTTCTTCGACTGGTTTTTGAAAAACAGTATCATTCCGAAATTCCAACTCTCGCGGTATTGTCAAAGCATGTAGCCATTTGTTACGAATGGTCGGCTGGTATGGCTCACTCTCGTCCGTTATACCCATCCACCCATAAAGAATGGTTCTCCCCGATTCGTCTGTAAAGGTTTGCGGGGCATAAAAATCAAAACCACGGTCAAGCTCTGTAAACGATCCATGCTGGAATTGGACAGCTTCATAATCTAATTTACCAATGAAGTAGCCAGATTGAAATAAATTATTGTACAAATAACCTTCTGCTTCTAATCCCTGTGGAGAAACCAATAAGATATCTTTGCCATTTAATTGAATAAGGTCGGGGCACTCCCACATATACCCAAAGTTTTCGAGACCATTCATTCCTGATCCAGCAATCGGGCCAAGTTCATCCCAATGATATAAATCGTTAGAAGTAAATAAAACAGCTGCCCCTTTTTCCGACAATGTTTGCGCACCAATAATCATATACCAGCGCCCGTTCTTCTTCCAAACCTTCGGGTCGCGGAAATGGGCTGTATACCCCTCAGGAAGCCTTAGAATCGGCCCCTTTTTTTCAAAGTGAATTCCATCGGACGAAACTGCCAGACATTGATAGGTCTCGCGGATACCGTCTTCCAACTTTACATTACCAGTATAAAACAGATAGAGTTTTCCGTCTGACTCCAATGCGCTTCCGGAGTAACAGCCGCTTATTTCATACCACTCAATTGGCGCCAGGGCGATTGGGTCCTCTTTCCAGTGGACCATATCCATTGATGAGTAATGTCCCCAAAACTTTGCTCCATGTGCTGTTTCAAACGGGTTCCATTGATAAAACACATGATAAACACCCTTATATTGAATTAACCCATTTGGATCATTTAATAGCCCAACTGGGGGCATTAGATGATAGCTTAATCGATAAGGATCCTGTTGAACGATATCCTTGTATTTTTTTACTTCTTCATATGCCTGATCTATAAGGAGACCTTCTCTTTCTGCCATACAAGACCCTCCTTGATGTATTTTTTTTAAAGGAAAAAGGCAAGCCATGTCTTGCCTTTTGTTAATAAATATTATTGTTCGATTTCCTTCTTAGCTTTATCTGAGTAGCCAAACATCCAGGTTAGAAGGAAAGCAACAGCGATGGCAACCAGGTTGACTAGGATGTACAACAAAATTTGCCCATTTAAATACAGCAGGGTCCCAGGAATTACTGTAACCGCCATCCCGGTAGCTTTAAGACCTAAGATGGATGATAAAAATCCGCCGGCTGCGCCGCCAATTAACGCCATAATAAATGGTTTACCATACCGTAAGTTAACCCCAAAAATAGCCGGTTCGGTAATTCCCAAAAATGCTGACAAGGCGGAAGGAAATGCAAGTGCTTTTAATTTCGTTGACTTTGTCTTTATTCCTACAGCAAGTGCTGCACCGCCTTGGGCAGCAACCGAACATGTAATAATGGCATTATACGGGTTATTATGAAATTGAGATAATAGTTGAATCTCTAACATGTTGAAGATATGGTGAACCCCTGTAATAACAATTAGCTGGTTCAGTCCACCAATTAGAATTCCACTAATTCCAAACGGCCAGGAAAGGACGTTCGTTGCAACCTTTAAAATATCTTGTTCAACAATATGGAAGATAGGTCCAATCACTAATAGTGAGAAGGTAATCATAACGAGAAGCGTTAGAAATGGTGTGAGAATTAAGTCAAAAGCTTCCGGTACACGTTTTCTTATTAATCTCTCAAGCTTTGCCCCGATAATTCCAGCAATAAACGCAGGTAAAACAGAACCTTGGTAACCAACAACAGGAATAAAGTTTAGAAAGTGAAGCGGCTTCACATCGCCACCGGCTACGGCCCAGGCATTTGGCAATGCTGGGGATACAAGCATCAAGCCAAGGACCAATCCGATGATTGGCGTTCCACCGAACACTCTAAATGTTGACCAGGCAATTAGGGCAGGCAGGAAAATAAATGCCGTATCAGTTAAGACTTGTGTAAATAAGATAAAGTTTTGCGAAATGTCATCCGGCTTCATGCCGAACAAGGCCAGTATTTGTTCCTGCATCACTAAACCTCGAAGCCCCATAAATAGTCCTGTTGCTACTAGAACCGGTATAATCGGCACAAACACATCTCCAAAGGTTCTGATCGCTCTTTGAAATCTGCTGCCGCTTTTTACCGCTTCTTTTTTCTGGTCTGAAGCAGACATTGTATCAAGTCCAAGCTGGGAAATTTCTTCGTAAATTTTATTGACTGTTCCCGTTCCAAAAATAATTTGGTATTGCCCGGAATTAAAGAAGGCTCCCTTTACTTTATTGATTTTCTCTGTTTTCTCTTGATTGATTTTTTCCTTATCGTTAACCATAATCCTAAGACGTGTAGCACAGTGGGCTACAGATTGAATGTTCCCCTGGCCCCCAACAGCCTCGACTACGTCTTCTGCTATCTTGCGATTTTCAGACATTGATCTCACCCCTGTTTTAATATGTGGAATCGATTACACATAGAAGAAAAAAAGATTATCCATAGTTTAGAAATACCCAGAAAAATTACGCATCAATCCCTATGGAATCGATTCCATAAAAAGAAAAAATAATAGTGTAACCGATGGAAATTACTGAATGGAATCGATTACACAATTCATTATATACTGGCTCTTTCTATTAGTCTATAATGAATTTTTTTAATTATCTCGTGGGAATTTTCCCCATTTATCTTTTTAAGAATTAATAATGCTGCTTCCCGTCCTGCCTCTTCGATGGAAAAATCGATCGTTGTTAGGGCTGGCGTGATGTATTTTGATAGTTCAGAAGCTCCCATTCCCGCTAGTGCGATATCATCCGGAATCGTGATTCCCGCCTCCTTCAAATACTGCATTGCACCAATAGCTAAGCGGTCTGTTACCGCTAACACGGCTGTTGGTTTATTTTGCGAAGCATCAAGGATTGCCTTCATACACTCGAAACCGGATTCAACATTAAATATTCCCTTTTTCACCCAGTTGTTTTCTATATATAAGTTATTTTCTTTCATGGCGTCGAGGTATCCGGATTTGCGTAAATATCCTACAGCACGATCCTGTTCATCTACACCAATAAAAGCAATATTGTTATGCCCCTTTTGAACGAGGAAATTTACCATGTCTTTGGTAGCCTGATAATCATCAAAAATGACATTCGCTAAACCGGAGATCGTTTGTCCCACGGTGACAAATGGGATTTTCAAATTATATATTTCTTCAACTAAAGGACGATTGATGTTAGTGGCCGATAGAATAATTCCATCAACATGCCGACTTTTCAGCAGCTTTAAATATTCAATTTCCTTTTCAGGTTCAAGATTTGTATTCGTCAGGAGAATTTGATAGCCTTCCGGTGCAAGAATTTCATCCATTCCTTTTACAAGCCGGCTTGATGTTTCTGTACTAATTTTGGGAAGAACCGCGCCAATGACCTTTGTCTTTTTCGTCCGTAAAGATTTCGCATTTTCGCTCGGGACATAACTAGTTTCCTCTATTACCTTTAAAACTCTTTTTTTTGCCTCCTCGCTTACGTATCCGGAACTATTTAAAACTCTTGAAACAGTTGTCCGGGAAACATTCGCCCTCTCAGCAATCTCCTTAATTGTTACCATGAAATAGTCCTCCTGCACCCCTTGATAGGTCTACAACTATTTTACACAAGTAATTAAAAAATAAAAGGCCTTTTTATTCAGGCAGCCATTCCCTATTCCCCTTTATATTAATTGTCCGTATTTTTCCGGTGCAACGAGTTCCACTTTGATTCGATCGGGGTCTTCGAAATAAACAGCGTAATGAGAATCGCCGCCAGCGTAAGGATGCTTATCTTGATAGAGGATTCCTACTCCCTCCATCTTTAACTTTTCGGTGATTTCATCAACCTGTTCCCTCGATTTCGCATGGAATGCCAGATGGTTTAACCCTACCCTGCAGCGATGGTAAGGGACATCCATAAACCGTTCCTCTGCTTGGACAAAAACGATATAAGTATCCCGATCCTTCCAACTAATACCCGAGTCCCATTTCTGATATCGCTCGTATCCTAATTCTGTTAAAAACCACTCCCAGAATTCAATGGTTTTAGTAAGATTGGAAACATAAATTTCAAGATGGTGGAGCATGTTTTGTTAACCTCCATTTCTTCAGTGTTCAGGCTGAACATAATATTTTTAAAAAAAGGACTGAGCAGCCCTGTCTTCCAATCTCTATTTTTACATATTTGCAGCAATAATAAAGGTGATAACGCATTATTTGAACATTACCGGCAAAATTTCTGAAAATGTTCACGGAAAATAGTTGTCTAGCTTCTCTCTTCACAATAATGCTCCGACGCATGAATCTTTTTTGAAAATAAAGAGTATTTAAATTATAATTTATGAGATTGGATTATTTAGGATGGGAGAGAGTTAGATGACTAAAATTCAAAATATTGGACAAATTGGAGTGCCCGTGAAGGATATTGATAGAGCGACTACCTTTTATAAGGATTTACTGGAACTTCCTCTGCTGTTCAATACTGAAACGCTGGCATTCTTTGAATGTAACGGCCTGCGCCTTCTGCTGAGCCTACCTGAACAGGTGCAATTTGCTCACCCAAGTTCGGTTATCTATTTTCAAGTTGCGGATATTAAGGAAAGCTATCAAGGATTAGTTGAAAAAGGGGTCGTCTTTATCGACGAACCGCACATTGTCGCCAAAATGGGTCAAACAGAAACATGGATGTCGTTCTTCAAAGACACTGAAGACAATACCCATGCACTAATGAGCGAGGTACAAAGTTAGTGCTGCAAGGAAGCCGTTTTGGACGGCTTCCTTTATTCTTTTGAAAAAACTGTCATTGACTCATGCTATTATTAGTATTAATATATTAGTTTGCAAGCATCTTACCTTAACGTGGTTCGAGATCCTCCCACGAAAAAAAACTAAGGAGAAATGAATATGGAGAAAACAACTAACACAGCAGCACAACCAATTGGTGCCAAACCAGGTATTGGTTCTGTTGAAACTGCTGCAGCCGGCAAGGCACACAACAAAGTGCATGGAGTTGTTGTGGGCGGGATTGTCGCCGCATTATACATTGCTGTTTCAGCCTTAATTCAGCCGTTTGGCTTTACCCAAGTCCAGTTCCGTGTCTCGGAAATGTTTAATCATCTGATCGTTTTTAACAAAAAGTACATTTATGGAATCGTTCTTGGTGTATTTTTGACGAATTTATTCTTTTCACCAATGAAGGCATATGACCTGATTTTCGGTGTCGGCCAATCGGTGATTGCCTTGTTGATTGCGATTGTATGCGCCCGCTTTATCAAAGGCATCTGGGCACGAATGGTCGTCAATACACTTGTCTTCACGTTTACAATGTTCTTGATTGCCCTTGAACTTCACCTGGCGTTTGGTTTACCTTTCATGTTTACATGGCTGACAACTGCAGTTGGTGAATTGGTCGTGATGGCCGTCGGCATGCCGATTATGTATGCTATTAACAAACGCGTCCATTTTGAAAAAATGGTTTAACTATCATAAGAGTTGCTGCTAAAGGTGAATAAAGCAGCAGCTCTTTTTTGTTGTAAACTAGTTGACCATTCTTTTTATCTTTTGGATTTCATCCCCATTTATTTGATTGCGAAAATCCCCATTGATTCTTACTGCTGAGCCAAAATGGTATTCCGATGCCTGGAGCTGTTTATGTATATACTCAATATTACTGGAAGAGAGACCTGAACCCGGCATGATGATTGGCTGGTCAGGTGTTTTCTTCGACTCCGTTAACATCCTCTTTAATGGGTCAAGACCTTCCAGTACCTTTGGTTTCCCACCTGAAGTGAGGATACGGTCAACATGATACGGTGCGTGGCAAAGGGACCTATACGCTTCTAAAGCATCCGTTTGATCAATGGCTCGATGAAAGGTTACGGAAAGACCTTGGGCCACTTCTAAAACCATGGCGAGAATATCAAAATCAACTGTATGCTTTTCGGTTAGCCCTCCAAAAACGATTCCAGCAGCACCTAACTCTTGAATTATTTTAATATCTTCTCTAATAGCATCCCATTCACTCTTACGGTATTCAAATGAATAGCTATGTGGCCGAACCATAACCATTACAGGAATTCCCACACTCTTTACAACCTTTTTAATCGTTCCGTAACTTGGTGTCAGACCGCCTTCAGCGATTGCGGAAACTAACTCAAGCCGGTCCGCCCCATTGGCTTCAGCCGTTTTTGCATCTTCTTCATTTAAGACGATAATCTCTACTTTGCTCAATTTTCATCCCTTCTTAATTGGAAAAATATTTGTAATACGTTTCTGTTTGTGTCCGGATAATGCAGCCATTTTTCTTAAATACTCTTTGCATTTTCTTATTCCCGAGATGTGTGCTCCCAATGTAGTAGCTTGCTCCCATTTCTTTTAAGGCCCATAACGATTGGAGATGCAGGGCAGTACTTAAACCTTGCCCTCTTGCTTCAGGTAATAGTCCAAAATAAAACAATCTCCCCTCATCCATTGTACCTGGCTCGAGGTGCGGGATGGAAATTCCAATCGGGTTATGTTGTAAATAATATACGTGGCAGGATTCTTCCCAGTCAGCCCCTAATTCACTTTTAACCGCCATAAGGTGCTGGTCTATTGTTAAGGTTGTTGGTTTATTATCTGAACCTGACGTACACCTTTCCCAGAGAGATTTAAATTTTGATTCTGAAAAGCTTTGATCAGCTAAGGTAGCATAGGTAAACGGTGTTTCCCCTTTATCTAGGTTCGTTAAATCTTTATAAACCTCAACCCTAGAGGAAAAATGTTCAAACCCGTTTCTTAGGAATATTTCCGATAGGCAGTCGAAGTCTTCTGACGTTTTATCCAACGAAACACCAATTCGCTCAAATCCCCACTTGGAACACAGATCAATTACCATGGAGAGCTCTTGCTCAGAAATAAGGCCTGTCGGTTTTTCTTTTTGTTCGATTGTAATGTAGGCAGGAAAGCCATTTAATATTTTAAAGGTTTTACCTACTAAACTCTCTATTAAGAATATTTTGGGCATAACACTCGACCTTTCTCTTTTTAACTCCCTAATAAGGATAATTTTAATAAATATTGAGACAGGAAAACAAATTTAAAGAATGGTAATAGTTAAATTTAATTTTTTGAGTATTGCGAGTATTGTGGTAGGATAAATTTGTTATAGTTATTTCGAATTATTAGAAGGGAGAGAACGGAATGTTACAGCGTCCATTAGAAAATGAATATCCCGAGTATTATGTACCTTATGTAAATCTAGTATCAGATGATGACCTTTTACTGATTTTGAAGGAAAATTTAGCGGAGGTGACTGCTCTTTTTGAAGGAATATCAGAGGATAACGGTCAATTCCGTTATGCCCTAGGAAAATGGAGTATTAAAGAAGTGCTTGGCCATATGGCAGACACTGAAAGAATCATGAGTTACCGCCTGCTGCGAATTGGCCGCGGTGACCAGACACCCTTGGCAGGATTTGACGAGAACGATTTTATTGCGGGGGCTCAGTTCGATCATCTTCCAAATAAAAATATCCTCGAGGACTTTGCAGCAACACGAAATGCCACGATCACGTTAATTCAGAATATGTCGGAAAATGCATGGGCCAGAAAGGGTCTTGCCAACGAAACCGAAATCACCACCCGAGCTATCGCCTACATCATTGCAGGCCATGCCATCCACCACCTGAAAATCATTCATGAAAGATACCTGCCTGCATTTAAATAAACCATTTGATTGCAGTGCAAATGGTGTTAGTCAAATGATGTCATTTATATGGTGTCAGGCACCACTCGTGGACAAATGTCCGCCTGGGGTGGACACCTGCGTTTTTTCGGTTTAGCAAGAATTCAAACTTGCGAACGTTAGTTCTATGTTTTATAATGGAAATATCGGTAATAATGTGTAGTGGGCTGCATTCATTGACAACTTTCTAATGCCTGGCTATCAACCTATCGATACAAAAAACTCAAGGAGCTGATTTTTAATGACGGTACGATTAATTCCCTATTTAGTGATGGACGGAAATGCTAAGGAAGCAATTCATTTTTACAAAGAAGCATTGAATGCTGAGGTTCTTTTTCTTCAATCTTTCGGAGAAATGCCGGAAAACCCGGAATTTCCTCTACCTGCAGAAGCAAAAGACCGTGTGAGTCACGCGACAATAAAAGTGGGTGAAACAGAGTTAATGTTTTCTGATACATTCCCTGGCCAGCCACATCAAAGCGGAACACAAGTCACGATCTGTATTACAACTGACGATGCTGCAATGGCTCATAAGTTTTTTGATGCGTTAAAGGATGGCGGTCAAGTGGGCATGCCACTGCAAGAAACTTTCTTTAGCCCAGCTTACGGCAGTGTAACAGACAAGTTCGGAATAACCTTTCAGATTTTCACGGAAGGCCGACAATAGATTTTTATCAAAACAAAACGGGTCTGTTCGCATCGATTGCGACAGAGCCGTTTTTCTTTTTCTAGACAAGTACCTTCACAAATTGGAATCAAAATCTACAATCTATAGTTTGATATAAAATTTAAAAATTCTTTTTGCTTGGAATGATCATATTTCATTACGGCATAAGTGTTAGCTTCGGGCATTGGGATTGAATGACAATCGACCTCTAGTAATCTTCCTTCTAATAATTCTCTCCTGACCGTTGATGTCGGTAGGAATGATACCCCCAACCCCTCAACAATAAACCTTTTCGTAATATGGACTTGTGAAACCTTCATCATTCTTATACTTGGATATTTAATTTTCACTACTCTGCAAAGATGCTCCCAATAACCAGGATGATTGTGGGTTAATAGATAGTTGGTTGTTAATACTTCCTCTTCATCTAAAGGGGGAGCTGATTCAGCATCCCTTCCATCATGCGTGGCAACCAATATGACTTTATCTTTATATAAAAGCTCACTATTCAAACTTGGATGATTACTGTTTAAGCAAGACAGCCCTAGATCTATCTCCTCCTTTAAGACCGCCTGCTCAATATCAACGGATTCAATTATTTTGACTGAAATCTCCACTTCTGGGTACTGCTTTGTATAGCTCTTTAGAACGTAGGGTAAGATGGTATCTGCGATAAGGGGTGAGATACCAAGTGATAATTTCCTTGTGTATCCTTGACTAAAGGAAGATAAATCCTCAAGACCATGTTGATAAACCTCCAGCAATCTCTTCGCATGAACTAAATATCTTTTCCCCTCCTCTGTCAGTTTTATTTTTTTCCCTTCGCGATGGAACAATTGAGTCCCTACTTCTTTTTCCAGTTGTTTAATATGAACCGTTACGGATGGCTGTGAAATATATAGGAGCTCTGCTGTTCTGCGAAAATTGCCACAATCAGCAGCCGTAATAAAGGTGTTTATCCATTGAAATTCCATATTTCGCTCCTTATTAAAAATTTTAATTAATCGCTTCTAAAATATTCAATATTCCTAATTGTTGTTTTCCTATAAAATAACACTAAATAAGGAAGGGAGCGATTTTTATGATTCAAAGAGGGTTGAAAGGAATTGTTGCGGCGGAAACATTAATCAGTCATATTGATGGGGAAAATGGCCGGTTATTTTATCGAGGGTATGAAATACGTGAGATTACGAAAAGATTTTCTTTTGAGGAAGCAGCCTATCTTCTTTGGTTTGGCCACTTAGCTACTGAGGCACAGTTAAGCGCGCTAAAAGGCGAGTTGAAATCTAATCGTGAGTTACCCGAATATGTAAAGGGAATCATCGACCAACTCCCACCCGCCATGGATTTAATGAGTGTTATTAGAACTGCTATTTCCGCAGTAGGCGCTCAGTCAGATTATGGGTGGAAACCTAGTGTTTCACAGGCTATCCGGGTAACCGCTTTAGTCCCTACAATTATCGCCTATCGAAAAAGATTTTTAGAGGGGCAAAGTTATTATCCACCTCGAAGCGATTTAGACTTTGTTGAAAATTACTTGTATATGCTAAATGGTAACATGCCTTTAGCTGCCCATATCGAGGCACTCGAAACCTATATGATCCTAACCTTAGAGCATGGAATGAACGCCTCTACTTTTTCTGCCAGGGTTACAGCATCCACTGAATCAGATTTAGTTTCGGCAATTACATCAGCAGTCGGAACAATGAAAGGTCCGCTTCATGGCGGGGCGCCTTCAGGAGTCATCGAACTTCTGGATGAAATTGCTATGGTTGGAGATGCGGAAACGGTAATTAGAGAAAAGGTTTTGCGCGGGGAAAAATTAATGGGGTTTGGACACAGGGTGTATAAAACACATGACCCGCGAGCAGTAGCTCTAAAGGCAAAATTAATGGAGCTGGTTGGTAAGAATGAGTGGCTTGACCTAGCGATGACAGTAGAGAAAACGGCTGTTAAGTTATTAGCGGAGCTGAAGCCCGGTCGATTGCTTTATACAAATGTAGAGTTTTATGCTGCGGCCATCATGAAAGCAATCAATATGGATGCGGAACTTTTCACTCCAACCTTTACTGCAAGCAGAATGGTTGGATGGACGGCACACGTCCTTGAACAAACAGAAAACAACACCATCTATCGACCACAATCTAAATATATTGGGACCTACAATGAATTGTAGTTATGGTGTCAGGCACTCTAACTAACCCCAACGCAGTTTTTGGCGTTGGGGTAGGTTTTTATCCCATTTTTGTTCGTGAAGATGCTGGCTGATATTTTCTCATTGGTCCTTTTTCAAGTACTTCTTGAAGATAGAGGTTCCCGTTCTGACTTGTTTTTTTAAGCAGTTCCATTAAGTATGTAATATCATCCAGTGCTCTATGTGTTTGGTAATTTGTGATATTGTGTGCTTGTAAGAGAGTCAAGAGCTTACCATTCGGGAACCCATAGTTTTTCCAAGGGATATTTCTCATCGTGCAATACCATTTTAAATCGTTAACCTCGGGATACATGTGATAAAGAAAGCTGCGATCAAAAGAAGCGTTGTGTGCAAACACCGTGTCCGCGCGATGAAAATAGGTTTTTACTTTACCATCATGAAAGCTTTTTCCTCTTACCAACTCGTAAGGGATTCCGTGTACTCTATATGCTTGGTCATAATTATTTCGAGCTGAGTTTGATAGCGGCTCCCGTAAAAAGGAATCTTCCTCAATTATTTCGATGATTTCCCCAGAATCGGATCGATAGGTAAATAACTTTAAAGCCAGTTCAATCACTTCATCCTTAGTAGGACCCAATCCGGTCGTTTCCACGTCCAATAGCAAACCATATTTTTCTATGCTACGCACCATCATCATTCCTTAATACTTAAGTTTTCTATTATTATAACAAAGCTTACCCAACTAATGCATCTCCTAAATATTCCTATTGATAACCAAATAGTCTTAGTTTCCAACACCTGCTTGTAACAAATTGTTCAAATCATTTTTACAGATATGTGAACTATTGAGCAAACTTCCCTATTTTTAAAATTTATTTGTTATATTAACAGTGTACTTAATATATAAAACTTAATTACTAAGGAGTGTTTCACATGGTAGTCAATTGGTTAAGAGAAAACAAAGTTGCGGCTGGAATTTTGACAGTTCTTCGCTTATATATCGGTTATTCTTGGTTAACAGCTGGGTTCCACAAACTGACAGGCGGATTTGATGCATCTGGATATTTAAAAGCAGTAATTGCTAATCCTGTTAAAGGTCCTGATGGCGCCATGGTTTATGGCTGGTATGTTGATTTCTTAAAGCATTTCGCTTTACCAAACGTAGATATTTTTAATACAATCGTTCCACTTGGAGAATTCTTAATCGGACTTGGCCTTATTCTTGGCTGCTTAACAACAGCAGCAATGTTCTTCGGTCTTGTAATGAACTTCGCGTTCTTCCTAGCCGGAACAGTATCTCATATTCCAACAGACCTTTTCATCGGTGCGATTATTCTGTTCGCTGGCTTTAACGCTGGCCGCATCGGTCTTGACCGCTGGGTAATCCCATTCATCCGCAACACAGCATTTAAAGGTAACAAGAAGGTCAAACAAACTGCATAGCAAATCAATACACAGCCTACTTTTCATCACGAGAAGAGAGGCTGTTTTTTTGAAATAAAACAATATTGAAATTTAGGCACATCGGGTGTAATTTCATTCGGGGGTTGTTAGAGAATCACCAGCAAATCCAGCAAGAAACGCCTTAATAATGATCATCAAGCTCTCATCTAAATCCAGTGCCATCTTAAAGCCGCCCCTTTGCTCCAACGAAGAAAATCCATGTAGAATGCTGCGCAATCCCCGGACAGCGTGTAAAGCACTAGCACCCTCTAAATGATAAGCCTGCAAAATACGGACGGACAACTCTACGATTTTTGCCCCTGCCTGCAGCACATCAACATCCTCTGGATCCGGTGCGAGCAAGGTCGCCTCATAAACTCCTGGATGCTCCCGGGCAAAATTGACATAGGCTTGACTAACCGCTAGTACGGCTTCGGTGCCTGACACCCCAATGGCTGCGTCAGCCATAACCGCGTGAAGCTTATCAATTCCATAAATCGCCAGCTTTTTCCTCAGCCCTGGCAAACCGTCAAAATGGTTATATAAAGAAGGAGGGCGAATCCCTAATTTTTTAGCAAGATTCGCCAGTGAAACCTCTTGAATACCTTGTTGATCCGCTAGTCCCCCCGCTGCTTCTAGTATTGTCTTTAAATCGAGTCCAATCTTTGGTCTAGGTGACATTCTTAGCTACTCCTTTATCCTATTTTCCGTTCTAAATTTTCAATCGCATGTTCGATAACTTTCACAGGATTATCGACCATTTCTCCATGCCCAACTGCAAGAAGCTTTGGTTCATAGCCCACTAGTTTCTTTGCACTCACTAGCGCCGTCTTCTTACTCCATGTACCAAAAGCCGGGAACGGGAACCATAGCTTTATATCTCCCGCCACCGCAATTCCGCCTCTTGTCTGGAAGGCATCACCAGCAATCAATGCCCTCGTCCTCAAATCGAAAAACGACATCGAACCCGGTGTATGTCCCGGCGTTTCGATTGCTGTCAAAGAGCCAATCAGGTCCCCTTCTTTCAATAATACATTCGCTCGCGTTTTTAATTTTTTCGGAACACCGCCTTTTATCGGCGTTTGCTCCTCGTGTGGATCTAGAGAACGGTCGTCATTCATTAATCTGTGGTCTCGAACTGAAATATAAACCGGTACCTCAGGCAGCAAGTCCTTTATCGAATCTAATGCACCGACGTGGTCCTCATGTGCATGTGTCAACACAATTTTAGTAATCGGCTTGCCGATTGTTTCAGCGGCCTTCATAATCCCCTTTGTACAAAAACCAAGTGCAGCATCAATCAAGGTTAACCCGTCCCCTTCTTCTACCAAATAGCAATTTACCGGAAAAACACTCGCCATGAATGTCACTTGATATAAAAAACCATTTTTAATCATTCTCATAATAATCATCCCCCTTTAACTAATTATGTTAGTTTTATTATAACTAACATAATTAGTTAAATCAATTATTTTTTCCACCTTTTTACTATTATTTTTAAAATGAATTTCTTATGCGAGTTGTTAAATAATAAACAAATATTGAATTTTTAGTCACATCCTGTATAATTGTTCCCGAATCAATAAAGAGAACTTTACTTTTTTAGACGGAGGTGGCTTCCATGACAAACGCTGCTATTATTCAATTTAACAATGTTACCAAGCAATATGATAACGATCCGCCAGTTCTTGACGATGTAAGCTTTGAAATTGAACGCGGAAAATTTTATACCCTTCTTGGCCCCTCTGGATGCGGCAAGACAACGATTCTAAGGTTAATCGCTGGATTTATCGAGCCCACCAAGGGAGAAATTTATTTTAACGAAAAAAAAATCAATAATATCCCGGCCAATAAGCGCCAGGTAAATACGGTTTTTCAAGATTACGCCCTTTTTCCACATTTAAATGTCTTTGAAAATGTGGCCTTCGGATTACGCATCAAAAAAATGAAGAATGCAGAAATAGAGCGGAAGGTAAAGGAAGCGCTCAGCTTCGTAAACCTTAATGGCTATGAAAACCGGGAAATCCGCGAAATGTCCGGCGGTCAGCGTCAGCGTGTCGCCATCGCTCGGGCAATTGTCAACGAACCGGAAGTCATCCTTCTTGATGAGCCGCTTTCCGCTCTCGATTTAAAGCTGCGGACCGAGATGCAATATGAACTCCGTGAGCTTCAGCGCCGTCTGGGGATTACCTTTATCTTCGTCACTCACGATCAAGAGGAAGCGCTCGCGATGTCCGATGAAATTTTTGTCATCGATAAAGGGAAAATCCAGCAAAGCGGCACACCAACTGATATTTATGATGAACCGATTAACCGTTTTGTTGCGGACTTTATTGGTGAATCGAATATTGTTGATGGAAAAATGCTGCAAGATTTTCGAGTGGAATTTGTCGGCAAAGAGTTTGAATGTGTCGACAAAGGTTTTAACGTGAACGAAGCTGTTGAAATTATTATCCGTCCCGAGGATTTGGAAATCACAACGTTAGAACGGGGCAAGCTCCAGGTCCGCGTTGATTCCCAGCTGTTCCGGGGTGTTCATTATGAAATCAGCTGCTACGATAAGGATGGAAATGAATGGCTTGTCCATTCCACGAAAAAGGCGGCCGTTGGCAATGAAATCGGGCTTTACTTTGACCCAGAGGCGATTCATGTTATGCGTCATGGTGAAACAGAGGAAGAATTCGACCGCCGTTTAGAAACCTATGCTGATGTGGACCGCCATGGAGAATAAACGAACCAGCGGTCTTTACCGGATTCCTTATCTGCTGTGGATACTTCTATTTGTGATTGTGCCGATTTTACTTGTTCTTTACTATTCTTTCTTTGATATTGAGGGGAATTTTTCGTTCGTCAATTATCAAAAGTTTTTCACACCCGTTTACTTAAAAATGACGCTCAGTTCGTTTTGGTATGCGTTTTTGATTACAGCTATTTCACTGTTGATTTCCTACCCAACAGCATATTTACTTACAAAAACCAGGCATAAACAATTATGGCTGTTATTAATTATTGTCCCGTCGTGGATAAATTTATTGTTAAAAGCCTATGCTTTTATAGGAATTTTCGGAACGTATGGAGCTGCAAACAGCTTCTTAAAAGCGATTGGCATCGGCTCAAGTCAAATCTTATTTACCGATTTCAGTTTTGTGTTTGTATCGGTTTATATTTTTATCCCCTTTATGATCTTGCCGATTTTTAACGCATTAAATGAATTGAACCCAACCTTTATCGATGCTGCCAATGATTTAGGGGCATCTAAATGGACAACCTTTCGCCGCGTTATTTTTCCATTAACGATTGACGGAGTAAAGTCCGGTTGTCAGGTAACATTTATTCCTGCGCTTTCATTGTTCATGTTAACGAGATTAATCGCCGGTAACCGCGTGATTACGCTTGGTACATCGATTGAGCAGCATTTTCTCGTGACACAGGATTGGGGCATGGGCTCAACGATTGCGGTCTTTTTGATTATTATTATGGTGCTGATTATGGTCGTAACTGGTACCCGAAAGCGAGGTGTATAGAATGGATAAAAAAATAACCCCTTTATCAAAAATTTTTCTTGCGGTCATCTTTTTTATCCTGTATGCACCGATTTTCTTTCTTGTCATCTTCTCCTTCAACAGCGGAGAAACGATGTATAATTTTAAGGGCTTTTCATTAGAATGGTACCGCGAGCTTTTTCAAGATACGAGACTGTTGATCATCGTTTTAAATACAATTGTGGTTGCCTTTTTATCAGCGCTCTTCTCCACCATCATTGGTGTGCTCGGAGCTTTGGCGATTCATCAGGCGAAGAAAAGACAAACAAAAAATACCTTATTATCGTTAAACAATGTTTTGATCGTCAGCCCTGATGTTATTATTGGCGCTTCGTTCTTAATTTTGTTCACGATGGCTGGGCTGAAACTTGGCTTTTATTCCGTTTTGCTATCCCATATTGCTTTTAGCATACCGATTGTTGTCTTGATGGTACTGCCAAAATTAATGGAAATGAGTCCTACGTTGATTGATGCCGCCCGCGACTTAGGCGCGAGCAGCTGGAACGTTATGACAAAGGTAATTATCCCGTTTATTACACCAGGAATTTTTGCCGGCTTTTTTATGGCGTTAACGTACTCATTAGATGATTTTGCGGTGACTTTTTTTGTAACCGGTAATGGTTTTTCTACACTTTCAGTTGAGATTTATTCCTTAGCGCGCCGGGGAATTTCCCTAAATATCAATGCCCTATCCACCCTGCTGTTCCTATTTACCTTGCTGCTAGTGGTGATCTATTACTTTATTACCCAGCGCAACAAGCCTAATGGAATGGGGGTGCGTAAACGATGAACAAACTTGTCCGTTTTTTTCTGTTCATTGCTGTTGTATCGGCCGTGCTGCTATATGCGATTTCTAGTTTGAATTCCTCGCAGGGTTATTCCGGCGGCAACACGCTGACGGTTTTTAACTGGGGCGACTATATCGATCCGGATTTAATCAAGAAGTTTGAAAAAGAAACGGGAATCAAAGTCATTTATGAAACGTTTGATTCAAATGAGGCGATGATGACCAAAATCGAACAGGGCGGTACAAATTATGATATCGCTGTTCCATCTGAATATATGATTGATAAAATGCGGAACGAGGATTTGCTCATTCCGTTAGATCATTCGAAACTGCCCAACTTAAAACATATTGATAAACGGTTTATGGATCTGCCGTTTGACCCAGAGAATAAATATTCCATTCCTTATTTTTGGGGAACCGTCGGCATCGTTTATAATCCAAAGATGCTGCACGGCAAGGAAATTACCAGCTGGAATGACCTTTGGAATCCTGATTTAAAAAATGAAATCTTATTAACCGACGGTGCCCGCGAAGTAATCGGCATGGGTCTAAACAGTCTCGGATATTCGTTGAATGATACAAACAAACAGCATCTAGTCGAGGCAAAGGAAAAGCTAGACAAGCTCACACCGAATATCAAAGCGATTGTCGGCGATGAAATTAAAATGCTTCTCGCCAATCAAGAGGCTTCCGTCGGTCTAGTATGGTCAGGTGATGCCTCGGAAATCATGTCAGAGAATGAGGATTTGGACTATGTGGTGCCAAAGGAAGGCTCTAACCTCTGGTTCGATAATATGGTCATCCCGAAAACAGCGAAGAACGTCGAGGCAGCCCATAAATTTATTAACTTCATGCTTGATCCAAAGGTTGCCGCCAAAAATACCGATTACGTCGGCTATTCGACGCCTAACAAGAGCGCTCTTAAATACATGCCCAAAGAAGTCGTCGAGGATGAACGGTTCTATCCATCACCAGAGCTGACGGAAAAGCTAGAAGTATACGAAAACCTCGGTAAAAAGAATCTAGCCTATTACAATGAGCTGTTTTTGCAATTTAAGATGCATCGGAAATAAGAATAACAGAAGCGCCTCAATCTTCATGAATTCGAAGATTGAGGCGCTTTTTTTCTACCTGTTCATGAATTTGTTAAGAATCTTTAGGCAAAGTTAAAAAATGATGGTTGACCTTTGAATTTGTCAGGAGTATACTATGAACATAAGTTTATAAATTAAACAAATGTTTAGGTGGTGATTATGTGGCTGAAAAAGATTTTGAAAAATTGACCGAAAAGGAACAGTTGATTTTCGATTTGATTCGTAAAAACCCTTATATTTCGCAACAGGAGATTGCTGAAATCTTAGGGCTATCTCGACCTTCGATCGCCAATATTATTTCCGGTTTAACTAGAAAAGGTCATATTGTAGGCAGAGCTTACGTATTAAATGAGTCCCAGCAGGTCATTTGTATTGGCGGAGCCAATATAGATCGAAAACTCCATGTGAAAGCGAAAGCTCAGCTTGGTACTTCCAACCCGATTCAATCTTCACAAAGTGTTGGAGGAGTTGCGCGTAATATCGCCGAAAATCTTGGACGCCTTGGTGCCAAAGTGACATTATTAACAACTAGTGGAGCAGACAGCGATTGGTCATTCATTGCCGAATCATCATCACTATATATGAACCTAGATCAAGTGACACAAATCCCGGGAATGTCAACTGGCTCCTACACGGCGGTACTTGACACAAATGGAGAATTAATCATTGCGCTTGCCGATATGGAAGTCTATGAGGAGATCACACCTGACTTACTCCGTAAACAAGATGTTTTATTGAGTCGGGCAAAATGTATCATGGCTGATCTAAATTGCCCGAAGGAAACATTGCAGTATTTATGCAATTTTGCCAAAATCCATGAACGGCCAATTGTTTTGATACCGGTTTCATCTCCGAAAATGAGCAGGCTGCCTGCTGATTTAGATGGAGTGACCTGGTTAATTACCAACCGCGATGAGTCAGAAACGTATTTAAATTGCAAAATCAAAACAGAAGACGAGTGGAGACAAGCAATAGAGAAATGGCTTGCACTCGGTATCGCCAATGTAGTAATTACCAATGGAAAAAAAGGCGCCATGATTGGAAATAAAGAAGAAGGGATTTTTCATATTCCTTCGATTGAAACAAAAGAAATTGTTGATGTCACGGGGGCTGGAGACGCTTTTTCCTCTGCTGTCATTTACTCGTGGCTTGAAGGTCATAAGTTGACCGATATTGCCAAAGCAGGCACTGTCAATGCTTCTAAGACATTGCAATCCGCCTACACTGTTCGCCAGGATTTATCACCAACTCAACTACAAAAAGACATGGAGGAATTATCATGAAACAGTATATTACATTAGCAGAAGAAGTACGTGCAGCGAAAGAACAAGGAAAACCGGTAGTAGCTCTAGAGTCGACTATTATTTCTCACGGCATGCCATATCCGCAAAACGTAGAAACAGCACGTAAGGTTGAACAAATTATTCGCGATAACGGAGCAGTTCCAGCAACAATTGCGATTTTAGATGGACAAATTAAAATTGGTTTATCAGATGACGAGCTCGAAATGTTTGGAAAGAGTTCCGATGTTGCAAAAGCATCACGTCGTGATTTAGCTTACTTGATTGCAACAAAGAAAAAAGGCGCAACAACTGTTGCAGCGACGATGATCTGTGCGGAGTTAGCTGGAATTAATATCTTCGTTACCGGTGGAATTGGCGGTGCACACCGTGGAGCTGAAACGACAATGGACATTTCTGCTGATTTAGAAGAATTAGCACAAACAAACGTAGCAGTCATTTGCGCTGGGGCAAAATCAATTTTAGATTTAGGCTTAACAATGGAGTATCTTGAAACAAAGGGCGTACCGGTTATTGGCTATCAAACAGATGTCCTTCCTGCCTTCTATACAAGAACAAGCCAATTCCCAGTCAACTTCCGTGCAGACGATGTTGAAACTGTTGCCGCTACTTTAAAAACAAAATGGGATTTAAATCTGAAAGGCGGAGCAGTCATCGCTAATCCGATCCCTGAAGAACATGCAATGGATGAAAAGACAATCACGGATGTGATTGAGACAGCATTGAAGGAAGCAGAAGAGAAACACATCGCTGGTAAGGATGTAACACCATTCCTATTAGGAAAAGTTAAGGAACTAACTGGCGGAAAGAGCCTAGAATCCAACATCGAACTTGTTTATAACAACGCCGTAGTTGGCGCAAAAATTGCTGTACAGTTTGAGGCAATGAAAAAATAATAAGTCTTTTTTCAAACGGTATATTGGTATAGAGTAATGAATAATAAGAAAAGAGGGACTTCCATAAATAAGTGGAAGTCCCTCTTCACAATCAAATACCATTTGTTTAAAAGCTATTATCTTCTTTTAAACTTTCCTTGTTCATATACCAATTGTTTACCTGTGTGAGGATGGCAAAGACAAAAAAGAAATTCATTGCCCATACGTTGATGAATGGAGCTAAGCCGCCAAACTCAATCGTCACGTAACCTTTTAACTTCATCACAATCATCGATTCGATAAAAATAAGGATAAAACCAATAACACCCGCAGCAGCCGCTCTAATCATTTCTTTCTCCTCCCAAAAACCTTCTCATTTATTTGTTTATTCGTTCGTTTTTCCTATATCAATACTAACAACAGGACAATTCCAACAATTTTGTGAACACTCTCACCTCTATTATATGGCAAAAATGCTTTGTACAACACCATAAAAAATAGAAAAAGGTGTCAGGCACCATGTGAATTTTTCACATAGTGCCTGACACCCGTGCTTATTTCATTTTCTTTATAAATACGACCTTCAAATAGTTTCCTTCGGGAAATTCTTTGATGGTTTTAAAATCTGCGGGTAGCGAAAATTCCTCCATTAATTTGTAACGATGGGCAGTTTCATTAAATGCTGTCTCAATAAATCCTTTGAACTTTTCCATCCCAAAGGTACTGCAGTTAGTGGAGGCAACAATCGTCCCGTTATCCTCAGTAATCGCAATCGCTTCTTTTAAAAGATTCATATAATCCTTTTCCGCACTAAAGACAAATTTCTTAGACCGTGCAAAGCTTGGGGGATCGAGGATGACCACATCAAACTTCAACTGTTTTTTGGCCGCATATTTAAAATATTTAAATACATCTTCTACAATAATCCCTTGTGTTTTATGGTCAATGTCATTTATAGTAAATTGCTCAATCGTTTTTCCCCTGCTTCGATTGGCCAGATCCACACTTGTCGTTTTTGTGGCTCCGCCTAATGCCGCAACAACAGAAAATGCCCCGGTATAGGAGAAGGTATTTAATACGGTCTTACCATTAGCGTACGCATCACGAATCGTCCGCCTTACATCGCGTTGATCTAAAAACACTCCGACCATGGCACTTTCATTCAAATAAACGGCAAAATTGACGCCATTTTCTTTGATGATAATCGGGAACTGCCCTCTTTCACCGGCAACGAAGTCATCTTCTTCAATGTATTTACCTGCGATATCAAATCGCTTTTTCTGATAAATGGCTTTAAATTCAACCAGTTCCTGTAAGGCCTGAATAATATATTCCTGAAAGTGATAAATACCCACACTGTACCAGGTTAACAAATAATACCCAGCAAAGTAATCAATCGTTAAACCGCCGATTCCATCACCTTCGCCATTAAATACCCGAAACGCCGTTGTTTCCGTATTATTATAAAATGATTCTCTATCCTTAATCGCCTCTTTAAGCTTTTTCTTAAAAAAGTTCTGATCAATAGAGACGTTTTCTTTTCTACTCTGCACCCAGCCAAGTCCTTTATTTTGTTTGCCATAATAGCCTTTGCCAATAAAGCGATTCCTTTCGTCGACCAACTTGACGATGGAACCCTCTTTTACTGTATCGTTCACATTGATGATGGCTTCCTTAGAAATAAGCGGGTAGCCGCTTTTTAGCTTATTTACAAAATTTGATTTTACTTTTAAACAGATTTCAGTAGTCATCGGTTCATCCCATCTATGTTATTAATCCTATCAGTCTAGTAGAAAAACATAGACAACAGGATAGTGATTTGCGCTTTAAACACAATACTACAATCATAACACTAAAGAAGGTCCATTCCCTACAATTTTCACACCTTCACACACTGGCGGATATTACCATAATAAAAACCCGCCACTAATCATCGTGGCGGGCTGCATGTTTTTTTCATGTCAATAAACTCCTCAACAGTTAAAACGGTGTCCCTAAATCCGAGTCTTTCCGCCAACTTTGTGATTCCTGGAGCTTCTACGCTGGCCGTTTCCAAAAGTTCCTTTTGCGAAAACACATATCTTGTTTCTCCATCTAACAAAACCTGACCAGCATTAAACACAATTGTCCGTTCAAAATTCTCGGCAACGAAATCCATATCATGAATAATCGTCATCACTAGTTTATTCTTGTCCTTTAAGGCTTGGATGATTTGCCGGATTTTTTCCTTACCTCCATGGTCCTGGGCAATAGTTGGTTCATCGAAAATGATAATGTCCGTATCCATTGCAACAACCGATGCGATACAGAGCAGCTTCTTTTCCGATAAGCTTAAATCATGCGGATTCATCTCTAGTTTGCCATCAAGCTCAACCATCTTTAATGCCTCGATAGCCTTTTCCTTTGCCGTCTGCTTATCCATTTTTATATTCAGCGGGCCGAACATTACTTCATCCAAGACCGTTCGTTTGAAAATCTGATCATTTGGATTTTGAAATACAAGCCCAATCGTTCTTGCCAGTTGGGCGGCAGTTTTCCTGTTTACATGGTGATCATGAATCAGGATTTCCCCTTCATCTGGTTTAAGCAAGCCTTTCAGCAGCTTTACGAATGTTGTCTTTCCAGCCCCGTTTTGGCCAATGATCGCGGTAGCGCGACGGTCAAACTCCAGGTTAATCCCGGAAAGGACCGGAATTTCTTTATTATAGGAAAAGGAAAGATTGGCTACCTTGATCATGCCCCATCCCCCCTTAATACCCTTTCAGCCTCTTCAAGAGTAACAGGATACTCATCCGTACCCGCCTTTTTAACACCCAATGCCTTACACACCCTTGTATAAACGGGTGCGGTTACGCCCTTTTCCTCCAAGTCTCCTCTTGAAAAAACTTTTCCCGGCGTATCAAAATCTACAACTTTTCCGTTATTAAGCAGTAAGACTCTATCACAATACTGGGCAATCTTCTCCATTTTGTGTTCCGCTAAAATCACTGTTATTCCCTGCTTACTTAGGCTTTGAATTGCCTGAAACACTTCCTCGGAACCAGCTGGGTCCAGCTGCGATGTCGGCTCGTCTAGCACTAATATATCCGGTTTCATCGCGATGATACTCGCAATTGCCATCCGTTGCATTTGCCCGCCAGATAAGTCAAAGGGATTATGGTCCTTTACCTGCTCAATGTTTAACAAATCAAGCACTGAATCAATCCGGTCAATGATTTCAGACCGGGGGATTCCAATATTCTCAAGGCCAAAGGCAATTTCCTCGTAAACCGTCGGCTTCGAGCCCGTCACCTGTGTAAATGGATTTTGAAACACCATTCCGACCTTTAATGAAAGTTCAGCAATCGAATGATTCTTCACTTCCAGCCCGTCGACAATCACTTTACCACCGTAAGCCCCTTTATAAAAATGGGGAACAAGGCCAACCAGCGCTTGGCATAACGTCGATTTACCGGCTAAATTTTTCCCAATGATGCCGATAAACTCCCCTTGGTTTATATCGAAGGTCAAGTCATTAAGAGCGAGCGAATCCGCTAATGGATATTTGTATTTGAGACCTTCTACAATAATTTTTTTCATAAAAATATCCTCCAAGAGACGGCCGCCACAGTTAGCAACAACATTCCAATCTGAAGGACCTTGCTGAACTGATACGTTTTTTCTTCATATAAATAGGTTTTCGGGGCTTGAGAATTAAAGCCACGCACCTCCAAGGCCATCGCTCTTTCCTTTGTATTAATAAGCGACCCAAGCACGACAGGTCCCAGTAATGGTATAAATGCTTTGATCCTGACCAGCAATTTCCCTTCTGTCTCCATTCCTCTCGCCCGTTGTGCATCGGTAATCGTGCTCATTGTCGCCATCATCTCGGGGATGATTTGAAAAACGGAAACAACCACATAGCCGATTCGCGGTGACATTCCCTTTCGCACCAAGGCTTCTACGAGATCCGAGGGTTTTGTTGTCAGCACAAGAATCATGAAGGCGCCAATAATATTGATGACCCTAAGGGTAATCGTCAAGGCAAAGAGCAGTCCTTCTTTGTACATCGTTAGCGGCCCCAGTTGAAACAGAACCGTTTCATTTTCCGGTTTAAACATTCCCTGGATGAGGACGACTGTAATCAGGATCAGAAAAACAAATCCAAAAACGGGGATTGTTTTTCTGATCACGTTTCCCGCTAGCAATAACGTTAGACTAAGTCCAATTAATAGAAATGAAACCGTGAATAATGGCAGAATAATAGGAATTAAAATGGCAAAAGGAATGTACCAGAGCTTAGTGATTGGATCAACATCATGGATGAAAGAGGCCCTTTCCTCATATAAGCTAATCGATTTCACGAACTGTCACCGGCTTTCTTTTTTCAAGCGTTAGTCTAGTGTCTCTATCTTTTCATTGTTAGTGTATAATTGGATAACATTTTGCGGTAATCCTTTAAAAATACCATAGCTGACCAGAACGACAACTATTTTATCAGGGATATCGACGACAATTTCGTCAAGCAAAGAGGCGAGCCAAGTAGAATCGGTTTTGGCTAGAACAAAGGTATATAAGGCATCGCCCCAAACATTCCCTGTCGTTCCACCCCAGAATCCGATATTGATAGGTGTTGAAACAACTGTCGCCACAAGCCCGATGATTACCCCAGCGACCACCGCTTTCCCCCAGCCGGTAATAAACCCTTTGTAAAAAAGAATCCCAACTGCCACACCAATTGCCACACTTGTAATCGCATAGACAAAGGAGATAGGATCGGTAAAGCCATAGATAATATTATTAATTGCTCCGGCTAACGCACCGACAATTGGACCACCAAGCATTGCTGCTAAGACGGTCCCGATGGAATCTAACCATAATGGCAGCTTTAGCAATGCTGCAAGTAATTTACCAATATAGTTAACACCTACTGCAACCGGAATAAGAACGAGTGCGGCTGTTGATAAGCGTAACGACCACATGCTTTGTTTTTTCATTGAAAAAAACCCCCTTTTATTTTTTAAATAGTAGAATCATAGGAAACAATCGCCTCAAGTGCGGTGAGGATTTCGAGCTCTTCTCCTCGTTTGCTATTGTTTTTCTCATCAATATAATCATTGATTCCCCCTTCTAAATTCCCCTCTTTTTCAACAACGACATTTAAGATGGACGCGGTCCTAATGCCACGCAAGCCGCCAATCACAAATAGGGCAGCTGTTTCCATGTCTGAACCGAGAATTCCCTTCTCTGACCAGTACTTGTCGATATCTTGTTCTTTATCAGTATAAAAGCTGTCATGACATCTGACAATCCCTGTGTAATTTTTTGCATCATTCTTTTTTGCAGCGTTCATCACATGAAAGAGCAATTCTGGATCCGGTATCGCTGGAAAAGCCTTGTTAATATAGGAATAGGAGGCACCGTCATTTCTTACCGCTCCAGAAGCAATTACCAAGTCACCTAGATGCAAATGTGGCTGCAAGGCGCCGCAACTGCCAATCCGAATCATTACTTTTACGCCAACATTTCTTAACTCTTCGATGGCAATTCCAGCAGACACCCCGCCAATACCTGTTGAAGTAACTAAAACAGGGATTCCTTTATAAAATCCTTTTATCGTTTTGTATTCTCGGTTGTAGGCAAGCTCTTTAGGCTGATCTAAAAATTTGGCAACTTCATCGACGCGGCCTGGGTCTCCCGGCAGTAAAGCGTACTGAACTTCATGACCGTTTCCAATTCTGATATGCGGTTGAAGGTTTGTTTTCATTTTCGTTGGCTCCTTTTGGGGTTACATTTTTATGATGATTACGCTGTTCTATTCTAAATGGTGTTAGTTTGATAGTTTCGCAATTTTAAAGAGAATGGGATTTTCTCGGTGTAATAACCTGAGGCTATTTTGATAAAGGTTTTTCTTTGTCCATGCGGGAATGAATTTACCATTACCTATATAATTCAATTTTACCAAAGTAGGAAGATTCAGTCATTTATTAATATTTTTGATAAAAAAGGTGCCTGACACCCGGGAGGGTTTGGCAGGCACCTTTTCATTATTTAATCTTTATTTTTTCATTACCCTTAATCCATGACGGATAGGCGGTAAGTTCAAGGGATATAGGGTTTGGCTGGTTTTTTATGTCAGGAATATTAACCCCAATTTCAGCGTACCCCTTCTCCATCCTTCCGCCCATAAAGCTTGTATTCGATTCAATTTGTTTCCCATTTCCATCTTTAATTGTCGTAAAGAGAAAAGAATTGAACTCTTTTTCGATATGGAAATTGAAAATTAGGTCGTTACCTTCTACTCGCAAATCACTTAGATGACCCCCTTTTGGCTGTTTCAAGATTTGGAGTTTTTTTGTATCCACTACTACATTTACCTCATCCTTATCAACGGCTTGGATTTTGTTTAGAACCAGGTATAGCTTTTTTGGCTCCCGGAAGTAGTTGCTTTGTAAGTAAATGATCATCTCGTCAGGTGAAATGTGGCTTGCTACCACCCCATCGCTAATTTTATTCCACATTTCTCCATTTTCATCAACAAGCCTTAGATCCTCGAAACTTAGAATTCTTTTGGTGTTATGAGGATCCATTTTAACATGGATAGCCGCCCTCAGCGGATATACATCGGCCTCTGAAAATGAAATCTTTTGTCCTTCGATTGTAATGGTTTTATTTAAAGCGTAAGATTTTTTCTCTTGGATTTCTTTTGTAAGATCAAATTTTAGGGTAAATTGTTCTTTTAGATTTGTCCCTTCTACACTTACTTTTAATTCAAGGTTCTTCGCTGCTAAAGGTGATTGAAAATAAAATTCAAACATGTCACTATGGGATGTTTCTCCTCTAAAGAGTGAACTCCCCATTGAAATTGTACCGATATCAAGCTTTTTCCCATCTAAACTTTCTAAGCGAACATTCTCATTTCGCAGCCCCTCCAGTTTTTCCTTCGATTCGATTGTATAAAATAAAACCAGTCCATTTTCATCGGCAATCGCTCCATCGATGGTAAGCTTTATACCGTTTTTTTCCTGAGATACATCGATTTTTTCATAGTAATCATTTTCAACCGCCAGGAGCTTTCCTTTATCATCCCGGATGAGGTCGACCAATTTTTCCATCCCGGGAATGATGGTAATATAATTTGCGAATGCCGGTGAAAGCCGTATCGATGTAAAAAATCCTAGCAAAATAATTGCGGCGGCAGCCAGAGTAAACAGCCATCTTTTCCGGCGGAATTTCCGTTTCTCTTCTGATTTAGCCTTTTGAAATCCTGCAAAAATAGCCTCATCCAATGAATCCAGCGGAACTTGAACATTTTCATACATGCTTTTCAATTGCTCTTCTTCCTTTTCATACATGCTGATCACCGCCATTCCCTTCAAGTTTATCCCGCAAGGCCTTCAACGCTTTGTTCAGCCACGTTTTGACCGTACCTTCAGGACATTGAAGTGTTAGGGCAATATCCTTTATTTTCATATCTTGAAAATACTTCAACGTTATGATTTCACGGGAGCGCTCATCCAAGCCCAGCATCGCATCTTTTAGCTCCATTTCGTTATGGTTCTCGGATTTGCCTTGCAGGCTTAAGATTTCTTCACTAAATACAACTCGCTTTTTCTTTTTCAATTGATCATTGCAGTAATTAATCATAATGCGAATCAGCCATGTTTTGAAATATGAAGCATCCCTGACGGTGCGGATACTCTTATAAGCACGGTAGGTAACTTCCTGAATCGCCTCCAGCGCCTCTTCCTCACTCCTTAAAAAGGAAAGAGCCGTTTTATATAAATCTATTTTGTATAGCTGAATCAGCTGCAAAAATGCAGTATCATCGCCATTGATTGCCTCTTTCACTAATTTCTCACATGCACTCAGGTCCCTCATCCCCCTCACAACCCTGTTGTACTACATATTAGACCATTTAGTAGAAAAAAAGTTTTGAATTTTATTAAAAAAATAAGGTGTTCTCCTCTCACATGAAAAAGGAGCTTGGGAATTACTCCACAAACCCTTAAATTCGCCAGTAATAGTGGCTTTTCCGCCAGTAAATCTATGCAATCGCCAGTTATGCTGCGTTTTCCGCCAGTAAAACCTATGCTATCGCCAGTTATGCTGCGTTTTTGCCACCAGTAAAACCTACGCTATCGCCAGTTATGCTGCGTTTTCCGCCAGTAAACCATCGGATATACCATCCTCAGTCGGGGATCCCGAACAGCCGGCATCCATGAAGGATAAACTGTTCCCACTTTGGGTCATCGGGCGGGTCCAACATGGTCATCACGACACCGTTAATATAGGCAAAATAAGACCACGAAAGTCCGAGAGGATCACAGGCAGGAATTTCTCCGTTTGTTTGTCCTTCTTCCACAATCGGAACGACAGCAGCAAAAAAATCACGGGCAAAGGCAAAAAGCTCTTCCGCTATTTCAGGAAAACGTTCCGGCTGCCCTAGCACGTAAAACATCAAGCGCATCTGATTACGATGATGGGAAAAATGTTGCAGATGACAAATCACCATTTTCTTTAACCGTTCATGTGGTGTCCCCTGATCCATGACAATTTGCTTTAAAATTTCGCGTTGTTCGTCTAATGGTTCAAGGACTGCTGCTTTAAATAAATCCTCTTTTGTCGCGAAGTAGTTGAATACCGTCCCGAATCCTACACCCGCTTGTTTCGCAATGGTTGCGACGGTGGTCGCACTTAAGCCATTGTCTGCAAATAACGGGATAGCAGCTTCAAGTATTTTCGCTCGCTTCTCAAGCATATTTTGTTCCCTTTTCAATTCAAATTCACCTCTAAAAAGTGTTGGCCGTAACCATTTCTTTAATTGCGTTTATGACGATATCTGGTTGCTCAAGTTGTACGTTATGACTGCTATTTTCAGCTACAACCAGCTTTCCATTTTTCGATAACTTGCTAGTGTCAGAAGCAGCATCCCTTAACGCTTGTTTGATTTTTCCCTGTACTTCCTTAGTTGTACCGGGAGCGAATTGGTCGACGATGCCTGCTGCAATGACTGTTAGTGGAATCTCGCCCAAATCCGGGGCTTTTCGAACAAGCTCATATCCTAAAGGCAAATGGGAAAACTCACTTCCCGTAGCAGTCAAGGCACTCGTTTGAAACGACTTTTTCCAAAGCATTTTTTGCACCTCAGGAGGGCAACCGCCTATTGCTTTTGAAAAGCCTGGAACCATTTTACACGCGGCCAATACTCTTAAGATACCAATCTTAGATAAAAACGCAAAAACTCTCATCATTTTTGCGCCCATTTCTTGTCCCTTATGGTGCTCACGCGGAAACCGGTCTGTCAGCTCATCTTCATGTGTGGCATCAACTAATACCATTCCTCTCACTTGATTCGGATAGCGATTGGCATATAGCCGCGCATTAATGCCGCCATACGAATGACCAACAAGTATAATCGGTCCGTCAATTCTTGCCTGCATCAGCAATTCATGTAACTCTTCAACACATTTTTCATTCGTACGGGGTACTGGACCGGCTTCACTCCAGCCATAGCCCGCCCGGTCATAAACTACGACTCTCGTTAATTTTGCAATCTCTGGATAAACGAGACTCCACATGAGTGCTGAGCCGCCGGCACCATGTTCAAATACAATTGTAGGCAGCGAACTTTCCGTCCCGCCCGAAATCATATGCAGGCAATGTGTTCCGATATTGATTATTGTGCCTGGCGGTGTTAATTTATTAGCCATTTGAATCACCTTCCATTTTTAAAAAGTGATTGATTAATCAATCTTTTTAATGAAATAGTAACATCATAGGTAATATTTGTAAATATCTTTTTATAAAAAATTCCAAATTTTAAATATCACCAACGTATCTTTTCCATAATCCCAAAATAAACCCTCCTCAAATTGAGAAGGGCTGTTGTGTATCCATCAACAGGAATGCTTTTTTGGAGGTTGAGGTGATTATCCTCGATTGGTATGAACAGTACCGTGACCATGGTGAATGCCATGACCAGGATAAAAACCGGTGTGACCATGGTGAACGCCATGGCCTGGATAATAACCGGTGTGACCATGGTGAATGCCATGTCCTGGATAATATCCGGTGTGGCCATGGTGATAGCCATGTCCTGGATAAAAACCGCCGTGGCCATGATGGTAGCCTACTTGAGTAGGATAATACCCGCCATGTCCATGTTGATACCCTACTTGACTAGGGTAATACCCGCCATGCCCATGATGGATGCCAAGTCCTGGATAATATCCACCATGGCCGTGATGATAACCTTGTGCTTGATTAGCATCGTAATTGCCTAATAGCCTTAACATTTTTTCTCTCCTCCTCAAATGGTTGCCAAATAGTGTATGTGTCCATAATCAATGTAGAATAGACTCCTGCCCACAATTGCCATACCATTTAATAAAGTGCTCGATAAATTTAGCACTGTTTTTTATTCTATTGCTGTTCTTTTTTAAAAAATCTGATATTTTTATATTATAGAAAAATAATAAGGTGGGGGACCTATTGGTAACAAACTTTCATGAAAACGACCATCGTTTCTTTATGCAGGAAGCATTAAAGGAAGCAGAAGAGGCTGGGAAACGTGGCGACCGGCCAATCGGTGCGGTTATTGTTCACAACGGCATTATCATTTCAAGAGGTTCCAACAGAATTAATACGATGGACAGCGAGCTAGAGCATGCGGAAATCAATGCGATGAATCGATGCGCTTCGTATTTGCGGAAACATGCGCGGGAGTGCATTCTCTATACAACGGTTGAACCTTGTATGATGTGCTTATCCACGCTAGTTGTGGGCAATATCCGGAATGTTGTTTTTGCTGTAGAGGATAAATATCTGGATATTTCCCATTTCATCGATTCAATTGACTACATAAATAAGCGATTGCATCACTATCTAGGCGGGGTTTTAGCTGAGGAATCAGCTGAAATCTTGAAAACGTACTCCCCATTTATGGCAGAAATCGTGTTAAACGGGCGCAGACCATCATAAGGGAATCTTCACAACTTCCACATAACTTCTCTATAAGTTTTACATATTTTTATTTTAAGATAAAAGTAACTTAATTAAGGAATGGTTCGAAGAGCTCATTTCTTAAAACTTCCCATAATTTGATTGGTGCCTGACACCAATCTATTTTTTTGCCTAAAAACCATCTTCATAACTTCCACACAAGTTCCCCCTAAGTTCTACACAAGTATTTCATATGATAAGGGTAACTTAATTAGGAAATAAGTTCATTGAGCTCATTTCTTAAAACTTCCCATTTTGGATTGGTGAATGCACCAATCTATTTTTTTTGCCTGTTTTTTGGTGCCTGACACCCTTTCTACTACCGCAATAGTATTTTTGGTGTCAGGCACCAATTTCAAGAAAATGTAAGCCGCCATAAATTGTGATGGCTGACGTTTTATTATTAGTTTACTCCAACCTGTGTCCAAGCCGAGGCTACTGCGCTATATTGGGTGCTGCCTGATCCGTACAAGTCTGCCGCAGCCGCTAGAAGAGCACTACGAGCATCTTTAAAGTTACTCTTTGGTGATAGGTAGACCGTTAACGCCCGGTAATAGATTTTCTCCGCTACTGATGTTCCCAGCTTAGAAATCGTTAAATAGGCAGCTTTGTTTGGAATTCCACTATTTGTATGGACGCCGCCATTATCAGAAGTCGTATTCACATATTTACTCATATGATCCGGCTGTCCATATAGGCCGGGGTCGGATAAACTGCGGAGGGCGTCACCCGCTTTATTCGGCGTATATACATCTTCACCAATCAAGTAATTCTTTTTATCTAGGAACACCCCGAATGTGTCCGAAATAGATTCATTTAATGCTCCAGATTGATATTGATACTCTAATCCCGCGGTTCTTTCTGTTACCGCATGCGTTAATTCATGGGCCACCACATCTAGGGCACCAGATAATGCTCTAAAGGTTGTACCGTCGCCGTCACCATACACCATTTGCGCGCCGTTCCAGAAGGCATTGTTGTAGTTTCTACTGTAGTGTACCGTTGAGCGAATCGTTGCGCCCCTGTTATCAAAACTGTTTCGGTTATGAGTATTCTTGAAATAATCGTAGACAACACCTGCATAGTAATGTGCATCGACATCAGCCCTCTGTGAGGTAGCATTAAAATTATTATCTGGGTCCACTGAATAATTTCCAGGTAATGAGGTTGAATTGGCTGCCGTTCTTGTTTCAATCACACCCGTCATCGCTTTGGTCGTATCGTACAAATAGTAGGTACCGCTTGATAAATAGGTATTAAGCGGTTTTGTATCCCCCAAAACGCCAACTCCGCTGCCTGCATCATTCACCGCATTATAGGAATCTAGGACATTACCATTTACAGCATCCACATATACTACCCAGTTTGCCGGGTATGGCTGAATAAATTGGAGGGTTGTTTTATAGGCTAAGTAAAAGTCATTATCTTTTTTATAAACCACTAGGTCTGCGTTTTCGACCGTATCTTCAAACTTTTTCCCATCTGGGCCCGCTTCGGCGTTGGTTTCTGTTTCCGCTTTGGTGACATGGATTGATTTCCATGCCTTATCTAGAGCACCAGCCTGCGCAATCTGCGCTTTCAGCTTCCCTTTAAAATAAGAAGAAGCTTCTGGGAACACGTCTCCGTTTACAACCGTAATCATGCCATTTTTATCGGTATGGACCTTAAATTTCGCTCCATCTACCGGAATTCCCTGGACAGATTGGACAAAATTATAATGAGTGCTGCCGAGCTCGTCCGTTTCTACATCTAGCAAAGTCAAATCTTTGTCAGCATCTAATTGATAGAGTTCTTTATTTTCTTTTAAAAATTGTTTAATAGCATCTTTATTTTTATGGGCTTTAGTAGATAATTTCCCATGGACGAAGGATGGGACAGCTTGTCCAGTTTTCCAATTCAATTTGACATCCTTCCCAAACTGCTTCGCTTCCTTCGTAACCGTAACGTTTTCCGAAATCGTATTTGCCGCAGCCGTAATCGGTAACACAGTCCCCATCGTTAATCCCAATGCCAATACAAGTGACGTTCGTTTCTTCATCTCTTCCTCCACCTTCCAAAGATATATTTTATTGCAATTTTCAAAATATATCATATCACGGTAAAGCCATCTGCATAATTGGGAAAAAAGAGACTGATAGGGTGTCAGGCACCAGAGGGTTTTATGCCATCTATATAAAAAAACCAACGCCAGATACATCTTTGGTGTTGGGAAAAATTAATCTATTATTTTTTATTGGCTGGATGATGAAAATATTTTTCGTCATTTTCAGCTGTTTTTCTTATTTTTATCGAAGCGCTTTATGGGAACACCACTATTTTTTCACATATTCTGCAGTAAATCCGTTCGCTAATAACGTGATTGAGTCGTTCCAAACGCTTTGTTCGGTAGATTTTAAAACAACTGCAATTAACTTTTTCCCATTTCGTTCGGCAGAAGATACGAGGCAATAGCCTGCTTCATCGGTGAAACCAGTCTTAATTCCATTGGCTCCTTCAAAATAAAACGGGCTTCTTGAATCGAGAAGTTTATTTCTATTTTGAAACGTAATGACCTTATCTGAATAGATTTTACTGCTAACCACTTCTTTGAAATCGAGATTTTCCATTGCCGTTCTTGCGATGATCCCCAAATCATGGGCGGTAGAATAATGATTGGGATCATGCAGCCCATGAGGATTCATGAAGTTCGAGTCTGATGCTCCAACTTCTTTAGCCTTTTTGTTCATCATCGCAACGAAATAGTCTAATGCTTTTTTTTCTGATACTTGAGGGTTACCCATTTGTTTTTTTGCTATGTAAATGGCTATCGTTCTGGCAGCATCATTACCTGAAGGAAGCATCAGACCGGCTAGTAATTCCCTTAGCGTGAGAACTTGCCCTTCATAAAGAAAAGCTGAGCTTTCTTCCGCTGTTTTTAGGTTTATTTCCTTGCCTACTATGATTTGATCATTTAAATTTCCATATTGAACCGCTAATAATGCGGTTAAGATTTTCGTTGTACTTGCGGGAAAAAGCCTTTTGTTATCGTTTTTTGCATAGATAACCTTTCCTGAATCTAAGTCTAGTAACAATGCCGCTTCGCCCTTGATGGAAGGGCTTGAGTTCATCGATTCTAATAAGCTATCTTTGGGTATATCTCCTATGGAGCTAATCCAACCTTTTAAATGGGTTCCAAAACCGACAATCATACATGCAGCCACTACAATCATTACATTTTTTATTTTCATAAAATACAGCACTCCTAGAAAAATGGTATAGTCCAAATATAGCCATTATTTCTAAAGAGAAATAAAAATAAACCTAAAGAAAACCTTAAGATTAGCTAATGGGTGATTTTTTAAACAAAACGCACAATTGGTTCCGACCCAACTTCAATGATCCATTGGTAATGGCAGTTGAACTTGGAATATCGTTTCTGCCTCATTACTTGATACGATTATTTCCCCTTGGTGCAATTCGACGATTCCTTTGGCAATTGCAAGGCCTAAGCCGGTACCGCCGGTCTCGTCCGACCTCGACTTCTCCGCACGGTACAATCGATCAAAAAGATGGGGAATTGCGTTTGCAGGAATTGCTTCCCCGTAATTGACGACCTTCACGACCGCATATTGTTCATTTTCTTCGACATTGAGATCGATTTTTTTACCTTCCTTTCCATATTTAATCGCATTGGAAATTAGGTTTTCAAACACTCTCATGAGTTTGTCCGGATCAGCCTCAATCATGATTCCATCGCCAGGATTTTTAATCCCTATACTCATTCCTGCAGTTCGCAATTCTGGATTAAATTGGGCCGCGAGTTGTTTTAGCAGTTCATAAACGTTAAACCTTATCCGTTTAAGTGCCACATCTCGATTATTGATTTTTGTAAATTCAAAAAGGTCGTTGACCATTCGATTTAAGCGTTTTGATTTATCATAAGCAATGGTAACAAAATAGCGAAGCTCTACTTCATCACGATATTGGTCTTCCTCAATTAACCGTAAATAACCGATAATCGAGGTTAATGGTGTCCTTAGATCGTGAGACACATTGGTCACGAGCTCATTTTTCGATTGAACAGCTCGCTTTTCTTCTTCAATTAACGATTTAAGCTGTTCTTCCATGCTATTTATGTTTTGAGCAAAGCGACCTAATCCTCCATGATTCTTTACGGGAATATCTACATCAAATTGTCCCTCTGAAAGCAGCTGAACCGAATCGCTAATCAGCGTAAAATACGATGTCACTTTTTTGATTGCTAGTGAATAATAGATGACCGTCAATATAATCGTTCCTATGAAAAATAAGTTCCAAAATCCATAGTTCTTATACAAATAGACGTATAAATAATTGACCCTTGAGGGTAAGGGGAATTTCAGATAAACATATCTGATGATATATCCTATTAGGGCCGTTGATATTGCTGCAGATAGGAAGCTATATATCAAATACGATATTAACCTGGCATAAAGCGAAGGTGATTTTTTATCCATCAATTTTGTACCCCACTCCCCAGATGGTTTTGATTAATTTATAACCTAGTTCCTTTTCCAATTTTTCGCGTAAATTGCTGATATGGACCATCACCGTATTATTTGAAGAATAGTATGTTTCCTTCCATACGAGTTCAAAGATTTCTTCACTGCTAAACACTCTGCCCAGATTGGAAACCATGATATATAGAATCGCAAACTCTTTTGAGGTTAATGGGATAGAACGGCCGCTAACCATTGCTGTATGAAAGGTTTTATTTACCTCCAGACTTCCAACCTTAATAATCTCGTCCTCAATCCGTTCCTCTTGGTATAAATAGGTTCTTCTTATTAATGTTTTTACACGAGCAACTAGCTCTAAGGGATTAAATGGCTTTGTTAAGTAATCATCAGCCCCGCTCATTAACCCGGTTATTTTGTCAATATCCTCTGTTTTGGCACTAATCATCAGAATCGGAACATGATTTTTTTCTCGTAAAATCCGGCATACTTCCATACCATCGATCTTTGGCATCATCACGTCTAAAACAATCAAATCAATTTTTTTCTTTTCAAAAAGGGCTAAGGCTTCTTCGCCATTAAATGCCCTTGAAATTTTATAGCCTTCATTTTGCATATAAATCGCAATCAATTGGACGATTTCTTTATCATCATCCACAATTAATATATGTCTCAATTTCTCTTCCCCCTTTCATTATTTAGACGAAGATTTATGTAAATTTGTCTCTATATAAAAAAATACCACAGCATCAAGGACTGTGGCAGGTGAAATAAATTTAATTTGTTTAGACGGAAGGAAAATCATGTGACAAACTACTATTTCACTTTTTCAATTGGTATCTCAAATACGTTCCACAAAAATAGAATCCATACTGCAGAAAGTCCCCACGCCAAGAGTGGATGTTTGTAATGTATTCGTAGAACAGAAAACATCACAATATTAAAAAAGAATGACCAGTACATACTCCAGCCGTGATGATGTTCAATCAAGTTTAAATAGTGAAGATTGATGTATTCTACCGATGAAAAAAGAAATACCCAAAAAGATATCCAAAAAGCAGCTTTCACCTTCCCTTGAGGAAAATGGCCAAGATAAATCATGATGGTCGATGGGTAGACAACAAACATGATCATAATGGAGATAAATGTGTGATTTCTAAGGATGTTTTCTGCAAGGATTGTCTCTTTGTAAACCCAGAATCGGTAGTCATAAAACAGAAAATTTTTCAGCAGGTCGCCAATAATAAAGAATAAAATGGTCGGATAAAAATCGTGCCACTTGCGCCAATTTCCCCATTTGATTCCCGCTAATAGAAAAAGTCCATTAAAAATAAAGTGCATGGTTTACTCACATCTTTTTAACGTTACCCTTTCCATTTATTTGGAAGCTTATTCAGAGGTGCAATCTCAATTTTACCTTCTTAAAGACCACACTTACTGTCTAACAGGGAGTTTATTTCATTGCACAATCTTGATAGATTTCACTTTTTTGAGTTTTACCCAACGGGTCTTTTTCATTCCCTGCTCCAATTCCTCAAACCCATTTGTCAAGATAGGCTCAGTGTCAATTAATATCTCCGTACTAAGAGAAGCCATGTAGACTCGATTTGCCAATTTCTGACCATTTAACAATTCAATCGTTATAATCTGTCCTTGCTTTAATTCGGCTAAAACCGGAAGCCTTTTTAAAAAATATTGTTTATTGTATTCGTCAATTTTCTTATCGATAAACCGAGTACCTAGGATAAAAGCGACGACACAAATGATCACAGACCACCAGCCGAGACTTTTTAAGAAGGTGTCTCCGATATACAAAACCACAAACAGTAGTGCAATTTTTATAAGCCAATAAATAAATTTCATTAAATACGCCCTTTTTAATTAATCCTATTTTAATTATCTTCTATCTTTTTGATGACCCTGCCGCTGTTATCATAAAAGGTAAATGTTTCTCCCGAAGGTCCTTGGCAGTCAAAAGCATCAGGTGCTGTATTATAAAACCAAAATTTCAAATCTTTAGCTTCCTTAAAATAAGGTCCCAATGGCAATAATTCTGCATCGTTCTTGCCTATTTTAACTTTATCGATTTTAGGGCTTTTTGTAATCACTGTAGCTACACAATTATAGGAAAAATAAAATTCAGAATCAAATTCATTAATATCTTTTAACTTTTCATTATCAATCCAATCAACAGATGGCAACATCCAAAGAAAAAATTCTTTTTGAAAACGAAGCTGATAAATTTTGTTTTCACCTGCTAATATGAGTAATCTTTCATCATCTGTCTTGACTCTTTTAGCATTCTCTAAAAATTCTTTCGTCAGTCCCGTATGTCTGTCATCATTCATCCATGCTTGAATTGCTCTTTCCTTCGTAAAATAGGCATCCTTAAAAAACAAATCATCCGTTTTCAAAAAATAATAGAACCAAAAAACTAAAAATACAACCAAAATGGCAATCAAAATCCGAGTTACCTTCATTGTTATCCCCCAATAAAACTATGAAATTTTGATTATAGCAGAATCATTAACTTCAAAAAAAATTTTCATTTAGAATCAGGTGTAAATTAAAGAGTCTGTCCCAAAAGGTCGTTGAAAAATGAACCTCGGGGTCAGCTTTTCCTTTTATCCTGTTACTTTTAGACATAGTCAAGGTTGAATAGGTAATTTGCGTTACCTAACCTTCCTGAATTTCTTTAATGCTTTTCCCACCTAAGAAGGCATGGCCTGTAACAAACTTCCCCGCTGTATTGAACCCATATTTTGCATAGACCTTCTCGATTTTCTCATTGATCGGAAAAACCCATAAATCTTCCTTGCCGCTTTTCTTTACTTCTGCTTGCAGGAAATAGATGAGCTCGCCAATTAGCCCCTTTCCTCTGAACTCTTCTATTGTCGCTACGCTTTCCATTCGAACCTGGTCTTTATGTTCGAATAAACAAGCTGTCGCACATGCAATACCATCATAACGAAGCAAATAATGTGTGAAAGCAGGGTGCTTAAACTCTTCGGGAAATGCCTTTTCCCTCACTTCCCTTCCGCCAAACTCTTTAATACTGCACTCAATCTCTAATGCTTCATTGAAATTTTCTTCTGTCACTTTTTCAATCGTAACTAGATCACTTCTTTTATGGTCCTTAATCTCTTTATTCCAGATTTGAATTGGACTGACTAATTCCTCAAAACCAAATTTGTAAGCATCTAATTCCTTCACAAATGGGGATAGGTTTTCAAGATTATAAAGATAAAACCGTGGAGTAATATTTCTTTCATTATAGAAATGAATCACTTCTTCAATAATAGCCTTAGGATTTTCCGGTGCCTCATGAAGATGAGCATGATTGGCATCGTAATATGTCGGTTGGTTTTCATTGTAAAAAATATTTCCCCAAGATGTGTTTAATCGCTTTGTAAAGGTGTCAAGGTACGCTATATCAAGGTCCAGGACCTTTTGTAGTAGGTTCAAATTGTTCTCCTCCATTTAAATTGAAAAGTTGTTATAATGCCGACACAAAATGGTCTTTATGTAGGATGGGAACAGTATTTTTCAATTTCCTTGTTATCCCTTAAAATTATCAACTTTTTATTATATTTGCTTAAAGTTTTTAGTATTTCTGGTTTACTTTCTTTTTCAAAATAGGCATTCCACTTGAACATTTTCCTAAACATCTTGAATGTTGGTTGATAGTTTGCTTTTTCAAGCCCTGCCTTTTGTAAAAAATACCTTTTGATTATCCTATATATTCGTTTAGAGTAGTCCGTATCCAGAAAGATAATCAAATCCGCATTTTGAAAACTTTGTGCTACCCATTCATAATGAACACCTTCTATTATCCAAGCATCCGTACGAATGATTGAATTCAAATATTCATTTCTTTCATCAGCGGATCTTCTTATATCTCCTGACGTACACCGTTTCCAGACAACATTATCTAACTCATAATGAGGAACTTTCAACTTAGTAGATAGTTTTCTTGCTAATGTCGTTTTTCCACTGCCAACTGAACCAATAATATGTATTTTTTGCATATCTGCCACCGTTCTGTTAAACCGCAGATTTGCTACAGGAAAATACTAAGAAGAGTGGAATTCTCATCCGTCTTAAATACTCTTCCTCACTTTTAAAATTCTCCTTTTGTGGGCTGCATTCTCGGATTTCATCGATTGAAAATCCTTCACTTTTTAATAGTTTAAAATATTCTTCAACCGTTCGATGATATTTAACCACTTCTTTTTCAATCCATGGTTCTACCCGCTTGCCTACATGAAAGTATTCGTCGACAATCCAATTCTGCCGCTGCGAAGAGTGTGAAGCGCTTTTGATAGAAGAGGTTAAAATCGGATGTTGAACGCTAAAGATAAACTTGCCGTTTGCTTTTAAAGATTTGTTCACTTGTTTAAATACTGGACCTAATTCTGCTAAATAATGAAGGGCCAGCCGCGAAACAACTTTATCATATCTCGCTTCCGGGAAATCCCACGTTTCCATAGAACTATGATGAACTTTTCCATTTGTCTCATTTAACATTTCTCTGGCTATTTCCACCATGTTTGCCGAACCTTCTACCCCTTCATAACTTGAACAGCCCTGCTGAAATAGTTCGCGCCCAAACCCAGCATCACCGCAGCCTAAATCTAATATATATTCCCCGGTTACATCCCCCATTAGCTCCACTATCACAGGCCTTTCGATAATATTGTTTGGGCTTTCTTCCCGATGTCTTCTTTTTAAATAATCCGTGAAAAACTTTTCGTGATCGTAAGCTTCAGAACCTTTATATTCCATTTGGAGACCCCCTTTCCATTTACTTTACATAAGTTGCTCCTTAATGTGCAATGATAATAGAAAAAAAGAAGGTAATAACTTGAAGAGGCTGCTAATTAGTTTATTGATAACAGTACTTTTTTGCTCTATAAGTGGCGAACAACTGAATTTACTCACTCATGCCTTTGCACAGCAGAAACCAATTCCGCCATATGCAAAATGGGGTGAATTTGCTATGGAGAAAACGAAAGAAAGGTATCCGAATGCCAAGATTATTGATTATCTTCATATTGGCAGAACTCCTGGGCCTAAGACCTCAACGGAGAAATTCAAATTATGGTTGAAAGACAATCAAAAAGAATTTGGAGTTTTTATTAATATTGAATTTAACAATGAAACACAAAAGGTCATTAAAGTCACCTTTAGGGAAACACCTAAGTAATACTATCATTCAGAGGTATTTCAAATCTTTCTAAACCTATAATAGCACTTTGTAACATTCACTTTTTCCCCTTCTTTCCAACGAAGTGAAAAAGAATTGCAACAACAAGCAGCAGAAATACAAGCCCAATAATTATTATCGAGGGGCCAGATTCTAAGAAATCATTTTTATTTCCTGCATATTCCCCTTCTCTAGTTGCCTTTTTGTATTTACCGTCCTTTTCTTGAATGGCAATGGCTTCATCTGTGCTAATTCCTTTAATTGAATAGTATTTAGTCCCTTTTTTAAAGATGTTTGAAAAGTTACCCGAATAAGTACCTTCCATATCCGAATACTTTGTAACATGCCCAATCTCTTTATCTATCTCTGTTACATTCTCATCGCTAACGACATAAGTATAGCCATCCCAGACCACAAACAAATTGACCCAACTTGCAAATGACTTATTTGGCAATAAAAACGATGTTATTACAGTGAAAAATAAGACAAATACAATTAATAGCTTGAACTTCACTTACTCTCCTCCCGTTGATTAAAGCATCCTTGGATATCTTGAAACTCTCTTCTATTTTGAATTCATCTCACTTCCGGTTGAATTTCCATTTCCTTTATTAGAGTAAGGCATTTTGGTAATGACAATTGGTTTATTGGGATCGGCTTTGGGAATCAGTTGTGGTCCGCTGTTATTTGGCATCGCGTCTACATCCTGTATCTCTGGCGGCAGCGGGTCATTTACATTGTTTCTAATGATGATTTTCTGTTGATGCCGTTCGTGGTTTATGGCGCCCTGTTCTTGTACTTTTTCTGTATGGCTGCAGCCAAATAAAGAGGCGCTTAGTGTCAAAGCTAACGACGATAAAAGTAACGTTTTCAATTTAAAACACTCCCCTACTTATTATAGAAAATAGACGAATTTTTTTCGCTTCCGTTACTTGAGAAAAGAAATCATCTCATGCTTTGTTAGCGGCCAAATAATTTACTCCAAAAGCTCTGCTTTATCGGTTCAGCCTTCGCAGCAAATTGGTGCTCCGTTTCCTCGTCATATACATATGACTCTGCCTCATTTCTAATAGTTTAACAAGAACTTCCGATTAAAGTGATTACTCATGACAAGAGTTTTTCATCTCCCACGCTTCTTTTAATAATTGTATCCCTTTTTCCATTTGCTCCTCCGTTAAACCACTAAAACCTAATAAGACCCTAGGCTCTCGGTCAGGCTGATCGTTCTCAGAATAAACCGAGGTTGGATACACCCTTACTTTATATGCCTTAGCCGCTTCAATTAGTTCTTTTTCCGATAGTTGATTCCTAACACTTAACAATATGTGTAATCCTGCTTCATCACCAATAACCGTGACTTGTCGTCCAAAATATTTTTCAATGGATCGTATCAATGTGGTTTGCTTCTTACGATAGACGGTTCTCATTTTATTTAAATGTCGTTCCCAATGTCCATTAATCATAAATTGCCATAGTGTGTGTTGATGTAACCTGGAAACAGTCTGTTTATAGATGGTAAAATGTTGGCTGTATTTTTCAAGTAAGTTAGGTGGTAATACCATATAACTAATGCGAATCGAAGGAATCAACGATTTCGAAAAAGTCCCTAAATAAATTACTTTACCGTTATGATCAAGCCCTTGTAAAGAAGGGATTGGTTTTCCCTTATAGCGGAATTCTCCATCATAATCGTCTTCAATAATATACCTGCCCTCTTCCTCCGCCCATTTTAATAATTCCATTCTTCTTGTAATCGGCATGACCATTCCGTTTGGAAATTGGTGTGAAGGGGTAACATAGGTGACACTTGCCTTACTTTCAACTAAATGTTTGAGATCAATCCCGTTTTGATCGAGTGGAATGGGCTTTAAGGTCACACCTTGGTCTATAAAAGCCTCCCTTGCTCGATGAAATCCAGGGTCCTCCATCGAATAAATCGTATCTCTCCCAATAATCATCGTTAAAAGCCCAATTAAATATTGGGTTCCGGCACCGATGATAATTTGATTAGCCGAGCATCTTACCCCTCTTGATTGATATAAATATTTCGCAATCGCCTCTCTGAGCGGTACTTCTCCTTGAGGATCGCCATTTAAAAAATAGGCACTTTCCTCTTCATATAGACTCTGGATTGTTAACTTTCGCCAAATCGTAAACGGAAAATGCTCAAGCGCAATTCCTCCATGGCTATAATCAACCTCGTATTGCACACTTTCATCATTCATTTCCTTTATGGTTTTGGGAGATTCATCAATGTGATGAAACAAATCGCGACTTAGTTCCTTCACGTAGATTCCTCTTCTCTCAACACCTTCTACATAGCCTTCTGCCAATAATTGTTCATACGCTGTTTCAACCGTATTTTGACTGATCCCCAGATGATGAGAAAGCTTTCTTTTCGAGGGGAGCTTTTCTCCGGGTTCGATGCTTCCAGTTTGGATTTCTTTTTTAAAAAAGTTATAGAGTTGTATATATAACGGTTCCCCGCTCCTAGGATCTAAATCTAAGGTTATCTCTAACACTCTCTTCGCCTCCCTGGCAATCTGGCATTGTTAATTATATTATAGCTGACCCTTTTGGGCATATCAGTTATTTTCTATAATCATAGATATAAAGCTGGAAGGGATGATGTTTACGATGAATTTTTCAGATGGTAAAGGAATTGACTTTAAAGTTGGTGCCGCTGTTACAGCAGAGCAATTATCAGATGTATTCAAAAAGTCAGGGATAACACGGCCTGTTGATGATCTGCCACGTCTGGAGCGAATGATTGAACACGCTGACTTGCTCATTACCGCATGGGATGAACAAGCATTAGTAGGAGTAGCAAGAGCGGTTACAGATTTCAGCTATTGCTGTTATTTATCAGACTTGGCAGTAAACCGAGACTATCAAAAACGGGGAATCGGTAAAGAATTAGTCAAACTTGTCCAAAAACAGATTGGCGACGAGGTCATGTTATTGCTATTATCCGCCCCTGCTGCGATGGAATATTATCCTCGGATTGGCTTTGATAAGGTTGAAAATGGGTTTATCATTTCGAGGAAGAAGTAAATATGAGTAAACCAATTTGTATGAAGTGGATTGTAAAAATGTTAAATAAAGAAAACTTGACGATTTGCGAGCCGCGTTATGGCGGTTCATGAGGCGTAGTTGCACTGATGGGAAAGTTGTACTTTCCTATCGGCCATCAAAAAAAGCTCGGTGATCCTCCGAGCTTTTCCTACAAGTATATAGAAAACAAAGTCTTTATACGTCCTGATTTGATCCCAACGCTATTTTATGTTCCTTATTTTTGAAAAAGGAAATAAGACAAATTCACTTTTTCCGATAATGTTTTCCTGTTTAATAAATCCCAACCCATTCCGGCTGTCCCTGCTTTTTAATCGATTGTCGCCCATGACATAATATTGGTTTTTTGGAAGGACAATCGGGCCAAAGTCTTCTGTTAGTTTACTTCCTTGCAGTTTCGCAAATTTAAGATTTTCAGCTAAATAGGTTTCCTTAAATGACACCCCATTTATAAATAGTTGGTCGCCTTTCATTTCGATCTCATCACCCGGTACACCAATGATTCTTTTTACATAGTTTTCATCAGGACCTTTAATAATGATGATGTCACCTCTTTTAAATTGTTCGAATTTATACACTTTATTAACAAAGATTCTTTCGTGATTATGTAAGGTTGGTTCCATTGAAGCACCATCAACTATGTATGGAGAAAATAAAAATGTTCGAATTACCAATGCCAGTCCTAACGCAATAAATAATGTTTTAACCCATCTTTTCAATTCATTATTTGCTTTCAAATTTAACATTTCCAACCACTCCTTATCTTTTTCAAATGTTCCCTTATTAGTGGTATATTCAACAAGTTGGAAATGAAATCCTGCTTTTTTATGAAGTGAATACCTTCTTAATTTGAGGATAATTGGAGATGCAATACAAGAAGGTTGTAAGCCCAGAAGAATAAATTATTTTTGAAGTGGAAAATAATAATTTATGGGAAAAATATAACTGGGAGTAATTTGATTTGAGTTTTGTATCTATTATTTTTATTCATAGACTTTTTCTTATGTTGGATGGATTAATAATAAATACAAAAAGATCATTTACTCCCCAAGGAAATAGCAATATTGAACAGCTAGTATTGTATAGGATCTCGAACTAGAAGTGACTACGTCTTTTTTATTTTCTGATATCGCTGCTCCGCTTTGTAACTAAAGATAAGACATAAAGCAATCATTATTGGAAAAGCCAGCCAGGCAAATCCTCTGAAGAAGGCAAATGGTGTTTCAAAAAGGAATGCCCCCCAAAAGTCAGCTCCTGCTTTATCCCATAATCCAGGAGTAAAGTACAATTGTTTCGGGTTAATGAAAGCACTGGCGTCTATGGCATTGGTCGTCACTAAGGCTGCAAAAATAGGAAGATAGCACATGGCTAATGATAAATACATCTGCGAAAGTCTTTTGTACCTGCCGGCTTTGGAATCGATATCTGAAAAAATATCTTCGTCAGCATCATTACTGACTTTTTTAAAATATTGAGCCCCAGAACTTTTTGTCCCTGCCAGATGCTCCCAGCCGCTATCTTCAAATAGAGTACAGTAATCTACAAAATCCGCCTGTTTTTTAAATAAACGGTAATCAATTTTTATATTAGCATTATCGGGCTTAGATTTGCGAAATCGATATCCAAATGACGTTCCAACTAGTTCATACCCCTCTGAGGCCATTTCATTCAGCCATCTTGCTTCCTTTTCAAAATCTAAAAACAATTTAAACTTTCTCATGAGATCCCACCTCGTTTAAAAGAATCTTCAGTAATTCCGATCATATGCTGCATTCTTTCTAAATCCAATCGCAAAATTTCTTTCCCCATCTCAGTAATCTTATAGACCTTCCGGCGACTATCCCCGCTCTCGACAGGTTGAATAAATTTAAGTTTTAGTAAATTTTCAATTGCCCCATACAATGTACCGGCAGCCATCCGTACCTGGCCGTTACTAAGTTCCTCCACTTTTTGCAGAATAAGGTACCCATGAGCCGGTTCTAATAAAGACAAGAGAATATAATAAACGGTTTCAGTAAGCGGAATATGTTTATCCCTTTTCATCCTTACCTCCTAACTGTGCAACTTTAATATACAGTTGAACTATATAGTTTTAGTTTATACAGTCGGACTGTATATGTCAATAAATAATTGCGGATTATTGTCCTATAATTTGTATAATCACGAATAATTTCTACAAAGTCACCACTCAGATACCTTATTCACAAAAAGGGGAATCCCCCATAAAACTAAACGAGGGATTCCCTTTTTATGCTACCTTAATTGCTTTGCCAAATGGTACTCGTGGTAAAAACGTGCCTGGCACCAGCCAAAATAATTCAAAATCAACATTCTCCATTTCTTCCGAAAAAAAGCCTGTAACGTCCGTTATATAAAATAGTGTATCCACTTGCTCTTCTGCTGCCCATTCCAGCGCTAATGTATAGGAAGATTTCCCGTGTGTATAGTACTTAATCGTATCACTTTTAACTTGGGAAATACTTCGGATTTTGAAATCTGCTTGAACCAAAATAGTATCTGGCTTCAATTGTTCAAACAATTTTACTATGTTATTGATGAGTATTGTTGGTGCTTCATTTGTGGAAGTATCCACCACTAATGCGATCTTCTTATCTTGACGCTGCTGGATCATCGAGAGTATCGTTTTATGCCATTTCAACACCATTTCCCCCTTTGACTATAAAACCAAGCCTTTTTATTTTGGGTTATTAGGAAATGGATTATGATTGGATAATTGCGGTAACAAGATTCCTTAGTTCCTGCAGAAATTCGCTAAATAAAATAACAACAATTTGAAAAAACTAGTACTGTAATTCAATTTTCACCGGTTCTAATTCGAGTGGCATATTCGCACTCATAGAGCCTAATCTTACTCTTACCACATAGTTTTCGGGTTTAAAATTGTTTAATTCACTCAGATCAAAAGTGCTCCTGAAGCGTAATTTGTTTTTGTCTAAGGTTTTTACTGTATGGTTAATTGGTTCTTCATATATATTTTTCCGGGATTCTTTCACTAATGTAACATCATTTTTGGCGAAATCCTGAAAGAAATTGAATGGCTCATTTTTATTTTCCCCGTTATTAATTTGGAAATCGATTGTAAAACGCTTGCCCTTTAAGCTGACCTTTTCCACGTTTACTGATAGATCTTGTCTGTTGGACTTTATTTGTACAGGAGTATGATTGTTTATTGTAAAAAATTGATTCGGTTCCTCTAGAGCTACTGCAGGACGAATCTCCAAATAGCCGGTTTTTCCTTTTAAGCACTGGGGAATAATCGTTCTTCCTTTGACAATGAATTGATTCCCGGTCTTTTTCGTCTCCAAATCAATTCCATCTGCTAAGAGATGGATTGGATTTCCTTTGTCGTCAAAAACCGCTAACCTGACTTGATCATGTTTACCTTCACTTGGAAATGCTGCCGTATAATTAATTGCGGTCGAGGCCTTCCCGGCGATAATCGAATCAAAGTGAACCTTTATATCTCCTTTTTCACTTTCTTTATTCGTCATTAATGTTTCGTAGGCTAATTGCTTAATGGGAACATTGAATCGCCAGGACCCCTCTTCATCGCCAATACTTTTGAATTCAAGTGGTAAGGTTGTATCTGCAGGCAATTCTAGTTTTGGATAATTTAACTGTATCTGCCCGGTATAACCGTTACCTGAGTGCTCCAGATAGACAAGCTCTTTACTGTCATCAATCCGTTTATCACCTTCAAATATCTCGTAAATCCCTCTAAGATTACCTTCTTGATCCGTTTTCACCTTTCCACTCACATCAAAAGTTACCCCGATAACGGCCCCATCATAATAAGCACTTGTGATGGATACATCAATCCCGTTGTGACTGGCTGTTTCATTTAATTGGGTGATTAACTTTTGTGAGGCTAAATTTTCGCCGACTTTGTCTTTAAAAAGCTGCCCTATCAAAGGCATATCAGCCATTACTTTCGATACGGATGGGACCATAAAACTCGTGGAAATCAGGATCATAGCTGCAGCGGCTGCCGATAAAACAATGGTCTTGTTTTTTCTAGGTTTTTCACCAGGATTCGCCCTTCCTACTCCTGCCTTTATCGCTTGTAAAACTGCCTCTTTCGGTACTTCAATCTTCTCATATTCCTCTTGAAAAAATTTCTTGTTCATAATAGCCCTCTCCTCCCAACAGCTTTTTCAACTGGCTTTTCCCCCGAGACAAATAGGTTTTCACCGTATTTTCCGGTACATCCATTAACTTAGCCACTTCACTTATCGGCAAGTCCTGATAGTAAAAGAGAATAACTGCATTTCGATAATGTTCATTTAATTTGTCTATTGCATTAGCTAAATCCAGGGCTTCGTCCCGTTTTTCACTTTTCGAAGGTGAAAGCTCAATAATTTTATCAATCGGGAATTCCTTCTGCTTCTTTTTCAACAAATCATAGGCAGAGTGGATAAGGATCCTTGTTAACCAGGTTAAGAAAAATTTTTCATCCCGTAATTGACCCACAGCTAAAAGGGCTTTATAGGCTGTTTCTTGAATAACATCCAAAGCATCCTCGCGATTGCCGACATATAGATAGGCCGTCCGGTACAATTGGTCACTATGTAAGACTAAAAGCTTTTCGAAAGCTTTTTTGTTTCCGTTTATTGCTTTTTTTATCAATTTTATTTCAGTCATCCCTTAACCTCCTTCCGCCCATTAGAGAAGAATCCCTGACAAAAAGTTTCAGCTAATTTAATAAGTTTGTTAATCTTTTATACTTTTAATATTCTATATAATAGGATTATCTAACATTAATGAGGTGAGTGTAATGGAAATTGAAAACATATTTGTTGATTTACCTGCCTTGGCTACAGAACTGCTTGTCCTCAGAAAAGTAATGGTTATCAAAGAAGAAAACCAAGATTTGAAGCTGTATTCTATGTTTAAAGAAGGGTTCACCCCGCGATGCATCCGATAACTGTTATCGAAATTATTGTATCTGCTCTTATCATTATCATACTTTTTTCAGCTACCCTGCTCGTTCCTCAAAAGGTTAGGAAGAAAAGTTTGCTGATTGCCTCGATTTTATCTTTAATAATCGGCTTATTTTTTGCCATTCGTCCTATTTGGATAAATTATCAGGTTAGAGAAAAAACGGGTCAGTTAAACCAGTACTTGAAACAAAAATATCCCTATGAAGAATGGGAGATTAACCGAAAAATCGGCAGACAATATAATCCATACCACCTAGAGGTAAGGTTTGAAAATGAAAAAGGATGGGTTTATACCTATTTGGTTAATGATGATAACATTTCTCAGATTGCATGGAGTGTTCCGGATAACCAAAGCTCTAATGAGGGAAAACATTACGAATTGGAAAAATAAACGACAAAGGAAAAAAGGGATTTCCAATGTAGAATTCCCCTTTTTCAATGAAGATGATACCAGTTTAATGTAAAAAAAATTAATATCGGCGCCGCCAGCCGCACGTAAACGTTGCTTTCGCTTTCATGAAATCATGCATCAAAGCTGCCTTTCTTCCCTTATCCGTATGACTGTTCTTTTTGTAGCGGAGGCAATTTATGAATTGGTAGTCACATTGGCAGGGTGAAATCCCTCTGCTTAGACAGAGGTCGTGGCCCATGCAGCAGGCATCTACATCATTAATCGGAGCACCGGGCCCACTGCAGCCCGGACCACACCATCTATATCCTGGGAAAATACAGAACCCACGCCTTCTTCTTCGCAACAACAACACCTCCCAAAAGATTACTTTACTAATAAACTATGAAAGTCCGTTAATTTTGGAATGGCTATATCCCAATGGTGAATTCATTTTGCAAAAAATAATACACCATTAGGGTTGTTTTATGGCTCTGGATTCCGCCAAACCAAAAATTAACCTAACCTAATCAAACATTTACCCAAACAGAAAGCTATTTTCGAAATACCTAAATCATAGTAAAATAGGAATAATATATATTTGGAGGAGTAGATTCCCTTTGGTTTTCATCCCCCTTGTTAACTCATTTATGAAGAAGAAATGGTTAATCTATCTATTTCTCACTTTTGTCCCTGCTGCTGTCATTAGTGTTGTATTAGCACAGCATCAGGTTAGCTCTGTAGAAAACGAATATAAAAACGAAGCACAAGAGTATGCCGATTTTCATGCGATGAATATTGAGCATTTTCTGAGTGAAACAGTGGGCAGATTAGAGATGCTTGCTACCTCTATTAAAATTCAAAATAATAACAAAGATGATTTGCAAAAAATACTTCAGGAAACGGAAGAAAAGGATTCCCGTTTTTCCGGTTTCTATTGGTCTAACTCCAATGGTGACTTGTTAATCGGCTCAAATCCAATCAACAAGCCAATCAATGTGAGTGATCGTCCTTATTTTCAGCAGGCGCTAAAAACGGAGCAAACCAGTTTATCCGAGGCCCATATAGGAAGGGTCATGGGAAGATATATCATTTCTGTTGCAACACCCATCATGGATTATGGAGAGGTAAAAGGAGTTCTTATAGCAAGCTTGCGGATAGACGAATTAGGAGCAGCTATTAATACTTTAATTAACGATGAAATGATTGTCGTTACCGATGAAACAGGGCAAACCTTAATAAAGGCCGGTTTCATTCCCGAAAAAAACTCAGTAAAATCTAGCATGAAAGTGACCCAGATACCTTGGACAATTTCTGCGTATGTCACTTCTGAAAACGATTTCGTTTTTCGGAAAGCTCTGTTGCAATACTTTATCATTTTTCTAACGATTACGAACATATTATTTTTATCAGTCCAGAATTTACTATTAAGAAAAAAAGTAAACAAAGAAAAAAAACAAATGGAAATTCATAAGCTTGAGTTAATTGGCAATCTGGCTGCCAGCACGGCCCATGAAATCAGGAATCCTTTAACCGGAATTAAAGGGTTAGTGAAACTCTTAAGCGAGGAATATCGGGAAGAAAAAGCACAAGTTTATTTTGAAGTGATTCAATTGGAGATTGACCGAATTAATACGATTGTTGGTGAACTCCTTGTACTGGGAAAACCAACCGCCTACACACTTAAAACATATAATGCCAACGAAGTTGTCGCTGAAATTGAACCAATTATTCATTCCGAAGCCAATTTTATGAATGTCGAATTATCGATCCATTATCATTCGGCTACTCTTCCTGTTTCTTGTATCAAAGACCAATTAAAGCAAGTCCTTCTTAATTTAGCGAAGAACTCCTTGCAGGCAATGCCAAATGGCGGGAGATTGTCTATTAACCTAGAAAGACTTGACGATTCATGTTTGATTACCGTTGCAGATAATGGAATCGGAATGAAGAAGGAACAAATAACCCAGGCCTTTAAACCTTTCTTCACCTTAAAAAAAGATGGTTCGGGATTGGGGTTAACCGTCTGCAAACGAATTATTGATTCTTATGGCGGGAAAATTGTTATAAAAAGTGTTCCTAACGAGGGGACTCAGGTAGAGATTATTCTTCCTTTAGCAATTTGAACCACTTTAAAGCATGCAAAAATCGCAGTGAGCTACACTGCGATTTTTGCCAGTCGTCACGTGGGTATTCGAATTAAAAACTAGCACATATTCACTTTATTTTCGCCATATTTTTTCGAACGCTATAGGGATATGAATAATAAAAAGAAATGAGCCGGAGTTGTTCCCCTGCTCATTTCTTTATTGAAAAATCTCTTGAAGCATCTCATCCTCATCTAAAAATCTTAGTGCTTTCTGGCGAAAAACCTCATCATGCAAATAGGTATAGCGATTGGGTTTCACCGTTGGAGCGATTTCGATGGCTTGGCGGTATTCTTCTTTATTTAGGCCTAGCCCTTTCACATAATCGAAAAAGCCGGTTCTTGTGAATACTTTCATCATTCGCTCAGCGCGATGATCTTGGACATTGGCCATGATGTAGGTAGCGATTCCCACTTGGATTCCGTGCATTTGCGGCTGCAACGCGATTTTATCAAGGGCATGGGAAATCAAATGCTCTGAACCGCTGATTGGTGAACTGTTTCCGCTAATAACCGTCGAGATACCGCCAAGTGTAAGTGAGCTGATGAGTTCCTTTAGAAGAATCGGATTGCGAATGTCGGTCATCGGTGTTCGAATAAAACTATTAACCGCTTTTTTACTTAGCATGTAGGCGAAATGGTTCATCCGTGCCGCCCCATGCTGCTCCTCGAACTCCCAATCATAAAGGGCCGTTATGTTGGATAGCAAATCGCCAATCCCCGCTAGGATAAAACGATTCGGGACATGCTGAATAATCTCAAGGTCGGCAATAATTCCGTACGGGACCCGTGCTGGAACTGTCGTTTTCTTTTGGTTAACGATCAGCGAGCAATTACTGCTGGCAAAGCCATCATTGGAAGCTGACGTTGGAATGCTAAGGAATGGACTTCTTCGTGAAAAGGCGATGTATTTTCCGTAATCAATCACCGTCCCGCCGCCCATGGCAATCACCACATCATAGCGCTCCATTTCGAATGCTTTTTTGATGAGATCCTGGATGTCCAAACCCGACTCCATGAGTAAAGCCGAAATTTTCACATCGGAAATAGAGTTGAGAATATCTTGACTGTACGTTTGATAGGTAAATTCATCGAACAAGAACACGGCATTTGCAAAACCATGTTGTTTCAAAATCCGATCAAGGTTAAAAACAGTTCCCTTCCCTATTTCTAAAATTGCGGGAATCGGAACACTGGTAACAGGTGTCAACACTTAAGACAGCACCCCTTTTTCAAGCAAATACTCTTCCACTTCTTTAAACGTTTCAACCGGAATAAATGGCACCTTCTTATCACGAAGCAGGTTCTGCAAGCCATTTTTTGCAAAAGTAACATCAGCATACTGTGCTGGGTGGGAATCTGGTTCACTATCGCCGATAAAATAAATCGTTTCATACTCTTCCTTTAGTTTCTGAATCACTTTGGATTTATCAATTCCGTAACGTTCGGAATAATGCCATTGGTTTTTATCAATGTTCATATGGACATTCTTCTCACGGTAGTGCCCTTCATTGGAAAAAACCTTTACATTTTCAACACCATACTTTTTTAAAAGATGATAAATATAATAGTCAGTACCGGCACTCAAAATATAAAAATCGGCACCGCTCGCTTGTACCTTTTTAATAAAATCAGGAACATATTCATCAATTGGGATGGCAAGTGTATCCTCGATAATTTTTTCTTCCTCCTGATTGATGGACTTGAAAATCGTCGCCAGGAAGTCAATATCCATGATTTCGCCGGCTTTCCAGTTCTTATAAAGCTCCCTGCCTTCCGGGAAGTATTTGTCCATCATCACAATATAGAAGTCTTGTTTAGAAATCGTCCCATCAAAATCCGAAACAAACGCCCATTTTTTCACAAAGCAGCCCTCCATGGTCAATATTGTATATTACCCAAAATATCACAAAAGGCGGAATTTACAAAAGAAAGGGGCCCTGAAGTCTATTAAAACTTAAAAACCTTCGCCAAAGCGTTCATTGACTCTGGACCGCAGATTTTTGCAAAATGGTTCATGAGTTCTGCTTTTGCCGTTTCAACGTTAATAGGACGCTCATCCACATGATGATTTTCGGCCCAATAACTCATCGTTTCAAAAGATGTACTGCTCCAGCCATTCTTCTCTCCCTGATTATTCGTTTTCTCCTTGGTACCGGAGACAACAATATCCATCGATCCCTGAAGCTCTAGCAAGGCGTGATCAAACGGCTTTTTCTTTTCTTTATCTTTCATTCCTGCTTTGAGTCTAAGCACTCTTGTATCGATGCCTTCTTCCCCGTTAATTAGTGTATACAATTCCAGCGCCTCTCTTGAAACGAGACCATCCTCATAGCGTTTTTTCACCGAGTGCTGGGAGCCCAATATGGTCTTTACGAATGGAAGGAGTTCTCTTGAGATTAAAATTGATTTTTTCTTTATGAATTTTCCGTAAGCAGCCACACCATCGACCGGGAATTTAGCCCGCCACATCCATGGATCTAATTCCGAACCCGAGTGCCAATTTTCTTTCAAGGTAATGCTATCTAGCGACGGGTAACCAGGGATGAGCTGTGCCAGTGGGAGCAAACCAACTTCCTTAATAACTTCAATGGCTTCTTCATATGTATTTATCTGATAATCTTTCAAATTTACCACTCTACTTTCTCCGTTAATAAGTTATCTTACTTGTTTTCTCATCAACATTTTGAACCCCAGGTACAAATTTAAAACTACCTTTTGCCATGATATTGCATACACATTATACAGCTCATTGGGAATTTTCGGTATAATAACTTTGAAATGTGAGTGAAAATTGTGATAAATTAATAGGAAGTGTAGTTTTCTTTATTTTAAAATATGTTATCTTTCTACATAATATCGATAGGAGATGTTGGAAAAGTGTCGTTGGAAAGTGTAAAAGCTCATTTTAAACAGTGGCATCGTGATGTAGATGTGATGGAATTTGACACTTCGAGTGCTACCGTTGAACTTGCAGCAGAAGCAATTGGTGTCATCCCTGCCCGGATAGCGAAAACATTATCGTTCAGAGGTGACGGAGAACAAGCCATTTTGATCGTCGGCGCTGGAGATGCAAAAATCAATAACAAGAAATTTCGTGATACCTTTGGTTTTAAAGCCCGAATGCTTAATCCTGATGAAGTGCTTGAACAAACCGGACATGCAATTGGCGGAGTTTGCCCATTTGGGTTGGAAAATAACCTTGATGTTTACCTTGATGTCTCAATGAAACGGTTCGAGACTCTGTTCCCGGCTTGCGGCAGTTCCAATTCTGCCATCGAATTGACCACCGAGGAAATTTTCCACTATTCATTTGCTAAGGAATGGGTGGATGTTTGTAAAGGCTGGGAGGATGCTGAGTCCGAAGAGCATGTTACTCTAATTAATCAGCACACAAAAAATTCCTAGGGGCTGTTCTGAGCCCCTAAGCGTTTTAAACTTATCGTGGATTTTTTGTTGAATTAAGCCCCAAAAGTATCAAAGGAGTAACCTACTCCTTTTTAGATGGCATTTGTCAGCCGCCTTTTATACAAGTTGCGTTGGAGCTTCCTACAACTTTATTTAATTCAGTTAACAATTCTTGAAAAATGTTGTCGTTTACTAATACTTGTAAGGTCTTTTCTGTAATTGGAACATTGTATTTTTGAAAAACCTCTAATGTTTCTTCCCATACTCCGCTTATAGCCTTCGAAGTCATATTTGATTGGATTACCAAAAAAACAACCACCTTTAGTCCTTATATTAGCACTTTTGGACACACCTTTATTTTACTATTTTGTGCTGCCCCATTCATTAACCGTCTCTTTCACTAATTGAACAAAGGCGTTATTTTCTTCTATAATCAATGTATGTGCAGACTGCTCAAACCACACCCATTTTTTATAAGGAGCCTGAAGTTGGTTAAAAAAAGCTTCTGCTAATTCACTTGGAGCCGTGAAATCATGACGTCCTTCACATATAACAATCGGAACCAGAATGCTTTTACTAGATTGAAAGAAGTCAAGATTCTCCAACTCCTCTTTAAAAACATTCATCGAATATATTTGTCCCCTAATCCATTTATTTAAATCAATGAAACGATATTCAGGGCTTTTCATGACTGACATAATAATGGTACCAGCATAATTCCCCGTGTGGACAAGTCCTCCGCCAAATTCTTGTAACCACTTATTGTGGATACGATCGGAGTTCAAGCTTTTCCATGGCGGAGATCCTAATTTTTCAAGCTGTGCATAGGCTTTTTCATTTCCGATTTCCTTCGCCTTTCTGAGCGTGTATTCATAAGAGATTCTTTCGTTTTCACTCATATTCACGACCTGGGAAACAGCAAAATATCCATGGAATAGTTCCGGCCGGCGCTCAATTGCCAAATACGAGAGAATCGTTCCCCACGAATGACCGAGTAAATAGACTTTTTCTTTATGAAAACGAGCACACAATTCTCCTGTTATATCAATTAGATCATCGACCATTTGATTAATGGTCATCGAATCTTTCGGTGTTTTTTTTGAAAAAGAAAGACCAGATCCCCGTTGATCATAGTTCACTACCAGGAAATCCTTTTCAAGCTCTGCGGTGTAGCGGCTTATAAAACCGATTTGCGCCCCGCCTGGTCCCCCATGTACCCATAGAATGATAGGCTTGCTCTGATCGTGGCCGCGGAGAAGCAGCCATTGCTCTACACACCCAATGTTTATCTTTTCAAGCGAAGCAATGCTGTTTGGTGCATTAGGAATAGTCGGCGTTTTATTGGTAAACATTTGATCATCTCCATAAACAAGTTTGAATCATAGAGATTTTTTCTTGACCTCTACTCAAGTTACCTACTTCCCTCAAGAGAAATAAATAATCATTATCATTAAATATTCCATTCTTCGTAAATAATTCCCTCTATTTCGAGAGAGCGTTTTCAAATTTACCCCAAAAAAGGAAAGGGGTGTCAGGCACCATGTGAAAATTTCACATGGTGCCTGACACCCTTCTTACTATTAGAATGGTTTTAATATCATTAAGGCGATAATGATTAGAAAAATCACATTTTCAATGTTTTCATAGCGAAATAGGGCTTTTGATAGGCGCCAATATTCTTCAGGAATAGCCTCGCCCTTATGGGATTCTAATAGGGCTTTTACCGGTTTTGACCTTGGTGATAATACGAGCGGACCCATCGCAAGCGCAGCTAAAAAGAGGACGAGACTTGTTACATACCACCCCATCCGAAACAGACTTGGATTTAAATAGCCCATCGCTAAACCAGTGAGGAGTAAAAATATGCCCCCTATCATCACAAATATATGTAATTTATGCCTAATCTTATAAGAATGTCTTAACTCGGTCATCGTATTGCCCGATTTAACAACCGTAGTTAAAACAAAACCGGGGCCCATCCCCAAAATCGCTGAAAAAATATGTATGAAAACAATGATGGTATAAATAGTACTCACAGGTGTGCACCCCCCATTCTCTGCATTCTCCTATTTTATCATATAAATATCATCTTAAAAGTGATGGTGTTGGCAATGTGCACATGATTTTGTCCTTTTTCAGCCATTAATTTGCCATCCACCAAATGCTATAATGGAGATTACTGAAATCTGAAAGGGGGCATCATCATAAATAATATTGTTAAGATTCTCTATATTACCGGTGGATTCATTGCCCTTGGCTTAGGCATTTTAGGCATTATATTACCGCTGCTGCCGACAACTCCGTTTTTACTTTTAGCATCCTTCTGCTTCGTAAAGGGATCAGACCGATTCGCACGCTGGTTTAAAGCGACAAAAATCTACCAGCACCATTTGGAGAGCTTTGTCAAAGAACGAGCAATGACACTAAAACAAAAACTAACCATTTTATTAACCGCAGACGCAATGATTGCCATCCCCTTCATCCTCCTCAACAGTATGATGGTAAGAGTCATCCTGCTTCTAGTCATTTGCTATAAATACTATTACTTCTTCACTAAAATAAAAACAAAGGTGTCAGCACCTGTGAAAAAATCACATAGTGCCTGACACCACTTTCTTTTCGGAACTAGTACAAAAGTCGAACCAAATTTTCAGTTGAGGCAATATAATAGTAGGATGATAAGACAAGCTGGGAGTGATGATAGTGGAACCGAAATGGCTGGGCTGGGCAAAGCAGCTTCAATCCATTGCCCAAGCGGGTTTAACGTATTCAAAAGATGTGTATGATTTAGAGCGATTTGAATTAATCCGCAATATTAGCGTGGACATTTTGACACACCACACTAATATGGACAGGACTGTTATCAAGGATCTATTTGCGAGTGAAACGGGGTATGCGACGCCTAAAGTCGATATTCGTGGTGTAGTCTTTAAAGATGGGAAAATATTAATGGTCCGTGAAAACATGGATGGACGCTGGTCATTACCTGGCGGTTGGGCCGATATTGGACTAACTCCAAGTGAAGTCGCTGTTAAGGAGATCAAGGAAGAGTCGGGATTTGACGTGAAAGCCGTTAAATTGTTAGCCGTAATGGATATGAAATGCCACCCCCATCCGCCTTCCTCCTATCACATTTATAAAATGCTTATCCAATGTGAAATTATTGGCGGGCAGGCTGCGGAGGGTATTGAAACAAGCGCAGTTGCATTTTTTGCTGAAAATCAACTGCCTCCGCTGTCTACAGCGCGGAATACAAAATCACAAATTGAAATGGCTTTTAACTATTTAAAAAATCCTCAAGAGCCTATCTATTTTGATTAGGTCTATTATAGTAATATGCGGCCTAGTTTTATTTCCGAAAATGACAAAACCAAGGTGTATTTGAAATTTGTCAAAATACATCTTGGTTTATAGTTTTTTAGTCGGGTTACTCTTGGCCTGAAATTTTAGTAAACCAAACGAGCAGAAGCTTATCAAAAAGAAAAGCCCACTATACGGTGTTATTGTAACGAGTCAGTCAGATTTATGGAGTATTCAAGTTCTTACTCTTTTGGCATTTTACTTAGATCCATATACAACACATTCCAGCGATGACCATCCAAATCAGCAAAACCGCAGCCGTACATCCAGCCTTGGCTCACTGCCGGCTCACCAAAGATGGTACCGCCAGCCTCTGCAGCCTTCTTAGCCATTTCATCAACTTCTGCCCTGCTCTCTGCATCAATGGATAGCAATACTTCCGTCGCTTGCTTTGTGTCGACAATTTCATGTTGGGTAAAATTTTTGAAAGTGGAATCAGGAAAAAGCATCACCATAGCATTATGATCCCCGATGATTAATTGCGCTTGATCGTGATTGCCATGTCGAGTATTAATTGTAAAGCCAAGTTTGGCATAAAACTCTTTTGATTTATGAATGTCTTTTACCGGCAAGTTAATCCAAAATTGTTTAGTCATAGTGTTTTTTCCCCTTGTCCATTTAATCTTACTTATATCGCTAAAAGTTTTGCCATATAGTATTCATCCATATACTCGCCTGCAATTAAAAGGGAATGTTTTTTAATCCCCTCTATCTCAAATCCCATTCTCTTATACAATGCCACACCGGCTTCGTTCCGAGCTACAACGGTCAGCTCTAAACGGTGGATTTTCCTACCAATCGCCCATTCTTCTAGTTTTGTAAATAGCTTTGTTCCGATGCCTTTTCCTCGATAATCCTTTAGAATCCCAATAACAATATAAGCTGAATGTTTGGTTCTTCTTACAGTACCGCCTATCGCAAACAAATATCCAATCAAGGTGTTGTCTTTTTCTGCAACGAATATAGTAGAGTTTTCACTCTTTTTCAGATTCTCTATTCTAATTTTTTGCTGTTCAGGGGTAACTTGTCTTTCTCCAGCTTCCATCAGCATAAATTTTGATTCTGCCTCAACTTGCAGAATAAGGCGCACTAAGTTTTCTGCATCTGAGACTTTTATCTCTCTAATAACCACTGCCTATTTCCCCCTTTTATTCCTTAAAGGATATTCCTTATATCCTCCAGCCCATACACAAGTTCAATTAGTTTTTCACCGGTAAAGTTTACTTCAATGGTATCAATTTTTTTACCTCCAAGTGCCTCATAAAAAAAGCGTGAGCTGTTCTCTTCAAGCACTAACACCAACATGGTTGAGATATTTTGCTGCAGCAGTTCGGCTATGATTGGTTTCACCAATGACTTTCCAAGTCCGTTTCCTTGGTATTCTTTTAAAATGTAAATGGCATATAATTCGCCTGCGTAATCGTGATATTTGCCCGTTCTCTCCTTGCCGCCAGACGAAAATCCAACAATTTTCCCTTCCTTGGTTTCCGCAACATAGACACCACCATTAGGAATGTTGTCCTGCCATAACTGCTCACGGCTTTCATAGGAAAGTTTGTTTAAATATTCGTCTGGAACAATGTTAGCATAGGTAGTTTTCCAACTATCAACATGGACTTTAGCGATTCCAACGGCATCAGCTAACACAGCTTTTCTAATCTTCATCCCAACTCCTCCATTTTAAAAATCGTTAATCCCATTATAAATCTCTAAAACTTCTATTTTCTTAGCCACCTAAAACGCTTCGCCAACGAGTGAAGGAATTAGTTTGTCTAATATGTATTAAATTTGCCAAAGCAATGAATGACCCCTTCAGGCATCCTCTTTTAAATGCTGGACAATGGAGAAACTAAAAGATAAGGTGTCAGGCACCATGTAAAAAATTTTTCACATGAAGCCTGACACCCGTTTCTATATATTTTCCTGCTTTAGTGCGTCAATGATGTTTTCTTTTTTTACTTTGGCGCTGGAGTAGAGCATTGCTGAAGTTACAATGACAAATACGCCAGCAATCACATACATTATGCTCATCCATGGAAGGGTGAATCCATAGCGGAAACTGTTCATCAATGCTTTGTGCATTAAATACATCACAGCAATACTGATGGGAAGTCCGTAAAGCAACGAATTGATGCCATAAAAAATACTTTCATAATTGATCATTTTGTTAAACCCTTTTGGTGTCATTCCCACGGATTTCAGCATCGCAAATTCCCGTTTTCTAAGGGAAATTGAGGTCGAAATCGTATTGAAAATATTCGCTATCGATATCGCTGTAATCAGTGCAATAAATCCATACGTAAAGACGGACATTAACAAGATGATTTGTTCATCCTGCTGTCTGCCTTGATATACATTCTGAACAAACATCTTGTTGTCAATTATTTCTTCGATTTCCTGCTGGGTTTTCATTGGATCCTTACTTTTGAGGTAAAGCAATGTCTGGGTCCTATCATTCACCTTTTCGTTTACCAGTTGGTTCATGACTTGTTCTGAGACAATAATATTCAATCCGCCAATCCCTACAGGAAAGATTCCCATCGGAAATTGATCAGTTAATCTGGCAATTTTCACTGTATTAAAATGAATTTCTTTTTCTGTTTCCGGATCTGTATAAGTTAAATCGATAGTGTTGCCAACTTTCGTATGAATGGCCTTTGTTTCAACATATTTTCCTGCTTCCATATCCTCGTATGGAATGGTGTCAATCACTATTCCTGCTAAATCTTCTTTTTTTGTCAGTTTATCATAATCAATACCAACGGTTTTTGCATAGGCCTTTAGATTTTGCTCATTTAATGAAAGAATTTTAACATAATAAGGATATTTCCCATCGACCAGTACACTATTGTCCTGCTTCACCACTTTTTGCAATTCTTCAGCAATCGATGCTTCGTTTATCCAGGTGTTCATATTTAATTCATTTACCACACTAGATTCCGTTACATCCTCAAGGGAAGAAAATGATTGTAACAGCCGAATGTCTGATTCCGTTATATTACCGCGCACAGCTACAGAAATATCATAATTTATTCCATCCTGTGCGAGTACAAGCGATTTTTTCATATTTTCTGTAAAAAATGATACGGCTAAAAAGAGTACGATACTAATCACCAGTGAGAATACGGTTGCTTTGTACTTGCGTTTGTTTCTTTTTAAATTTTTCAAACCGATTTCCGCTTCGATTCCAAATAGCCTACGGACGAGTTTCGATGTTTTCACTACTTTTCCTGTGAGCTTCACTTCGGTTGTTTGACGAATGGCATCAATGGCGGATACTCTTGATGCCTTGATCGCTGGCTGATAAGTGGAGATCAAAATCGTAACCATCGAAACTGCACAGGCAATTAGGAGTGATAATGGAGTAACTGTTAAAGTTAACTTTTCCGTCATCCCTAAGGCACCTTGAATGATTGAGTTAATGAAATAAAAGGTAATTCCAATTCCAGTAAGACCTGCTAGGATTCCAATAGGAATACTAATTACGCCAATCAATACTCCTTCAAAAAACACTGAGTTTCGTTTCTGCTTTTTCGTTGCCCCGACACTGGAAAGCATCCCTAAATGACGCGACCGTTCCGAGACAGAAATTGCAAAGGCATTATAGATCAAGGAAACGGAACCGATAATAATGACCGACATAATAATGGCTGATAATGACATGAGCGTACGGTATAGACCGTCATTATTTATTAGCCCGTAATATCGTAGTAACTCAGTATTAAATCGAGGAGAAGCTATTTTGTTTTTCTTCGCCAATTGGTTTGCGTGATCGAATACGGAGCTTTTGATCTTATTTAACACGACCGTCGCATTGACAGTATCTTTAGCACTTATCATGCTTTCGTCCACATAGCTAATGATTGTGTAACCGGGGGCCCAGGTCGATTCCCATGTCGGACGTTTAATGAAGCCTACGATCTTATAATTTGTCGTTGTTTTATTGGTCAAACTCTCTGTCGGTTTCCCATCTTCGTCTATTTGTAATGGATCCTCTTGTCCAAAAATATGATCCGTAACTTGTGGGATCTTACGCTGTCCGACTTCAAGGGTTAATTGATCGCCAATCTTGTATTCTACTTTGGCATTCGTGGCAATATGTTCCGAAATCACAACCTCATTATTTGTTTTTGGCAGCCGGCCTTTACTCAATTCAATCGGAAACTGCTTAAATCCTTGGGTATTATACTCCTTAATAAATAAATACGGCTTGCTTTCATTTTGTCCACCTTCTAAAAAGGCATAGCCGCGGTCACGTGAAAGGACAACCTTTTTTGTTTCCCTATCGTTTTTAATCGCTTTAAGCTGCTCTTTATTTACATCTTTGTAAAGGACATGCCATTCACCATTAGTAGCGATTTCCTGCCTTTGCATTAATTCCATAAAGGAGACACCAAGAGTTGCCACTGCCGTCACCATCGCGACAGAGATAATGACACCAATAATGGTTACTAGCGTCCGCCGCTTGTTTTGCTTCAAATGCCGGACCGTTAGTTTATTGACGATATTCACGGACGAATCACCTCATCTTTAGCAATCCTTCCATCTTCAATTGCAATAACTCTGTCAGCTTGGAGGGCAATCCGCTCATCATGGGTAATGACAAGGAGGGTTTGATTAAAGGTTTTATTGAACATTTTTAACAGGTCGATGATTTCACTACTATTCTTGCTATCTAGATTGCCGGTCGGCTCATCTGCCAGCATGATAGCGGGATTACTTATCAGCGCCCGGCCAATCGAGACCCGCTGCTGCTGACCGCCGGAAAGCTGATTCGGCAGGTGGTTTAAGCGATCCTGCAGGTTGAGGATCTTGACGATATCAGCAAACTGTTTCTTGTCGACTTTATGTTCATCAAGCAGGAGTGGCAGAGTAATATTCTCCTCGACTGTTAGTACTGGAATCAGGTTGTAAAATTGGTATATGAGTCCGATTTGCCTGCGTCTAAAAATTGCCAGCTGTGTTTCATTTAGGTTATAAATGTCCGTGTTATCCACGAGAACTTTTCCGCTCGTTGGCCGGTCAACACCTCCTAGCAGATGCAGCAGCGTCGACTTCCCTGAGCCTGACGGGCCGATAATCGCGACAAATTCGCCTTTTTTTACTGAAAAAGAAACATCATCCAGTGCCTTTACTGCCGTTTCACCTTTTCCGTACACTTTAGACAGATTTTCTATTTTTAAATTTTCCATTGCGATAAAACCTCCACGTTTTCCTGTTAATCATAGTTTATCTGTTTAAAATGACTTTCCAGTGACTGCAAAATGACAGTTTAGTCACTTAACATTGTTCTTAAAAGTGGGGCTTCTCCAGTTGAAGACGGTCTTCCGACAGTTGGAGTCGGTCTTCCGACAGTAAACCACACATTTACGAGAAATTTTCTCTTCCCTACTATTCTCACTAGATTACCTGCTTATAAATCTTAATCCGAAACTGTGTGCCCTCCTCGTTCTTACTTTTAACCTCGATATCGCCATTTTGGCTTGTGATAATACTATGTGCCATCGCCAGACCGATGCCTATGCTATCCTCACCGGCATTTTTTCCTTTGTAAAAACGTTTAAAAATATACGGGAGATCTTCCTTGGCGATACCTTTTCCGTTATCCGCTATGACCATTTCCGTAAACAAAGCATTTTCTGAAAATGAAATGGTAATCTTCCCGCCTTCTTGTGTATGCTCCACACAGTTTTTCAATATATTTATTACGGCTTCTGCCGTCCAATTTAGGTCGCCAACAAAAGAAACTCGATCATCACCGTCAAGCAAAACGGTTTGTTCTTTAATGTCCATCGGAATCACGACCGGCTCTAACGCTTTTAGTAGCAGCCTTTTCACAGATACCACTTCTTTTTTAAAATGCACCGTTCCCGCGTCAATTTTTGAAAGTTTTAATAAAGAAGAAACAAGCCATTCAATCCGTTCAAGCTGAATACGGATATTGTTTGTAAACTCTGTTCTTTTAACTGCAGGCAGATTGGCATCACTTAATAAATCGACCATCATCATCATCGAAGTAAGCGGAGTTTTAAGCTGATGGGAGATATCAGAAATTGCATTGGTGAGTTTAATTTTATCTTGCTGTAAAAGGGAGCGCTGTTCCGATAGCATGATAGTCACCTTATAAATATTGTTTTTTAAAATACTTAGCTCACCTTCGTGATTATCACGGACATCAAGCGAATAATCGCCACTGCTAATTTGCCGCAAATAGCCGGACAGCTTTTCGATTTCACGATATCGCCAGCTTGTAAATAATAAGCTGCAACCTATTAACAATGCAGAAATGATAAAAACAAGTACCGTGGCAGCGAGCGAGAAAAAAGCCGCTGCTATGATGGTGGTAAAACTTAGCAAACACATCGTTACTATAAATATTTGAATCTCGCGATTTCGGAGCATGCTAATCACCGACCTTGTAGCCTAAACCACGCACTGTTTTAATAATCTGCGGATGTTGCGGATTATCCTCTAACTTTTCCCGCAGTCTTTTTATGTAAACAGTTAAGGTATTATCATTTACGAAATCCCCTGCTATATCCCAAATCCGCTCCAATAGCTGATTTCGTGAAAGAACCTGTCCAATATGGTTCGCAAAGATTAGGAATAGGCGATATTCTAGGGCAGTTAATAGAACTTCTTCGCCATTTTTATACACCTTACCTTCAAGCGTATTAATTCGGACATTTTCTATTTCTATTATCGTTTTTGTCCCCGTCTGCTTTTGGTAGCGCCTTAAGACTGTTTTGATTCTTGAGATTAACTCTCTAATTCGAAATGGCTTGGTAATGTAATCATCTGCGCCCATGTCGAGCCCCATCACTACATTGACTTCATCATCAATCGCCGTTAGAAAAATGACGGGAATATCGCTTCGCTCCTTCACAAGCTGACACAACTCATAGCCGCTTCCATCAGGCAGGGATAAATCAAATAAACATAACGCGAATTGTTCAATTTCATCAACTATCACCTTTTTTGCTGATACCGCATCATGGCAAAGAACCGTGGCAAACTGATCCTGCTGTAATGAATATTCAAGCCCAGCGGCGATTGTCCTATCATCTTCCACAAGCAAAATTTTCATCATTGTATCCCGCCTTTCTCTATCGTCATTATATCAGCATTAAAGGATGTCAGGCACCATGTGAAAAATTCACATGGTGCCTGACACCCTCAGTTACTATATAAATCAACGATAATATCAAGGTCATCGGCTTTTCCAAATAATATTTCAAATGGTTCCGATGTTATGATTTCCTTTAACTTCGTTTCAGATTTGATATTAATTGTTATCTCGCCTTTACCCTCTACTATTCTCACTGGGTTCAACATGGAAACCTCTAGAACTCCAGCGGAATTTGGTTTAAAGGTTACTTCTCCGACTACTTCTCCAGCTTGGATTTTAACGTTTTCTTTCGGCCCAAAGGTGACACCCCCACCATTATTGTGAATAGAAATAGTGTAGTTTTCATTTGGATCTAACCCCTCTGCCCTTACTTGAAAATCAATCACACCTGTTTTAACAAAATCAATTTTTACATGGCCTTTGCTATTTTCCAAAAGGACAGTATCATTTTCCACACCTAATACCTTCCCCATAATCAACTGAGTTTTTAGCGGACCAAAGACGGCGCTGTCAATACTTCGCCACCAGTTATCACCAAGAATAAAATAATGTCCATCGGGAATTTTGACCTCTTTTAGTTCAACTTTGCTGTTTTTAACCAATTTTCCTGTATGATACTCCCTGCCGTAAAACGTATCAAGAAATGCACCATTGACATACACTTGCCCCTGTTTTATTTCAATTTTTTCTCCAGGTAAACCGACCACTCTTGCTATCTCATACTCACTTGGATTTAAATCCGGATTTTTATCATAGGTAAATTCAGGGGTTTGATAGTAAACGATATCCCCCCGCGTTGGCACCTTTTTGGCGTATGCCTTTTCGTCCACTACCACTTCACCATAATATTCACGATGTCCCCGGTCCATATTATCGTACAGGTGATTAACCTCCTTAAAGCCAGTTGATATCACGGTTTCTTCAGTTTCTTTTGTGGAATGATCTGTTATTCTTTTTATTCCTTGATTAAGATGAGAACCCTCATTTTGCAACATTGGGATAAATGCCAGTAACAAAAACAGTGTGATGGCAGCCACTCCTGCCATTTTTACAATCATTCCGTCCATGATTTTTGCTTCCTTTTTGACTTTATGGTCTTCTGATATAATTTCCGCCAGAGATTGTTTAATCTCCTGTTTTCTATCATTATTCAAGCTAGGTTTGGGCAGTAAAGCTAGTTTATTATCAATCTTATCCATATCATTCTTCATTTAAATAGCCCCCTAAATCCTTTAATAACGCTTTTCGGGCACGGTGATAGGTAGAACGGACCTTGTTTTCACTCCAACCAAGTATCAAGGAAACTTCGATTACAGACAGCTGCTTAATCCCTCTTAGGATGAGGACATCTCGGTAATTTGATTTTTGCGATTGAATCGCCAGGAATATGTCCCTGTTTTCCTCATTCAATTGGAGGATTTCCTCTGGTGTTTTGCTACTTGAGGATTCCTTACCTGCTTGAAAATACATCTCTTTTAGTCTGGTTCTTTTTATTCGTCTAAGTTCATCCACTGCAACATTACGTGCGATACTAAACAGCCATGTTTTTGGACTTGCTTTTGCTTCAAAGTTTTCGATTGCTTTTATTGCTTTTATAAAAACGTCTTGAACTAAATCCTCCACATCTGTAGAACCTAATTGGTAAATCAAGAAATGGTATATATCATCACTGTATAATTCAAACCATTCAAGAATATCTTTATTTTGCAACTTTTCAACTCCCTGCAGTTAAAAATCATTCTTATATATTAGACGCTCTGGAAACTTACTTATCGCACAATGTGGAAAATTTTTAAACAAAAAAAACGAGCTTGGAATTCCAAGCCCACGTGTTCACTTTGTCATTTTGTAATCTCTATTTCAAATGCAGAACCATAAATTCATCGTCATAATAAACGCCATTTACGATAAGGGCCTTTTCTTCCAATCCAAAGACTTTAAATCCTAATCGAGTATAAAGCTTTTTCGCTTTTTGATTACTTGCGGTTACGGTTAAATTTATTTTTTCAATTCCTTCTATACTTCTCGCTTTATTGACGGCTTCTGTGAGCAATGCTCTCCCCACGCCTAATCCTTGTTTCCCGGGTGTGACATACATGGCAAAAATGTTTGCCCGGTGCTGGATTTTCACCCGCTCCTCCAAAAGTAAGGTCACAACCCCGATTAGTTCCCCACTGTCAAACGCACCAAACGTGTAGTTTCCTTCTGTGGTAAAGTTGCGGGCTAGCTGTTCAATTGGATTTTCCCTTTTTACAGATTCTTCATAGCTTGTTAAAAATGCTTCCGGATTTTGCTGTAATGCTTCTAATCGCAATGCCCAATAACTTTCCGCATCTGATGGGCTTAGTAATCTAATTTCCATCGCTATTCCCCTTCGTTCAAGAATTTGACTATTTCGTTAATTTTACCACATTGCCCGATTGCTAAAATATATAAATAATTTTATTTTAGTATGGATCCGATACACTTCTCTATATATTCCTTATCCTTTAATGGGTTACGGACTTGTTTCTCCCAGACAGTTTTGCTTTTAGTCAACTTGTAAAATTCATCATAAAGCCCTTCGACATTCTTCCTTTTGACTTCAAAGGATTGGTCAGGGAAGCTGTATTCGATTTTTTCCAAGTTCCGAATCAGCGCAAAGGCAGCTGTTGAGTTATAAATAATCGACTGATTGACAAGGCTGGTGCCAATTTCCGAAACTGATTGGTGATAATGAACTATTATCGTAAAGGCGTCTGATTTAAGTTCAAAGTCCTTTTCAACCTCGTTCAGCGGTAAATGGTTAAATAAGTTAATCATGTTGCTCGCATTACCCATATAAAGAAATCGATAGGGAATAATATTTTCTAAATCATGTGTAAGCGGTCTTCTTTGGTCAATGACATATTGTTCGTCGGCCGCATTCTGCTTTGGAATGATAATAAACTGTACAACAATAAATAGCCCTATACCCACTGCAAGCAATGCAGCAATCAGTTTTCCCAGCTTATTCATGGAAATCCCTCACTTCGTATTGTGGTATCAACCTAATGCACGCTTTTAGAATTAATGGGATTACTATCGAAATAAATGGCAGAGCATACCGGGCAATTAATATTCCAAACTGATAAGGCCCATCGATGTGCACCGGTCGAGAAAACCAAATGTTGCTGCCGAATAATATCGCTGATAAATACCCCCAGATAACAATAATAAATAGGAGCCAGAGCAGCCAAGTGATTTTCTTTGCTCTCGTAAAGGCTGCTAGATTCAATTCCGCAATTTTCTTCTCATTCCTTTTAACGTTTTTGGCTAAAAATAAATAGAAGATTCCTAGGACCAAACACACGAAAAGCAAGCCGTAATTCAACAAGAGACCCATACTTAAGAGAGAAAATGGGATCGTCACAATCCAAGCGATAAGGATGTAAATATATGTGATTTGAAACGCTTTAAAGCGAAACTGGTTAATCCAGACGGGGATATTATCATCAATTAAGTCATCAATTTTTGTAATACTGCTTTTGGCTTTGGCAATCGCCTCGCGTTCATTTAATCCTTCTTCCATTAAATGAGATACCTTCGCTTCCAAATTTCCTAAAATCTCATCCTTCAGGTCGCTGATACCACGATGGTTTTTATATTTTCTGAACAAGTGATCGACATATTTTTTTAGTTCATTCATCCCTTTTTCCTCCCCTGACAATTAACTGATCAATCAGTTCCTTCGCCACCGCCCATGCCTCAATTGCTTCTTCATAAACCCTTACGCCACTGGGGGTGATTTTATAATACTTTCGTCTGCCCCCTTGACTTTCATCACCCCAATAGGCGGAGATCAGTTTTTGTTTTTCAAGCCTTTTTAAGCTGGTATAAAGTGAAGGTTCTTTTAGTTCAAATTTTCCGTTGCTTTGTTCAAATATCGATTTAATAATTTCATATCCATAGTTATCACCTTCACTCAACACACGAAGGATCATCGTATCAATGTGCCCGCGGATAAGGTCACTGCTTATTGGAGTCTCTGCCTGCATAAAATAACCTCCTCTGTTGTTGTATATTGTAACACATATTACTATGTGTGTTGAAGTAATATAGCAAAAAATTTTTAACAATTTGTTTTGTTGTATAAAACAGCAAAAAAGAACTTGGGGAGGCCAAGTTCTTCTTTATTTGTTATTAAATTAAATCTACCTGATACTGCATAAACCCAGTGGTAGTTCCCCTCATTTTTTCATCTTCGCTAATTCTTTTCTGTCTTCTGCTAAAGGCGGCTGCTCTAGCCAGCCGTTGTCAATCATCATGTCCAACCAATCGTTTCCGATTTTCAAATCTCCTGAAATCGCCAGCATATATTTTGGGGTCAAATCTCTTCTAGGTGAAGACGCCCATCCCGTCCCGTAATAAACCATCGCAGTAGAGAATAAGAATCCAACTTGAAACATCATCAGCTTCTCCGAAAACGGGGAAGTGGTGGAATTGGTGATTTCCGCATCTAGCATGGGTGCTACAGGCAGGTTTTCGTTATTCATTATGTCAAGAAACATTTGGACATGACTGTTTTTTGTGTTCATCGCTTTTAAAAAAAAGTCACGAACTTTCTTAGAAGCGGCCACTTGACTAAAGGCAACTGTGAGCGTTTTTGTCAGGATGCTTTTTTTCATATTAAAATAGATATCGGTTATCTCAATACAGCTTAATGGTCTTTTTTCACCAAACCACCCCGCTAAAAAATTATCATTTTTAACAAAATCCGGTTTTTCAGGGGGTAAAACTGTTGGAGGGCGAAAGTATAAGCCTTTTTCTAACAAGATATTCTTTGTTCGATTACATAATTCAACTGCAGATGTGTTACAGCTCGTAAAATATTCACGAACGTCTTGTCGAGAACAGGTTGTGACAGCCGCACTGTACCCATGACAGCCATGGATGGACATGATATTTATATAATGTAAACACAGTACATCTGAAAATAGCCGTGGAGTGCTGGGGTTCAAGTCATCGTTTGTAAAGCCGATTGGGACTGGAAAACCTTCACTCACAAGAAACTCTTTAATTTGCTCCAGATGTTGGGTGCCTAACGAAATGGCAAATTCAAAAATTTCTCTGATGTCGACATCCTCTAGGTGTTCCAACATGTGTTTGTGGAAGCAAAGTCCAGCAGTTTCGTTTATATACTGTGTCCATAAAGCAGCAATCTCTGCAGAAGTCAATTTCGGTTTATGGAGGGAATTCAACCCAAGCACCTCGCTGTTTTTTCCATAGGTTGTCTTACTTTACTTCCCAATATTCTCGATTGATCATTGAACGTAACCTATTAATAGAAAAAGACTGCCATAGGCAGCCTAGTCATTACGGAAAAAACATGGTGTTTATATTGGGAAAATGCAGATAGTCCTCTAGTGGATTCGGTGGCACGTTCTTTGTTCGTACCTATGCTCATACGGCACATGTTTTTGCTTCACGTTATTACCGGCAAGCTTTACGGAAGTGAAATTATTTGTTAATAATCGGAGGTTATCCCACTGTGCTATTAAAGGTTGAATCTGATGTTCGGGTATAACAATTCCCTTTTTTTCTAAGAATTTTAAAATATTTTCAGTCATTCTCCTCTTCCCCTTCCATGATTTTATAAGTTGTGCATGATGTAAAAAAAATCATGAGGTCTTATGGTTAATTATACCATTTATCAACGCGAAATGTTAGCGCTTTCAGAATATTTCGTATTGTTTATTTAAGAAGACGGAACAACATTATTCTCTAACATACAGTACCCGTAAATATCGTTAAAGTGGAATATCTGAAGCTGCTGAGGTTAAACTATGTGAGGTTACTATTGGAACAAGGGCGGTGTATATTTTGTCAGATTTTCTAGAATCCATTGAGTATGAAACGGGAACAGCTATTCAAACGTTTAACATTATTGAAATCATGGAACACGCAGAAGGTTTTGAAGTACTTTTGGATATCGATTTAGACAGCGGTTACGGATTGGAAGGCGTTAAATTATTGGTTACACATGAGGACTTAGACGCCTACGAAACCAATGATATACAAGAAGGGGTTAAATATGCTTTAGGCTTCTTTGATCAAACCTTGGAGGCGAGTCAACTGGAAATTGAAAAGAAGAGCCGAAAAGAACCCTTAAAAAGTACGAAGACACGAAGTCAAGAAGAACAAGCATTAAAAGAAAAGTACAATATTAAAGACGATGACAGGGCATGGGAAGATGACCGCTTATAGGGGCCATCTTTCCTTCCTCTAATTTCCTTAAGGTTTTTATAAATCCCCTCTCAAACTTCCTCTATTCATACTGACCTTTAACTTCCGGCAGTGTTTGATAAGTTGAATTTTTCTTCAAGATTTCTAGGATGTTAGCAACCAACCCGGACATTTCCTGCCCATCATTACTCTTATCACATTCGGACCATTCAAAATGCCGTTCCCCGCTATTAATCCAAACGTTCATTTCATAGCTTTTAAACGGTTTCTGATTACACTCCTTTGACAACTTTTTCTCTCCAAGATAATTGGAAAAAAGCATTTGTTTATAAATGGCGTTCATTTCCTTTTTCGAAAATTGAAAATCGCTAACGGCAACGGTTTCGCCATTCTGTAAATCTTTAATCAGCTTTTGTTCTTTTGTATTGATGACATTCTGTTTTCCTACCCCATATTTTAACTCAAAGGCAAAATAATCCTCTTTGTCTACATCATGGGAAATCGTTAATAGGTCAGGTAGACCTGGGCATTCTTCGAGAATATATTTTGTTTCTGTCTCCGATTCCTGTTTTTGAATTCCTTTACAGACATAAGCGGTTACTTCCCCTTGACCAAATTTATCTTCTGTTGTATCTATTTTTATCGTTAATTTTGAATCGTGATACGCTAAGTCGTGATAAATAGGATCGCCTTCAATCGTATATCGGGTGAGCCGTACTTTATCGTCTTTACCAGTTTGTACATGTTCAACAAATAGATTTAACCGTTCGACATTTTCCATCATGCCGTGAATTTCTTTCACTTCGTTACTGGCAGGTTTTTTATTTTGCCCGCTGTTAGTAGGCTTGTCACCTGCAACATCTTTATTTACTCCGCAGCCGGATATAAAAACAGTCAAAAACGTGATTAAAACAAGCGAGGTAATTTTTTTAAACACAAGCACACACATCCCTTTATAGAAAAAGACGAATTAATGCCGGAAAGGTTTCTTAACTATTCATTCTTTGATTTTATTTTTAGAGATAAAATCATGAATGTGCTTGAAAACTTCCTTCGCAGTATCAATGGACGCTAACGTATCACCTTTTATCTCTAATCCATGGTCAGCCTTGGGAATGACGACCGTACTGACATGTTCATTATTTTTCAGGGAAGAAATCCGTTCTTCAATATAATGATGGTCTTCATCCCCGATTACACAAAGGGAAGGCAGCTCAGTTTTCAATAACGCATCATATACAGCGTCAATTTTCAAAAGCGGGGTTAACCAAATTCCGATCGCATTTTTGATGAAATTCCGTTGATTCCATTCATTAGCCATCGGAATCGTGCCAATCGATTTACTTAATACAAAGCACTGTTCATATTTGGTATCCTTCAGAACCTCTGCGACAACCGCTTTCACATCTTCGTACATCCACCTATCTTGCTCTGTATCGTTAAGCTTTTTAAAATGTTCATTTTTTGCAAAGTTATAATTGATATGAAGAACATCCACATTTTGATTCAAACATACTCCAGTAGCATAATGGAATAGCGGCCGCTCTGTAGAGTAACCTAGTCCTGGCAGCATGATGCAAATGTTTTTATTTGGTTGTTCACCGCGAATCCACGTATAGGGGATGGTGGATTGTTCATTTCTTTCAACTTTGCCTTCCGTAATTTGATACATTTGCTTCACCTCTTTGGGGAGTCTGTAAATTTGAATTCTGCAATTTTGCCACTTTCTAAAAAGCCGATATTTTGATAAACCTTATTGGAGTCAGGATTTTTAAGGTCTGCATACAGCATCGGAACTAGTTTCTCAGATTCAATGATTACACACAGCTCTGCTACAAGTGCGCTTGCGTAGCCCTTTTTCCGTTGTGAAATCGGGGTAAATACTGAATTAATCCGTGCATGTCTTGGGGAGCGATGAGAAATATTCGCCATCGATACCGGCTGACCATCAACGATCCAAAGATATAGATTTCCTGTTTGTATCATGGTCTCCGCCTTGGCTGCCTGGGTATTCGGTTCAACAGCTGTCCCAAAAGCATCTCTTAAGAATCCTGCTAGATATTCTGCGACGGTATCCACATCCTGCAATGTAGCTGTTTGGATTTTACCTGGAACATTTTCAGGCTTGATTACCTTTGGACAATAATAGGATTCCATTACCATTTCGGTTTCGTATTGAAGATGATTCTTTTTTGAAAAAACGTCCGCAAACAGCGCAGCAGTCTCAGGTTCTCCGGTTACCCCGGGAAGTGGAACCCCTTTAAGATGGTTGACCAATTCCTGAATAATGTAATTCCGTTCCTCGGCCGTCATCTGTTTTGAAATCCATAACCAGCCACTATGCCCCGGTGTTTGGGCAAAAATCATTTTCCCATCTTGCGTTTTGCAGGATAAAGTATCACTGCCTTCAGTGATTCGATGAAACAGATTGAATTGTACCTCGTCAGATTCAAAGGCACTACCTTTGGCAATTGCCTCATCATTTGAGTCAAGTCTTGAAAACATATTCTCGTCCTCTCAGGGGAAAATAACATATTATTTTCCGGTAATTTTTATCCTAAAAGCTTTTTTACTTACTGGATGTTGATTTCACTGTGTTTGAAAAATAAACGGGAAAATTCCGTTTAAATTGGGAAAAACCCATATTTCCTTAAAAATAAAGGAAGTTTTTCCGTTTATATTATCCAAATCGTTGGATTTTGCCTTATTTAGAGCAGTTAATCGGAAATTCTCCGCTTATATCTGCTTCTTTAGCTTCCTCTGTCTACATTAGCCGGAAATTCTCCGCCTATTAATTCTCATTCCTACGCGAAACTCAACAATGAATAATAACAGAACCAATTTTAAAATACCGAAATGTCACAGTACCCGTCTTCTAATTTTTTCCCACCTTACGGGCAATGTTTTGCGACCGCGACGGCTCTTTTTCCCGCTCCTTGGGCACAATTATTCTTTTTTGTGACCGTGACGTCTCTTTTTTCCCGCTCCACGGGCACAATTATTCTTTTTTGTGACATGACGACTTTTTTTTCCGCTCCACGGGCACAATTATTCTTTTTTGCGACCGCGACGGCTCTTTTTCCCGCTCCTTGGGCACAATTATTCTTTTTTGTGACCGTGACGACTCTTTTTCCCGCTCCACGGGCACAATTATTCTTTTTTGTGACCGCGCCGACTTTTTTTCCCGCTCCACGGGCACAATTATTCTTTTTTGTGTCCGCGCCGGCTCTTTTTCCCGCTCACGGGCACTAACGGCACTTCAAAGATCCTATTTTATTCATTCGGCCCAAAAACCCGGTCGCGGATATCCCGGGCACCAGGGTCTCGTTTCTCAATTCGCTTTTCTAAAGTTTCTCTCATGCCTGGTGCAAGCAATTCACAACAAGCAAGCTCCCGCATCTCCACAAAATTTTGCTGTTTAGCATGAATAATTTGATTGCATTTTTGGATGGTCCACTGGGGATAGGGCCGGTCCACTAAAGTTAATATTTGCTCCGATTCCCACATACCCCTCTTTTAAAACCCGGAAATACCAGCCGGTCAATCCAGTTTTCTGTAGTAATAGTGCTAAGTTTTTAACCTTAAACCGGCGCGCCGGTTTCCAGCAAGGCTGTCTGGGCTGTGAAACTTGAATAACCGCCTCGCCAATTTGAAAGGTATCGCCAATCGCAATTGATTCTTCATTTACATTGGCCATGACCAAATTTTCACCCATACCGCCGGATGTTATCTCTGAAATACCTAATTCTGATTGCCAGTATCGATAATTTTCAAACGAATAGGCGAAAACGGCCTTTTCTGGTCCGCCGTGATGTTTCAAATCACCTTGTCCGTCGCCTGCTAAACCCGTTCTGCCCACCCAGACTGGTCCTTCGGCAGGCTCTTTAAAAATTGCGCTAGTCCATTCCCGCTCCATTGGATTTACCGCTTCTTTATTACCGACTGTTTTTGGTAAGCCAACAAATACTTGTTTTAATAAGAAATCCATTTAATTTCCTCCTATAAAATCGCACCGATTTAATTAAATTCGGCAAAAAGGATAAACATCCCTTCTTGGGTACCACAATTTATCATGAGCTATTGTTTTTTAGAAATAATAAATTTTATAAAAGCGGTTGCATTTTCAAAAATCTGTTTTATAATACTTGTATACAAGTATCCTAGTTTAATTTAGGAAGGTGGTTTAATGACAGAATCGACGGAATTTCTTTATCCACAAAAGTGGCTTTCAAAAGCCTCCACCGGTGATCGTGTCACCTGCGAGCTTAGAATGCAGATCATTTCGGGCAGGATTGAAAGCGGAACCATTCTATCAGAAAATAAATTGGCTGCCGATTTTGAGGTAAGCCGGTCACCGATTCGTGAAGCATTAAAAGTTTTGGCATCTGAAAATTTGATTCGCTTAGAAAGAATGGGTGCCGTTGTCATTGGGTTAAAAGAGAAAGAAATAGAGGAAATTTATGATGTTCGTTTACTTATAGAAACCTTTGTCTTTGAACGGCTTGTAAAAATAGACACAAAAGGGGTAGTAAGGGAACTAAGCAAAATACTCGAAATGATGAAAGTCGCTATCAAATATCAGGATCCCGATGAGTTCTCTTATCAAGATGTCTTATTCCATGAAACGATTATACGGACGATCAATCATTCCTACATTATGATGATCTGGAATAATGTAAAACCCGTTATGGAAGCTCTCATTCTTTTATCGATGCGCAATCGTTTCGAGGAAAAATACGAAGACTTTGCACGGATTGTGAAAAATCATCAGCTCTATATTGAAGCGATCGATACAAAAAATAGAGACCTGATGATTCAATCCCTACATCAAAACTTTGATGATGTTCAAGGGAAAGTAGAAGACCTTTGGCTGTCACAACAAATGCTATCTAAAGGAGTAGACCCGGAAAAATGACCAGCAATATGTTAGGTGTAGACATCGGTACAACAAGTACGAAAGCCGTTTTATTTACTGAAAAAGGCGGCGTCATTCAACAAGAGAATATCGGTTACCCCCTTTACACACCTGATATTTCGACAGCTGAACAGGATCCAGAAGAGATTTTTCAAGCTGTCGTACAAGCGATTTCGAAAATAATGAAACAACATTCTCAAAAAGAAATATCATTCATTTCATTTAGTAGTGCGATGCATAGTGTCATTGCCGTTGATGAAAATGACCAGCCGCTGACACCCTGTATCACCTGGGCAGATAATCGCAGTGAAGCATGGGCCCACAAAATAAAAGATGAATTAAATGGTCATGAAGTCTATAAAAGAACGGGGACACCGATTCACCCCATGTCACCATTAAGCAAGATTGCTTGGATTGTGAATGAACGTCCTGAAATAGCCGCCAAAACAAAAAAATATATTGGAATTAAAGAATATATCTTTAAAAAATTCTTTAATCAATATGTTGTCGATTATTCTCTTGCTTCGGCGATGGGTATGATGAATTTAAAAGGCTTGGATTGGGATGTAGAAGCATTAGAAATTGCAGGTGTAACACGTGACCAATTATCAAAACTGGTACCAACAACCGCGATTTTTAAAAACTGCGATCCTGAATTAGCGAAACAAATGGGGATTGATCCACAAACTCCCTTTGTCATTGGCGCAAGTGATGGCGTACTCTCCAATTTAGGTGTGAATGCGATTAAGAAAGGCGAGGTCGCGATCACAATTGGGACAAGCGGTGCGATTCGAACCATTATTGACCAGCCGCAAACAGACGAAAAAGGACGATTATTCTGTTATGCATTAACGGAAAAGCATTGGGTCATTGGCGGTCCTGTCAACAACGGTGGAATGGTCCTTCGCTGGATTCGAGACGAATTCGCAGCTGCAGAAGTAGAAACTGCAAAAAGACTTGGAATTGATCCATATGAAGTATTAACCAAGATCGCAGAACGCGTAAGACCTGGCGCCGATGGATTACTATTCCATCCATATCTGGCTGGTGAGCGTGCACCATTATGGAATCCGGACGTACGAGGCTCATTTTTTGGGTTAACGCTGTCACATAAGAAAGAACACATGATTCGAGCTTCCTTAGAAGGCGTCATTTACAATTTATACACGGTGTTCCTAGCATTAATTGAGAGCATGGATGGCCCTGTGACCCGTATTCAAGCCACTGGAGGCTTCGCTAGATCCGAAGTATGGCGTCAGATGATGTCTGATATTTTTGAATCTGAAGTAGTCGTTCCGGAAAGCTATGAGAGTTCGTGTTTAGGTGCTTGTATTTTGGGTCTATATGCATTAGGAAAAATTGAGTCCTTTGATGTAGCTTCGGAAATGATTGGCAGCACTCACAAACATACTCCTAAGGAAGATGCAGCAAAGGAATATAGACAATTAGTGCCAATCTTTATTAATTTATCTAGAGTATTAGAAGAAGATTATACAATGATCGCCAACTATCAAAGAAGCTTACTAAATAAAAATATATAAATTATTGGGGGAATTATCATGCCATTAGTTATTGTAGCGATTGGAATTTTAGCATTACTGGTTTTAATCATGGGGTTCAAATTAAACACCTTTGTTTCACTTATCATTGTCTCATTCGGTGTGGCAATCGCACTTGGAATGAAATTAGACGAAGTCATTTCAACGATAGAAGCTGGATTAGGCGGGACACTTGGTCATATCGCACTTATCTTCGGACTTGGTGCAATGCTGGGTAAATTAATTGCAGATTCAGGCGGCGCGCAGCGAATTGCGATGACTCTAGTTAACAAATTTGGCGAAAAAAATATTCAGTGGGCTGTCGTAGCTGCTTCGTTCATCATTGGAATCGCTTTATTCTTTGAAGTAGGACTCGTTTTATTAATCCCAATCGTATTTGCCATTTCTAAACAATTAAAAGTTTCGATTCTCTATCTCGGTATTCCAATGGGAGCAGCTTTATCTGTGACCCACGGTTTCTTGCCGCCGCATCCAGGACCAACCACCATTGCAGGTGAATTTGGTGCAGATCTTGGTCAAGTATTACTTTATGGTTTTATTATCGCTATTCCAACTGTCATTATTGCTGGACCTTTATTTACAAAGCTTGCTAAAAAATTAGTGCCGGCATCATTTACAAAAACTGGTGATATCGCTTCTTTAGGCGAACAAAAGACATTTAAACTTGAAGATACTCCAGGGTTTGGAATCAGTGTATTTACCGCAATGCTTCCTGTTATTTTAATGTCGATTGCTACCATTATTACTTTACTGCAAAAAACAATCGGATTTGCAGATAATACGTTACTAGCCATTATTCGTTTTGTTGGCGGCGCATCCCCTGCCATGGTCATCTCTTTATTAGTTGCCATTTATACAATGGGATTAGCAAGAAATATTCCGATTAAATCAGTAATGGATTCTTGTTCAACAGCTATCTCACATATCGGGATGATGCTGTTAATCATCGGCGGAGGCGGTGCCTTCAAACAAGTATTAATAAATGGCGGTGTAGGTGACTATGTCGCAGAATTATTTAAAGGGACTAACATCTCACCAATTTTACTTGCCTGGATCATCGCTGCTATTTTACGGATTTCCTTAGGGTCCGCTACCGTTGCGGCTTTAACAACTGCTGGTATGGTTATCCCAATGTTAGGCCAATCAGACGTTAACCTGGCATTAGTCGTGCTTGCTACAGGTGCTGGTAGTTTAATAGCCTCACACGTAAATGATGCTGGATTCTGGATGTTTAAAGAGTATTTCGGTTTAAGCATGAAAGAAACATTCGCAACCTGGACCTTACTTGAGACGATTATTTCAGTAGCTGGATTAGGATTTGTTCTATTACTAAGTTTATTCGTATAAGTAAAAATATTCAGCAGCGGTTTTATAGTCCAATGCTGGTTAAGCAAAGGGCAGTAGAGTCCCCGCTCATTTCTTAGATTCCTCTAAGGAATGAAGTGGTGGTTATACTGCCCTTTCATTTTTGTTCATTAGCAAAAAAGACTTGTTACCAAAAGGTGAATCCATTTCCTTACGAATATTTGTGTAGTTTCGATACAAAATACAGATTAGACTCAAATGTTTTTATCGATAACTGAAGGGCTTCCTATTTCCTATCCTTTGTTGATGTCCAAGGCTAGGGACCAGGGAGAAAATGGGTGAATGGCTATGAAAAGGTTTAATAAAGGAAAGTTCATTTTATTCCTAAAAATTTTATTTCCAATGATTTTGTTAGGACTTGCCGTTTATGAAATCAAAAAATTTACTGGAAATGTTAATGTTCAATTGCTTCGTCATGAAGTTAGTCAGTTGCATTTTGCCAAGCTGCTCTTGATTCTATTGATCACTTTTTGCGCTATTTCTCCGATGATTTTTTATGATGTATTGTTAACAAAAATATTAGCGATTAAAGTACCGTTAAAAGAACTGATGAAAAAATCTTTTATTGCGAATACCTTTGCAAACTTCATTGGGTTTGGAGGTTTGGCTGGTGCTACACTAAGAGCTTATTCCTATCATGAATATGAAACAAATAAAAAGAGACTGTTGAAGATCATTGCTTCTGTTTCCTTTTACTTCCTTACCGGTATCTCTTTGCTTGCCTGGATTGTCCTAGTTGGATATAGAGGATTCCCTCTCTTTCATGATAAAAAATGGCTATTTTGGGCCTGCTTAGTGGTAAGTTTATATTTGCCAGTTTTTTTCGTCGTCTATCTTATTCAGCGGAAAAAAGCGGCGGAATTCATTATCGATTGGGGAATGGCATTAAGACTACTCTTCGTTTCTTTATTTGAATGGATCGCCATTTTTCTTGTATTTTGGCTATTATGTCTGATATTGAGTATTCCTATTGATTTAGCTCATCTTGTGCCTGTATTTCTTGTTGCATCATGCGCCGGTATCATTAGTATGATTCCTGGAGGTTTTGGCTCCTTTGACCTGGTTTTCCTTTTGGGAACTCAGTCCTTGAGGGTTCCGGATGAAAAGGTGGTTATCCTGCTACTGTTTTATCGTATCTGCTATTTTATCCTTCCATTTTTAGTAGGACTAGTGTTATTCATTAAGGATTTTTGGAACAAATGGAATAAATCGTGGAACAATGTGCCTGATGCCATCCTTGCGAGGACTAGCCACATCCTTTTAACCCTTTTGGTCTTTCTATCAGGACTTGTTTTGCTTCTTTCAGCAGCTGTCCCGGGAATTATCGGAAGGCTCAAGATTGCGCAAGAATTTTTATCGTTTCCAATCATGAATATTTCGCATCAACTCTCCGTTGCAACTGGATTTATCCTGCTAGGTTTATCCCGTGGTATTCAATACAAGGAGAAAAGGGCATACAATCTAACGATGGTCGTTTTAATTCTTGCCGCCTTATTCACTTTCTTAAAGGGATTTGATTATGAAGAGGCATTGTATCTTTTAATTGTTGTCGTGCTCTTGAGAGCTTCCAAAAAGCGGTTTTACAGAGAGCGTTTTGTCTTGAGCTGGGGCAAAACTATTTTTGACATCCTTATGTTTGTAGTGATTACCTTTATGTTTGTATTAATCGGCTATCTCAATTTGCCTTCCTCCGAAATAAAAGTGAACCCAAGGCTATCCCCCTATCTGATTAAAGACTATCGTGATCTATTTAAAAGTGCGTTAATAGGCTTGTTTTTCGCCATGGTCCTATTTTCCATCGGCTATTTGTTTAAACGCAATAAAAAATGGGAGCTGAAGCCCTCCCGTTCTCAAGAAGATAAAATAATCAAACATTTGGATCATTTTAATGGAACGGTCCTAACCCATTTAATCTTTTTACATGATAAATATATTTATTGGAATAAAACGGACAACGTCATGTTTGCCTATCAAGTATACGCAGACAAGCTCGTGGTCCTCGGTGACCCTGTTGGAGACCGTGACGAAATGCCACTTGCGATAGAAGAATTCCGAGAAACAGCAGATCTTCATGGATATACCCCTGTTTTTTACGAAGTCAGCGAGAGAATGCTCCCTAATCTGCACGAAAACGGTTATGACTTTTTTAAGCTTGGTGAGGAGGCTTATGTTGACTTAAACAGCTTTTCCTTTAGTGGGAAAAAAATGAAAGGGGCCCGGGCAGTAAAAAACAAGTTTGAACGTGAGAATTATCAGTTTGAGATTGTAACCCCACCCTTTCAGGCTGATTTCTTGAAGGAACTTAAGGAAATATCTGATGACTGGCTTCAGGGAAGAACGGAAAAAGGCTTTTCCCTCGGTTTTTTTGATGCGGATTACCTCAATAAAGCTGAAATTGCCGTTGTTAGAGCAAATGGAACTGAGATTCTTGGATTTGTCAGCTTAATGCCCGTTTATAATCAAAAACAGACGATTTCGTTGGACTTAATGCGATTTGGGAAGGATGCGCCAAATGGAACAATGGACTTTGTTTTTCTCTCATTATTTGAATGGGCAAAAGAACAAGGGTATAAATACTTTAATATCGGCATGGCACCATTATCAAATGTAGGTTTGTCCAAGTTTTCCTTTTTAAGTGAAAAAGTAGCTTCACAAATATTTTTACATGGACAATTTTTCTATTCCTTTCAAGGTTTAAGAAAATTCAAAGATAAATATGCCGATATGTGGCTTCCAAAATACTTAGCTCATCGAAAGAAAACTTCCTTGCCTATTACGATGGCACAAATCACTTTATTGATCGGGAAGAAAAGAAAAAATGGAGAGGGATAGACGGAAAGAAAGATTGGCTTTTTTTGAGCCAATCTTTCTATTTGCACGGATCTAATTTGTACTTTATAAAGTGACATCTTATTCATTTGGTTTACCATCGATATGGGCATTTCGCAGCAAACGTAACATCTCTAACACAAGGATATTTAAACCTAACCAAACTCCGCCAAATATATATTCGACTACGATATCGCTAGGATCTTGAACACCAAAAAAGATACGACTGACTGCTATAAGAAGTAATAAAAGAAGTGTTCCTGCAGCGGCATTTGAATGAACACGTTCTTTACATGTGTGACGCACGAACACAAAGACAGCAAAACCATAGATGACAAACGCCATTAGCGGCCGCTCGCTTGGAAATTTATGAAACAAGCGTGCCGCCGAAGTTTGCTCGGGGAGTGTCAAGCTATGAAATAGCCTTATCAAGCTTTCTTCATATAATTCTCCACCTGAAATAATCAGCAGCCATGCTAATAATTCAAGTACTTTGTTCCTTCCTTTCCATATAATCCACAAAAATGAACAAGCACATATACTAAATAGGACTTTAGAATTGTCCATGAAAGCGAATATCTGCATAAAAGGAGTCCATTCCTGACCAAAAATTGATGGAACCAAAATGGTTATCGTTTCATCGAATTCCTGAAACTCATTGGTCAACAAACTTTGGATGACTTCGATCAACAGGACACTTAACACAAGTGTGATGACAACAATGCAAACAATAAATATCCCTGTTCGTCTTCTTGACTTCAATAATTTCATCATTCTGTTAATCCCTAAGATTGCTGCACCTTTAATTTGTTCTTTCTTCCTTCGGTATAGATAAACAATTACCAAAATGAACAGAGCAATCATGATGCCAATTAATAGATATTTTTTAATGGATGCATGGAATTGCTCCCATTTTGGTCCAAGTACCTTACCTAGCGAAATAAAAGTGGCTACCCAAATAAATGCACCACTGTAGGCATATAAAGCATATGTACGCATTTTAAGACGTGTAATCCCTGAAAAATAACCAGTGAAATGTCTTACTCCAGGGATAAAAAAGGCAATAATCAGCAATTTGTTGCCATACTTACTAAACCATTTTGAGGTGTTTTCCAAACGTTCTGGACCCAGATGGAATTTCCTGCCGTATTTATCAAAAAAAACTGTACCAAATTTTGATCCAATCCAATAAGCAATCGTCATTCCAATTGAACTAGCCACACCAGCAACGAAAATGCTGGTGAACCAACCCAGATGTCCCTGGTAGACAAGAAACCCAGTGTAACTCATAATGAGCTCACCCGGCAGCGGGAGTGCTAGCAGTTCAAGTAAAAGCGCGATAAATAACAATACATATCCATACTGATCCATATAAGTTGTAATCACACCCACAGACAGCCCTCACTTTTATTATTATATATAAAGTATTTTCTATTTTTTAATATTAATTAATACTTTCAAATCCATTCAATTTTCATTATGATAGGGGATATGAAAAAGTTTGAAGGGGAATGTTTATGTGGGGTAAACTACGAAACTGGATGGAGAAAATGTCACCAGCTCAGGTTATTTCTAGCTATTATTTATTGGCAGTAACAGTATCCATACTGTTATTTAGTATCCCGGCAGTTCGTAAACCTGGGGTCGAATTATCTTTTATAGATACAGTCTTCACAGCTGTCAGTGTGGTCAGTGATACAGGTTTGAGTGTGTTTAACATTTCGGAAACGTATAGCGTATTTGGGTATTTTATTATTATGCTCGTATTGCAATTCGGTGGTATTGGCATTATGGCCATTAGCACCTTTTTCTGGATTCTTTTGGGCAGGAAAATTGGATTGCGTGAACGCCGCCTCATCATGGTTGACAATAATCAGTTCGCATTATCGGGTCTCGTTCTATTAGTGAAAGAAATTATCAAGATTATTCTCCTTATTGAGCTTATAGGGGCACTCATTCTCGGATTTTATTTCTTACAGTATTATCCAACTTGGAAAGAAGCTTTTCTTCACGGCTTGTTTACATCCGTTAGCGCGACAACAAATGCCGGAATGGATATAACTGGTGAGTCACTTGCCCCTTATGCAAAAGATTATTTTGTTCAGTTAATCAATATTACGCAAATCATTCTTGGTGCCATAGGGTTCCCTGTCTTAATTGAAGTAAAGCATTATTTACTTCGTAAAAAGACGGAGCTTGGGCATCCATTCCGCTTTTCTTTATTTGCAAAGTTGACAACATTAACATATGGAATCCTTCTTATTCTTGGGACAATCCTTATTTTTCTCTTGGAATTTCAACACTACTTCAAGGGTATGGGTTGGCTTGACAGCTTTTTCTATTCCTTTTTCCAGGCAGCTACCACGAGAAGCGCCGGGCTGACAACCTTGGATATCAATGATCTTTCGAGGCCAACACTCTTGATCATGAGTGTTTTCATGTTTATTGGCGGCTCTCCGAATTCCGTAGGTGGAGGAATCCGAACAACAACATTTGCGTTAAACATCCTATTTATTTATCATTTTGCCAGAGGAAATCGTGAAATCAAACTCTTTAACCGCGAGCTTCATCCGGATGATATTATGAAATCATTTGCCATTACATTTCTAGCTATTGGTATGTGCTTAATATCGGTTATAGCATTAAGCATATCCGATAGCCAGCATGAGCTTATTGCCATATTTTTAGAAGTATGTTCTGCCTTTGGAACGGTTGGTTTATCTCTAGGGATTACCCCCGACCTTAGCATTTTTGGAAAATTCGTTTTGATGATGTTAATGTTCATTGGAAGAATCGGTTTAACATCTTTCTTATTTATTATTGGTGGTAGTAATAAGAAATCAAACTATAATTATCCAAAAGAAAGAGTAATTATCGGTTAATTGAAACCTCCGGGAGCCATTGGGGCTCCCGGAAAGATGTTAAATTTCACTTCTTCCGCTGCTAATTACGATAAGTAGTAAAAAACACCTTGCATTCGCAAGGTGTTCTGTGTCGTAATATTAGGCTGCTTTTTGTTCATGAGAATCATTAAGCTTATGGCCTTCCCATTTTGTAATAACAATCGCTGCGAGGGAGTTTCCGACAATGTTTACACATGTACGTGCCATGTCAAGAATCCGGTCAATTCCAGCAATAAATGCTAGTCCTTCTACAGGAATTCCAACACTTCCTAATGTGGCAAGAAGCACTACAAAGGATACACCCGGAACGCCGGCAATCCCTTTGGAAGTTAGCATCAAAACAAGAACTAACGTGATTTGATGCCCGATAGTCAAATCAATTCCATACATTTGGGCAATAAACAATGCCGCAATTGCTTGGTATAAGGTTGATCCATCAAGATTAAAAGAATACCCCGTTGGAATGACAAAGGATGTAATTGCCTTCGGACAACCGATCTTCTCCATCTTTTCCATAATTTTCGGAAGGACAGTCTCTGAACTTGCGGTTGTATAACCTAAAATTAGTTCGTCTTTCAAGTAACGGATGAGCTTAAAAATATTAAATCCAACAATTTTTGCCGTTAATCCAAGAACAACTAGAATGAAAAAAATCATCGATCCGTAAACGACAAGGACCAATTTCCCGAGCGGAATTAACGAAGAGATACCAAATTTTGAAACAGTTACACCAATTAAAGCAAATACACCAAAAGGGGCAAGCTTCATGATTTGGTTAGTGACATAGAACATCGCATCGGCCGTTCCTCTAAAGAAATTGAGAATCGGCAGTCCTTTCTCACCAATCGCCGCCACACCAAGTCCAAACATGATGGAAAAGAAAATAATTGCTAACATATCGCCATTTGCTAATGACTGAATGATATTGGTAGGAACTATATTCACAACTGTGTCAATCATCGAATGTGACTCTGTTTGTTCCGCAGTATGGACGTAACTATTTATATCCGTTTTTGTCAGTTTGGACCGATCGACTCCGGCACCTGGCTGAAACACATTCCCGGCAAGAAGCCCAACAAGGATGGCGACTGTGGTAATGATTTCAAAATAAAGCAGGGTTTTCCCGCCTAGCTTACCCAATGACTTCATATCACCGACGCCTGCAACACCGACAATTAGGCTGGAAACAACGATTGGTACAACAATCATTTTAATTAAACGAATAAAGATATCTCCAATTGGCTGGAGGTAACTTGCCACATGTGGATTGCCATAAAAAACTGCACCCACAATAATACCGAGAGCCAGTCCAATAAAAATCTGCCACGCTAAACTAATCTTCTTCATCTACACTTCCCCTTTTTAAAATATATTAAAGTTGATAACAATGAACAATCACCTTAGATGCTGTAGACTAATGCACATTCATCTTTATTAAGATTTACTATTTTAAAAATAAAAATCTTAGTGGAAAATACTTCATTTTTGTTAGATGCTTGTATAATAAATCTGACTTTTCAAGACATTCACACCACTTAATCAAACTTTTGATTTTTTAGGTTATTTTTTTAGAATAACATGTTTGACCAAAAAGGAAAATAGTAAAATTTACTTACCCTCAACTTGGTTCCTCTAACGAAATAAAAATCACAATAAAAAAGCAGGGGCTATTCCATTTTATTTATGGATGAGCCCCTGCCCTTATGATGGTTCCAATCAATCTGAATTACCACTTTAATAATCTAATTGCCGTAAAGACAAAAGCAACTCATTTTCATTGATTTTTTTAATTTTGTATTTACGAAATTGGCTTTCAATTTTCTTTTGTTCTTCATCTTTTTTACTAAATAAATTGGCTAATTGATAAAATCCTTCAGCTAAGATAGTCACTGCTCCAGCAGAACCTAATTCCAATCCTAATGTTTCCGTTTCTGAAAGCTGTGATTTAGCTAATTCTTCGATTTTATTTTTATAGTCTCCCTTAATAACAATAAATGACTCCTTATTATCAAAGGCTATTAGTAATTCTTCATGATTATAAACTTCAAAGATAGGCTTTTCCTTTTCTATCTGCAATAATTCGTCAAGCACCATCCCTTCACTTTTTCCTACTGTTTTTGCAATTGCTTGAATGGTTTTGACTGAATAACTGCTGACACTTTTTTTATTTACACTTGAAAGCATTTGTTGACTGATTCCCGTTTCTTTGAATATATCATAGCGTTTCTTTCCATTTCTTTGTAAATAAATATCCAAAAGGCTCATCCTTATTCCCCACCCTTTTTGATACATTATTTTTTACTAAAATTTATTTTACTTAAATATATTTTAGTGAAAAATCAGAAAAATGTCAAGATTAGTTTAATTGAAGCAAGGCGACAAATGAGATACTATCTAAGGAGGCAAATGCTGTTCGCCTTATTCAGAAATGTGACGAAGAAGAGAGAGTCAGTAGCGAATCTGTAAAAGCATTATCAAGAAAGGAATTTTCTATATGCATATAAATGAATTAGAATCCTGGGTTGCAAAGCTTGGACTTGTTCCGCATCCGGAAGGCGGCTATTACAAAAGTACTTTTTCCTCTGGGGAACAGATTTCCGACAAAGAGTTAACGGTAAATTTCGAAGGTCAGCGAAAGCTGTACACGAGTATTTACTTTTTATTAACTCCAACAATGTGTCCCACTTTCATCGTCTAAAGTCGGATGAATTGTGGTATTATCACGCTGGAAGCTCACTTACCGTTCATGTAATTCATGAAAATGGAGAATATGAAGAAATAAAAATAGGTATGAATCTTGAAGCGGGAGAAGTTCCTCAGGCCTTAGTTCCGAAAAATTCAATCTTTGGATCATCCGTACTTGAAAAAGATACATGTTCGCTAGTAGGCTGTATGGTATCTCCAGGTTTTGAATTCCAAGACTTCGAATTATTTACCCAGGATGATCTATTGTCAAAGTATCCGCAGCATAAGGATATCATTATGAAGCTGGCATATAAAGAACTGCCTAAAGCTTGAGGTCGCTTAGCAGCCTCAAGCTTTAGATCTACCGTTTGATTTGATTTATTTTTTTCTCTTCTTTCATCCAACAACTTCTACTTTCTCCTTAAGAAGTTTTATTTGGGTCAAAAACTCCTCCTTTTCATCGAGCGTTAGATATATTTTTCGAATCAAACAATCTCTTCCAAGACCATCTCTTAACAAGAGCGGTTCTTTGAGGGAAATTTCATAATCCGGGTCCTCGAATCCAAATAAGGTGAGATTCCAAACATCTTTTTTCTTTTTATCATTTTCAAAATTCACTTTTCCAGCTTGAATACTTTCGATATTATGTAAGTAAATTTGCGCCTTTGACCGCAAGCCCAAGCGAATGTGGAGTTTTTCATGTGATAAGAGGACAGGATTCCGTTTGATTGCTTTATAATCACTGATAAGAAAAATAATCAAATACACCGATAACGCCAGATGGACCCAGGCTATAACCGTGCTCCAGCTATGTAGGAAGTACGAGACTCCAACCGCTTCTAAAACTAAAACAAAGAGAAACCCAAACACAATCCCGCCATAGCCGACTTTTTTATGAAGTGTAAAGGCCGTTCCTTGCTCCAGCTTCCTTTTATTGGATGGTGAAAAAAGATAGTAAATGGTCAAAAAATCTCGTGTAAGAAACGCAGCAAGCACTTTATTCTTAATTTGGCAATTTACCATCGCCTCGATTTTCTCTTCTGTAGGGAGGCTTTGTTCAGTGCTTTTATACGCTTTGATAAATTTAAAAACTCGCCACACCGCTAAACAGATAATTAAAATTTCCAAGCTTATCCATCCCCCAACAGGAATGTTACCCATGCTAATCCTCCTTTCTCAGGTACCTTCTCCCCTTTTTTTATTACTACTTTTGAAATTCTTGGAAGCTTTTCTATTATTTATTGTACTACAAACACAGAAAAACCGTCGAACCCTTTGCGCAGGCCCGCCGGTATAAATTTTACGCATAATAAGAGGATAAAGGCTCGAATAGCGCTTGTTTCAACTTCTCCAAGGCATATCTCATCGTTTGACTAACTGTAATCTGTGATATTGCTAATCGATGGGCAGCGGTCCGTTGAGACTCCCCTTCGACAAAAATTAGATAAAGAATCCATTTTTCCATCTCATTGAGCTGTGACCAGGCTTGGGACAAATCTAAACGAGTTTCAATCAGATGATATCGCTTATCTTCTTCCCCAATCACATCCCACAGAGTAAATCCCTGTACATTGTATAGCGGAGCATCAAGTGAAGTGACACGCCAGTATTGCCAGCCCCTTCGCTTGGGAGAACGTGCTTCATGATTCTTCCTCACCTTAACTCTCTCCTTCTTTCAATGGTACTTTAATGAAATAGGTTGTTAGTAGCTTTTTCGTCTGCCAAAAATAAGTGATACTACAAACAGAATCAAGAAGATTACGAATAGGATTTTGGCAATGCCCACCGCTGCAGATACAATTCCAAAAAATCCAAAAATTCCTGCGATAATAGCAATAATAAGAAACAAAATAGCGGCTTTTACCATATGTTTAACCTACCTTTTAGAATATTTTTGATTTGCCTCCGTTTGTTATTTATTACCCAGTTCATTCTTTGATAAAACCTGTCTCCATTTCCAATTCCTCCTATTCTTGTTGTTTCAAACGCAGATAATACGGGTATTTACCTAACTAGGATGAAAATAATAATGAATAAGGAGTGTTCTTCATGAGTGAAACAGCAGAAACAAATAAAAGCAGACTTTGGTTAGGTTTGTTAATCGGCGGGGTGATAGGGGCAGCAGCTTCGTCTTTATTAACTCCGAAGTCTGGCTCGATGTTGAGGGAAGATTTATCTAAAACGTATAAATCCCTTAATGAAAAAGGGAGCCAATTAACCGCGGTTGTTAAAGAGAAGGCCCAGGACGTTGCAAGCAGTATCGGCAAACATGCTTCTGAGCTGTCAGATAAGGCCAATGAAGGAAAACAAGTGATTGCGGATACGCTCCATGATGTCAAAGACGATATTCGTGACAAAAGCAGTTAAGACTTGTACGGTTCGTGCTTTTCAGCTTGGAAAGTCCACGTAGGATCTCTCTACGTGGACTTTTATCGTTATTTCACTATCCAATGACCCCCAGTCAAATTAATCATGCTCATTATTTTGGTTTTTATGGCATAATCTAAGGACATACAATTATAGGAGGTCCGAGATGTTTTTATCCTATCCAATTTTAGCTGCACTTTTAGGAATGTTGATTGCCCAATTCGTAAAAATCCCCATCCACTATGTAACAACCGGAGAATTAAAATGGAACCTGATGTTTAGTACCGGCGGCATGCCGAGTTCACATACAGCTACCATTATTTCCTTAACGACAGCGATTGGATTAACGACTGGACTTTATTCAAATGAATTTGCCATTTGTGTCGTCGTTTCCCTTATTGTCATGCATGATGCTACTGGCGTTCGAAGACACGCGGGCTACCATGCGGAAGTATTAAATAAGTTGTTAGCTGATTTCAATCTTCTCATTGAAACCTTAAAAGACCCGAATTTAAAGAAAACAGAGTCGAGAGAAAAGCTGAAAGAATTATTAGGGCATCAACCGGCAGAAGTCTTTTTTGGAGCAATTACAGGGATCATCGTTGGTGTTCTAACTTATCAGGTTTACCCGTTTTGATAGCGAACAGTGTTACACTCTGTTCGCCCACCCAATTAATTCGGGGGAATAATCCCTTCCTCCTTCGCCTTAAAGACTGCCTTGTGTCGTCCGGCGACTTCTAATTTCGAATAAATATTGGAGATATAATTTTTTACTGTTCCTTCTGTTAAAAATAATTTGCGGGCTATTTCGCGATTAGCCGCACCTTTTGATAGCTCCTCGAGCACCTCTATTTCTCTTTCAGTGAGTCCATAACTTGCTTTCTTACCTTTTGCCGCCTTTGTTTGCTCTGAAGGGGTAACCCAATCGGCAATCAGCTGCTTGGCAATCTCCTGTGTAATCAGTGTTCCCCCGTGATGAACCAATCTGATTCCCGCCGCAAGATCCCTTGGATGAATCGCTTTCAGTAAATAACCTTCTGCCCCTGCCGTTAATGCTTCCCTGACGTATTCCAATTCTTGAAAGGTGGTTAAGATGATCACCTTTACCCCCGGAAACTGACTCTTAATTTGCCTTGTTGCCTCTACACCATCCATGAAGGGCATATGAATATCCATCAGAACAAGCTCTGGCGAAAGTTGTTTCGTAAGGGCCACTGCCATCTTTCCATGCTCGGCTACAGCGACAATTTCAAAGTCAGTCTCCGCTCCTAGGACAATCGAAAGGCTTTCACGAATTAGCTCCTGATCATCCACAATCAGCACTTTTATCATTTTTTTCCACCTCCCTCTTTATTTGATTAACTCTCACAGGTAAAAAACAAGTAACAGATGTTCCTTCCTCACCCTTTGACTCAATAGTCATTCCACCTTGAAGGGCTTCTAGACGTTCTATCATTCCGTTAAGACCGAATCCATATTTCTCCTCTTTTATCCCGATACCGTCATCCTTTATTGTTAAAATAATCTGTGATGTTTCTTGCTGAAGTGATACCGTGATTTCCTTCGCATGACCATGACGCACAGCATTTGTTAATGATTCCTGAAGGCAGCGAATGAAAGCCAAGCTTCCTTGGAAAGAAATATTTGCTGGCGTGCCTTTGCTATTAAAAATAACATCTGTTTTTGTATGGGAGGCAAATTCACTCGCCACATTTTGAAGCTGTGAGGACAAATCCTCCCGTTCTCCGTTTGGCGAGATTTGATGGATATAGGTTCTTGTTTCCTCTAGTGATCTGCTCATCACGTCTCGCAACCGGCCGGCCTGTTCCTTGGCCTTTTGCGGTGATGCCTCAATCAGGAATGATACCGCATCAAGCCCCATTATGACGGATGTAAACGTATGTCCCACTGTATCATGCAAATCCCGAGCCAGGCGATTTCGTTCTTCCAATAACGTGACCTTTTCAATCTGATTGGCATATTCCTCTAAAAGTTGATTCTGCCGCTGGTTTTCATCCAGTAAGAATTGTGTCCTTTTCTCCGCCTCCAGCACCTTTGCCACTGAAGTCCCAATACCGAAAAGAAAGAGACCATCAATCACACCCATCCCTATCTGATTGATACCTACGGCGAGGTAAGCGATAAGAGGAATAACGGAAAATCCCGCCCATAGATACCATCTCTCCTTTCCTGGTCTGCTGTAAATTCCAGCAACTAGCGCAGGGATTGCCAGGAAGGAGGAATATTTTCCTAACAAATAGCAGCCCACAATTAAAAACAGGCTGCTAAAGATGCATTCCAGCACCGGATAGTTTATTATCTTACCCCTAGACCATTGAGGAATAAGAAAGGCAGCAAACAGCAATGTCATAACCAGCCAAGATAAAGGAAAAGGTTTTAGGAAGATAACCAAAATCAATAAATGGAAAATAAACCAGCCTATTCTCGTGATTTGTGCAGTTTTGTAAACCCAGTGGGTTTCATTTTTAAATGGCAGCATACTGCTCTCCTTCAATGCTTATGAATAGATAGAATTACCTATTTAATTCAACAAACTCTTCTCTTGTACCTTTAAAAAAGTCAATTAAGTCATATGACTAGAGATAATTATTTCATGACGAAGCACACTATTGGCCATGACCGATTCTGTTCCATAATGAAGATACAAATAAGGTAAGAAAAGGAGAGATTTTAATGAAATCTTTTTTATATCGACACGGTTTAGTTCTGTTCCTTGTGGTTATGTTTGGAAGAGGCATTATCGGGATGCTAACAGTTAAGGGTATTCAGGCGTTCAATCCAGCCCTAACTGTTCAAAAGGATTTAGGATGGTTAGTCATGCTATTATATGCAGCCTGCGCCTTCGCAGCAGTGAAATGGGTAAGAATGGATAAGGAAATTGGCTTAATCAAACCTGCTTCTAAAGAATGGTTCGTTTGGTTACCAGTACTTATTATTCCGTTAACCTTAGGGCTTCATTTAGGTTTTCACTCGACATGGGGGCATGTCCCATTATTACTAATTGCCGCTTTAGGAGTGGCCATTAACGAAGAAATCCTATTTAGAGGAATTCTGTTACGAGCCATGTTACCGTTTGGTAAGGCCGTCGCGATCATCGTTCCTTCACTTCTTTTTGGAACCGCACATCTAGGTAATATATTTGTTGGCGGTGATGTAGCCTTTGGTCTTTTTCAATTTGCGTGGACGTTCATAGCCGGTATGGCCCTTACAGCCTTGCGTTTACAAAATAAGAGCTTACTTCCTGCAATCGGATTTCATTTCATATTAGATGCTGTAGAGTATGCAGCAACCGGAGAATTCGGCGTTCACAGTATCAACTTTTCACTTGGATGGTTAACCATATTAGTCCTGCTAAACGCCGCATTTCTTGTATATGCACTTTATTTATTAACACGAAACAGCAACAGCGTGAACACTGGAATCGGAGCTGTTAGCGCTAAGTATTAAGGATCTATTCATGAATTACCTAGGCGGACAGTGCCAGTCACTGTCCGCCCTTTTTAAAATATTTTTCCTATAGCAAATATCGTAAAACCATTAAGGAGATAATTCCTGCCAGGACCGTGGCTAATAAACTGCGTGTCTTAATAGCAACCAAAAACGTGGGAATGGCTGCTAAAATTTCTACGTTTCCAGCCGATAGTGGAATTTTCCCATCAGCCATGAAAATCTCCTGGCCCACCAAAGCAGCCATTACAGAAATGGGGATAAAACTTAACCATCTTGTCGCCCATTCCGGCAGTTCAAAGCGGCTAAGCACCATCAGCGGCAGGACCCTGGGAATAAATGTGACAAGCGCTGTTCCTAAAATGATTATTAGAATGGCCCCTCTTACTTCCATTTTTCCAACACCATCCCTATCGTTGAGGCAATAATTGTAGCTGCAATCACACCGAGACTGCTCGAAAACATCGAACTAATTCCAACTGCGATGATGACTGCGATAATGGCCACAAAAATATCCAGTTTGATTTTTTTCCGGCTTAACACCGAAAGGACCAAAAGCCCAATAAACATCGCCGGTAAGGCATAATCTAAGCCGAATTTTTCAGGATTGGAAATCCAATTACCAAAATAGGCCCCTGCTAAATTGGCAATCACCCAGTTTATCCAGGCGGTAATATTTAGCCCGTGCATCCATTTCTCGCTAATGTTTCGCTTTTGTGCCGCCTTATTAATAGCCACACCAAAGGTTTCATCCGTAAGCAGTGATCCGATGAGCATATTTTTAAGCGGAGAAAGATGGCGAAAATAGGGTGAAAGGGCAGCGCTAAGTAAGATATGACGCACATTGACAAAGTAAATAGTAATAATAATCGCAGTGGCAGAACTATTAGCGGCAATCATCCCCGCTGCAATAAATTGAGCGGAGCCGGCATAAAGAACAAAGCTTATCAGGGCAATCTCGGCAATGCTAAGCCCTGCCGTCTTTTCAACCACACCGGCAGCAAAGCCGATACTTAAGTAACCCAGCAGTGTCGGGATACAATCCTTTACACCTTGGATAAAGGAATCTTCGTCACTTGGATGGATTACGGATTCACTTTGAGCGTTGGAAAGGCTCATCATATCCCCTCATTTGTCATTATTTAAACGGATTTCCTGTAACCACATGAAACAAGTCAGGGTGGTTCATCCATTAGTGAAAAATTAGCAATTAATACTTACTTATTGTCCCCTGAGACAATCAGTGGTTATTATAATACTTACTAATGAAATATTCAATATTTTTCAACAATAAAAAAGTGTGATTTAAAACCAAAAAAAGCTGCCGGCGATGCCGACAGCTTTCACTACCACATTATTTTCCAATAAACTCCTGTGTCCAATAATTCCCTTGTGACACATAACCAACGCCAATATAATTATAGTTCGGGTTAAGAATGTTTTTGCGGTGCCCTTCACTATTCATCCAAGCCTTGACGACTTCTTCAGGAGTCCGTTGTCCCATGGCAATATTTTCACCCGCATAGCGGTAAGTGATTCCGTATTTCTTCATCATATCAAATGGCGATCCGTATGTCGGGCTTGTGTGGCTAAAATAGCCATTAGCAGACATATCACGGGATTTTTCATGGGCCATTTTGCTAAGCGTCAAATCTACCTTAAGAGCAGGTAAACCATTTTTCGCCCGTTCCTGATTGGTAAGGTCGACTACCTTTTGCTCTTGGGCACTTATGGCACTTGTCGATTGTGTTGTTTTTATTTGCTGCGCAGTTGTTGACTGCTGCGGCACGGGTTTAGCTGCAACTGATTGGGATGGCTGCTGTGTTTGATAGGTTTGGTTCAGAACTGGCTGCTTAACAGTGTTATGAGCAGTTGAAAATCCTAAACTAGTCATATATTTTTCAATAATACTATTTATCTCATTCATATCGGCGCCTTGATAAACATATACCCTTTCGTGGACCGATGGGCTATTTGTGGCTGCATGTGCTTTATTCATGACCGGACCAGCCGTTACGAGTGCAGCCGCTGCTGCTACAGTTAGAATTGCTTTATTCTTCAACATAAAATCATCCTCCTGTTTTGAAGAAATGCCATTTAAATGCAACTTCATCGTAACATATGATTTTTGTCATATTTGAGGAAGGATTTTACAGCCAAAGAAACTGCTAGTTTTATTTATATCTACTAATCTACTTTAGTCATGAAGATTTAAGCCTTTAAGCCAGGCAAATGAAAATCGTAGTCCATTTTTAAATCTACTAAATTTCGGAAAAATATTCAAAAATTATAGCAAAAAATAGGGTTGACAGTTCTCAAAGACATCAACTTAATTAACAATTATTTCAGGAAAATGTCGTAAATTGCAATACTTTTAAGTGCAGCATTAGATTTCAGTTTATTGCAATAACGGGTGCCAGACACTTTTTTCGGAACCTTTTTCAATTATAGTATTCCTTTGCTAACTCCATAAACTTCTTAGCCGGGGTAGAGACAAAATGCTGTTCAAGCCAAATGACTCCTAAAGAAGAGGTCATGGTGGGATTGCTTATCGGCGTAGAGAAGAGACTTTTAGCCCCATAGACATCAAAAACAGATTTTGGAACAATCGTTGCCCCCATCCCCCCCTTAACTAGTTCCATTAAGACATGCATATCAGAGCACTCCGCAATACATGTTATTTGAAGATTTTGTCTAGTAAATGCTTCAATAATCGTATTATAAATGCCCAATCCCTCTGTGCTAGGAATAATAAGGGGCATATGCGAAATCTCTTCTAGAGATATAGTAGGTACTACATTATTGCTTACGAAAACAAAAGGCTCATTAATAAGATGAATATGTCAAACCACGATGTTCAAGCGGAAGACGTACAAATGCAATTTCAATCGCCCTATTTTTCACCAATTCCGCTAAATAAAATGAGTCGTTTTGAACAATTTTTAGGGAAATAAGGGGATTATTTTTGTGAAAAGATTGAAGCATTTCCGAAAATCCCGAAACCGATAATGTATTGATTCCTACATTAAGTACACCCTTTTTTCCCTCCTCTGTATCCTGTAATTCATTTTTTATTTCTTCAAAACTGTTTACGAGATGCATTGCTCTTTTGTAGAGTACATTGCCTTTATCGGTTAATTCCATACTCCTCCCATTTCTCTCAATTAATTTAACACCTAGCTCATCCTCTAATTGTTTCACCATTATGCTAAGCGGTGGTTGTGACAAATGCAGCCGGTTGGCAGCAGCTGTAATATTCTTTTCCTCAGCTATCGCTATAAAATACCGTAATTGTTTAATGTCCATTGAATTCACCTTCTATTTTAAAAATATATAGTTTTTATATAAATTATATATTTTTCATATAGTATATGTCCATGATATGATAACTATCGTTTTTAATGTAAAAAGAAAGGTGATTACATGGAACGATTTTTTAAATTAAATCAACATGGTACGACAATTACAAAAGAATTTTCTGCAGGATTTATTTCATATTTAACAGCGTTCTACATCATTATTGTCAATGCAACGATTTTGGCAGTAGCAGGAATTCCGATGGAAGCAGGAATCATCTCGACCATATTAACCAGTTCTTTTGGATGCGTAATAGTCGGCTTATGGAGTAATACCCCCCTTACCCTCATCCCTGGTATGGGCCTCAATGCGATGTTTACTTATACTATCGTTCAAACTGGGGGATTTACTTGGCAGGAAGCGTTGGCGATGGTTTTCGTTGCAGGAATCATCTTTGTTGTAATTGCCTTTACACCAATGGCGAAAATGATAATGACCTCTATTCCTAATTCCTTAAAAGAAGCCATTACCGTTGGGATTGGAATCTTATTGATCTTAATCGGATTTGACAATGCTGGTATTATTACAAATTCTGGGCATACCCTGCTTGCAATTGGAGATTTAAGCAGTCCCTCAGCAATCACTACTCTCATTGGTTTGGTTATTACGGTTTTATTATTTATTAAAAATGTACCGGGAAACCTTTTATTAAGTATTTTGATTACTTCGTTGTTATCGATTTGGCTTGGGGGGACCACTTCTGAGGGGCTTTCCCTTTCAATGCCCTCCTTTCATGGATACCTTGGCGTTTTTGGCCAGGCTTCGTGGTCACAAGCAGGTAATATTATATTCTGGCTCACTTCCATCTCTTTTGCAATGGTAGTTGTGTTTGAAAATATTGGCTTGATTCATGGACATAGCAATATGTTAAAAAACCCTGGGATCAGTAAGAAATCACTTCAGGCTACAGCTGTTTCCGTTTTATCTTCCGGGATCTTTGGAACAAGTCCTACTGTTGCATCAGTGGAAGGAGCAGCAGGAATTGCAGCCGGCGGAAAAACAGGGTTGACCAGCATTGTGACCGGAATATTGTTTCTCGTTTCGCTCTTGTTTATACCGGTCATTAAAATGGTTCCCGCAAGTGCAATTTCCCCCATTCTGATATTAATAGGTGTTCTTATGTTGCAAAACATTGTCCATATATCAATGGATGACTTAACAGAGAGCTTTCCGGCACTTCTAATTATAGTATTGATTCCATTAACCTATAGCATTGCGGATGGTATGGCAATCGGATTTATTCTATACCCATTGATGAAGCTTTTATTGGGGAAAGGAAAGGAAGTTCACCCTGTGCTTTATTTGATTGCCGTTCTATTTATTGGAAATTTTATTATTCAATACGTATTTTAATGAAAAAGCTAATACCTGCAATCTAATCGTTTATTAACTACTATTACTCAAAATGGAGGCTTGTAAAATGTTCGAATATAAACTAGTGAAAATTAAACTTAGTAGATGGAACAATATGCCGAAAGAAGATTATCATGAGATTATTGCCAATCATGCGAAGGATGGTTGGAGATTCGTCCAATTATTCGCACCGGCTACATCTGGATATGGTTCTGCTTCATATTTTGAAATTATTTTTGAAAAACCACTCATTTAAGGAACGTGCCTGTAACACTTCGAATAATGTTAATGTATTCAACAAAATGCGGGTGGTACTTACAGGACAATTTTTCATTGACATTTATTATCATTTGTTTTAAAGTTACAAAAGTAAGTTTGAATAATAAAAACCATTTGTTTGTGGACTTTTCTAGAGATATCTCTATTTTCGCCACACAGCTTTTCTACGATAGCTGTGTGGCTTTTTTGCGTGATTAAGGGGTAGCACGCTACAAAAATGAAGCAATTTATCCAATGGTTTTTTATAGAATGAAAGGGGTAGGAAAAATGAAAACTTGGCAATACGCACTTATTGTGTTTTTAGGGGGATGCTGTTACGGTGCCTTATCAACGTTTGTAAAGCTTGCTTATTCCGCGGGTTTTACCACGGCAGAGGTGACAGGGAGTCAGTATTTATTGGGGACAATACTCATCTGGATGGTAGCCCTTTTTTCAAAAAAGAAAAAATTGACACTTCCCAAAATAGGAAAACTACTTATATCGGGAATTCCACTTGGATTAACTGGTGTCTTTTATTATCAATCACTACAAACACTTCACGCTTCCCTTGCGATTATCTTTTTATTTCAATTTGTCTGGATTGGCAGCTTATTTGAGTGGGTCTTTTATAAAAAGGCACCGACATTTGGGAAGATTGTCTCGATAGGAATCCTCGTTATTGGTTCCATTCTGGCGGCAGGCATTATTACAGAAGGCGGCGGTGACATAACTTGGCAAGGAACGATTTGGGGACTGCTTTCTGCTTTGACCTATACAACTTTCATCTTTCTTAGCAGCACGGTGGGAAAAGATACACCAGCTGTACAGAAAAGTGCTCTATTTGCCACTGGTGGTTTGATTGCTGTTTTAATCCTTGTTCAGCCAACGGAGTTACTCCATTTACCTGTTTTTATGGGTGTAGCACCGTATGGTCTGTATCTTGGCATATTAGGTGTTTCCTTGCCGCCACTTTTGCTTTCAATCGGGATGCCGCATATCGGTCCAGGGCTTGGTACCATTTTAACAGCTTCAGAACTTCCGGTAGCAATAATATTATCATCACTTATTTTAGCAGAACACGTAAGCACATCCCAATGGATCGGAGTTGTTTTAATATTAGGTGGAATTATCGCAGGAAATGTCAAATTACCTAAAGCTAAAATGAAGTCCGTTTCTTTGGAAAGGGAATCAGTATCATAGATTAGGTAGAGGCGAGGAGTCCGCGTTCGCACCGAGCATATGATGAACAATACTACGTGTCTCTTCCACAAAATTGTCCTTCATTATCCTTATGAAGGACAAATCTCTCTTGTTTTCCAACATAAATGTCCTTCATCTCCTTTATGAAGGACATTTCTTCCTAGTTTTCTCTCAAAATTGCCCTTCATTTATTACGCTACATTCTTTTTGGAAAATCCCATGATGACAAAACATGTAATAAACGCAACTGTTGTCACTATTATGGCAAAGACTAATCCAATAGCCCCCATAAAAGTATCTTCACCTGGATAGGTAGGTTTGAGTGTTACGAACCAATAGGCGAAAATAATTGTTAAGAAAATATAAAAACTACTCCCGACAGCCCCCACTTTCAAACGGTTTCTTTCCGTTCCTTGCCATGCTTTATTAATTAGTACCCATGAAAAGATACTTCCCATTACAGCAAAAACCATTACAAGTAAATGAATAAATGGAATGGAAAAATACATCAACAAATACAGCAGACTACCCGTTAAAACAAATAGAACTGCATTCATACTGAATACAAATATGCCAGCGATCCAATGATTTTGAAACCACTTCGCATTTTCTAACTTAAGCACCAGTCTGTTATTCTTTCCAAACATGTCTTTTATGGGTCCATTAAAAAATATCGCAATTAATACTCCCAGAACACCGATGAACAAAATCACTGACATACTTCTCCCCCTCTTTACAATTCCCGCTATTTTGGATTATTACTATCACTTCTGTATTCGAGAATATCACCAGGTTGACAGTCCAAAGCCACACATATAGCCTCTAAAGTTGAAAATCGAATAGCTTTTGCCTTTCCATTTTTTAATATAGAAAGATTAGCCATGGTTATTCCAACCCTTTCTGAAAGTTCAGTAACGCTCATTTTTCTTCTAGCTAACATAACATCAATATTAATGATGATTGCCATTTTATCACCTCAGACTGTCAGATCATTTTCTGATTTAAATTCAATTGCACTTCTTAACAGTTCCTGAAGAACAGCACTAAAGAGTGAAATAACAAGTGTTGCAAAGATGATTACAATACCAATAATTGCAATTCCAGGATGTAGAGCGTTTTGTATTGCAAGCATAAATATCCCGATTACATACAAGGCAATAATGGTAAACGCACACTTCTTTATATATCCTAATGAACATACAGCCAATTCTGAAAAGGCAATATCTCTTTCAATATAATTTAAAAGCTTTAATGCCTGATATAGAGCGAGAAAGAATGGAATTTCAGTGGCATATAAACCTACAAGAACAGGAAATCGTAAATAAGCATATTCAGGATTCATCTCTGCTGCCTCTTTAGCCAGTCCTGGTAAGAAAAACATAGAAACAACAAGAGTTATAATCCCAATAACAAAAATCGTCCCCTTTAAAGAAATTACTGATCTCCGTTTCATATTGCACCTCACGTTTAGATAATTACTTGTATTATAATCACATTTTTATCGTTTTTCAATAAATTTTTATCATTTTAAATTATAATTTTGTTGTTATTCACATTAAATTGACTGGATTCTGATATTTCGGATTATACCAGTTTGTGAATAAATATTATTTGTTAATGAAAATTTAGTTAAGGAGGAAGAGAAATGGTGGAAAAACAACCGTTTGTAATAAAGGAATTGAAAAGTGAAAGGGAATGGCGAGATGTATTTCAAGTGATGAAACAGCTGCGGACACATTTAGACGAAGCATGTCTTCTGGAATTAGAGATGGCAGCTGTAATGTTAACCTAAATGTCCTGGAGGATACTATGCAAAACTTTACTTATCAAGTACCTATAAGGGTGCATTTATCAACAAAATTGCCAATAACAGACGAAAAAGGTAATACTATTTTTTTGATGCAAAAACAGAGACATAGGTTCCTTGCCAGCATCTTCAATGGGATATTACGATATGGCTTGCCCTTTTGTTATCAAATTGCCAATATTTCAGGGCAGCCTCTTTACATCATAGACTGTGTATTTCCCGGCTTTCGGTACAAATTAATCGAGCATGTATCCTCACAGACAATCCCAATTACACGCCACAAAGTTCAATTGATTGAAAATGCGTATTCGTTTACGATCGCAAATCAAAATTATTATTTTGAAAAAGATTATACAGGTGCAGGTCACTTAAAATGCGACGATGAGCAAATTGCCACGGTTTCGATGCCTGTTATAAAGAAGAGTTCGATGATTGATACCATTAACGTACAAGCAGCAACAGAGGAAATCGCCCCTCTCGCTGCAGTAATGTTTCATACGTTTTATTATTACAATGCTTAATAGGGGTTTGATTAAGTAACTAGATAAAATAGAGACTTTTATTCTTATTTAAGAATTTAGCCTAATCATTTCTTCTACATAAGTTAGGAAATTAGTATAGGTTGAGTTTCCTTCCAAGAATTGTACTACCTCAAATAATGGTAATAAAACCGTATCCCTATTTTTAGAATAAAGAACACTTTGCTGTGTTTGAATACTACTGTACACTCCATCAAGTTTGGAAGAATGATTGTAAACCGAACCAAACTCATACCAGTAAAAGTCCTGCTTGATATTATTTTTAATAACCTCACCAATATAAGCACCTATTCGAACCACAAAATTATCAAAATGCTTATTCAACAGTTCATTACCAATTTCAGAATTCATTAATCTATTTGCATACATATCAATATATCGAATGCTTTCAATAGTAAAATCTAAATTTCTTTTAGTAAGGTTCTCTTGATCCCAAGAATCATTCGAGACATCTTGATACATCAATTTCGCCATGCCTTTTAAATCATCTTTTATTAATTTTGTTCTATTTAAGAAACCAAACATAGGATGGGAATTCTCCTTCATTTGTAATTTATTTAATCGCCTGCAAAAATGAATATTATTCTAAAATAAAAGGAATCAAAATTATGGATTATTCCCATTATAAACATAATTACCATAGCTATAACCATTAAAGTTCTTATTATTATAATTAGCTTTGAGCTTTTCTTTCTTTTCTTTTTTTCAAAAAACAAGCCTACTTAAAAACACCACCCGCATTTTTCTCTCTTTTATTTTAACATTTTCAGTTAGAAAACGGTTAATAGGGTTTGCACGAATACAAGCTCAACCACTTTTCCCAAGAGGGAGATTAAGTTCCACCTTTAAAGGTGCTTCTATATGAAATCCTACTAAAATTACAATGGGTATAATTCCCAATTTCTAGCACTATTGTTTTTAAAAGTTTAATCATGTACCATTACCAAAGATATTCTTCCTCTCACCTTGATATCCCTTCGAAAAAATGTCTTTATTTGTTCAACCAGGTCTCCACTTACTTTTGTCAAGAATCCAGCCGCTTAATAAAGCAGCCGAATTTAAACAAGTGTTGTGTCCGAAATATTTTTGAAGATCTATGTTAAAATATGTGATTGTGAAATTACGTACTAAAACCTTATGTTGCAGTTTAGTTTAGTTGAAAAAAAATCAAAATATGGGGGAATTTATCCTCAAAGGAGTTTGGTTAGGAGTTGAAAATGGTGGGTGTTTTATCCTTAGTGGCAGGAGTTGCTTGTATAATAATTTCTTTGTTTATTTTTATACCAAGTTTTAAGAAAGGCAATTCTGCTAGGGAAAAGTGGGGGACGTTTTTTGATTTTGTTATAGACCCCTTTACAGGATTAACATCTTTGTTTTATTTGGGGCTGTTATTAGTGTTATTTGGGATTTTGCGAGTATTAAATTTACTCTAGTGTATTATAGAATTTTAATCTTCTCTCATCAAAGGTCTTTTCTTCTTCGATACCGAAGCCATAGCCATCATAAATAATTGACCTCACAGGTACATGTGGGGTTAAAACAATTTTCCATTCTAAATCCTCTAAAACCATTACGATAAAAAAGTAATTTACTCCGTTAATAAAGAACCCGTTCTGTTTTTGCACTTTATAATTTACTCCGACATAAAACACTCTTGGATTAGTAAATTTCTCGATATAGCGGCTAGGTAAAAATTGCTTGCCATATTCATAAGGATGCTCCTTCCACCTGACAAGTTTTGCTTCTTCAATATTTAACAAACCATGTTTGTAGTTCTGGTTTTCTTTGTCGGCTACAAAATCTAATAATTCTTTCTTATGCTCTTTTACCCACCAAGAAGAAGCACTTTTCCATTGATGATTATTCAAATCAACAATATAATTTTGGATAACCATTTCCGGAGATACTTTTACTTCTCCTCTGACAGAATTACTAAATATGCAGCAAAAAAGTAAAGTAAAGACAATGGTTGTTTTATTCATGAGCAATCGCCTGCCTGTCTAATTTTACTCTTAGATTATCCACTTTTCTCCTTAGAAATATCTAATTCATCCTTTTCCTAATAAAAAACAAAAGCAGTGCTTCCTTTTGAGATCGACTGCTTTTTCAAAAATAGACTGGCTAAATCAATCACAGAGTTTCACACTATAGTGCCTCATTGATTTTGGAATCCCTTTTAACTCAAGGACCCCGCTATAGACTAAATGCCTAATTCTATATTCCAAATAAGAATCACCAACCGACTCGTCCATCTGATGCAATATTTCACCAATCACTCTTCCAGTCCTGATAAAATCTTTGCCTTCCTGATCACAATGAAGCTGTTCAATCGTATTGATGATTAGCGAATCATAATACTGCTCTGGCACTTCTGTTACAGCACCATTTTGCCATAATCGAAGGACCCCTTTGGATTGCGCTAGTACCTCCCATTCCCTTTGAAATTGAATTCGTTCCCCATGTGATAACGGTTCTACCATTTTACTTTTTTCGAAAAGGAATTTTAACTCTCCTGGGTGAAGTTCATTGGAGTGGAAAACAGACCTTATTTCTTCTTTTGAAGCCATCCATTTATCATAAAGCACCGTCGTATTGATCAGGAAAATATCATTTGCTTTTTCCCTTATTAATTGAAGAATTAACCGGAGCCCTGTTTGTTCGTTTCCATTATTGGCATACCAAATGTAAATAGGAACATTCTCGGGTATATCTTCAATTTCTAAAAGCGTATTACTAAATTTATTTTCAAGTTCAAACTCATCTTGCGCCAAATTGATATTCTCATTTAACCACTCAATGCGATTGGTTTGTCCTATCTTACTATCAAGCTTCCATACTGGCCCCATTGAAAAAAAGTCATGAAAATCAATGACATTCCTTGGGCGATCTAGTCCTACCCGTAAAGCACCTCCTGCAGATGCAGAGGAAACGAGATGAACCGGCTCAGTTATATTTCTATTTTTCTTAGCGTTGGATTTTCTCTGGCTTTGAATGAGTTGGTTTATTTTTCTTGTCATGATGTTTAGATCGTCCTGCCTGAGAAAGTAACCGCGACCTTCAAGGGGCTTCCATTCTTTATGATTAAATGTACCGAATTCAACCTCATTATTGATCTCGAATGTATTCCATTCTCCAGCTTGAGATATTTCCGAAACCGTTATGTATTTTTCGGATTCTATTTTATAAACAAAAACAACATTTGGCTCAGCAAAAAAATAAACAAATGGATAGTTTACTCTTGATTTCAACTCTATCAGCCCCTTCCTATACAAAGGATTTCCATAATTAAATGATGGTATAATTTTATTGGTATTTAAAAAAGTAAAACTCGCCATAGTAATTGGCGGGCTTCTTTATAAGAAATATAATAACCTTATTTATATAAAACCTCACTTACTTGTGATACGGTTCACGGTAATGCATTTGGATTTTTGAGATAAAACTCACTCCCTTTTAATAAGATGTCTTATCCATAATCGAGTAACGAGCAAAAGTAAAATAAGCGGAGTTTTTCCGGTTAAATGCAGAATGGAGCTTGTTTCAGGGTAAATAAGGGGAGCTTTTCCGATTATGCCAAGCTAAATCTCCTATTTTTGAATTTTTCGAGTCTATATGCGGAATCTCTCCGCCTATTTAAGCCTTTTTTAATATATATCACTAATTAAGCGGAATTTTTCCGTCTATTTATCAGTTTGGGTGCTAAGCCTGATCCCCAACCGATAAGTGCGGACCCTCTTGATTCTAAGTGCGAGAATCTGCAGCTTTTTATTGCCCAGATTATAAAAATCAATAAAATTGGTACTCAAAATGGCACTGCAAATGCCAGAAGTTTTGACCCACTTTATTAAATTGGACAATACTTAATGTCCATCATATTAATAATGTCAATTGCTACGTCAAAGTTAATAGAATTTCGTAGAAACCTTGAAAACAAAGAAAAAGACGTTTGCCAATTCATATGTCAATTTTTGTGTCTTTTAATAACAAAGCACCCGAAAACGGAACCCTTTAATGTCATTATCAGAGTTCTCTTCATAAAAACCTAGGCATTACTTTTTCTCATCGAACCACTAATTAAATCCTTGCCCTTCCAATGTGCTGCACCCATTGCTGCCAAGAGCAGGATACCTGTTACAACAAAGACAATTTGCACGGGAAAAATCCCGCCAATGACGCCGCCGATTATCGGGCCAATCATCCCCCCGATTTGGTTAGCTGTTTGACTTAAACCAAATGCTCGTCCGCGGAAGTCCTCTGCTGTTGACTTCACAACGAGGCCATTTAATGCCGGGTAGACTGCGCAGAAAAAGACGCCGAATACGAAACGGATAATCGAAAATCCAATGATTTCACTAAAGAGAATTTGTGCCAGCGTGCCAAGGCCGCCGCCAAGAAGTCCGATAACGAGAACCCGATGAAATCCTACTTTATCGGCCCATTTTCCCCAGACGGGAGCGAATAAGGCACTTGCGATTCCCGGAAGTGAGAAGACAATACCAGCCAACAGTGAAGCCTTATCAACTGAGCCGCCTAATTTTACGATATAGAGTGGAAGGACCGGTTCGATTGTCATGATAGAACCTGCAGTGATAATCGTTAAGAGAAGCACCAGCATCAATGGTCGATTGCTCCACGCTTCTTTTATATCATTTTTTACTGAACCGCGTTTTTTGCTTGGGGTAAAGTTATCCTCCGTTACCCAAAAAATGACCAAAATAGTCGAAATCAACGTGAAAATTCCTGCACTGCCAAAAGCCCAGCGGTTTCCGACCAAATGAGCAATTCCCCCGCCAAGCAGCGGCCCAAGAATCCCGCCTGATGCGGATGCAGTAGAAATCATCGACAGGGCGTAGCCAATCCTTTTACCTGGCGTATTCGTCCCAATCAAGGCAATTGCTCCAGGAATAAATCCTGTTAATAACCCCTGCATAATTCGTAAGACCAATAACTGATAGGGATTGGTCACAAAAGCAGTTAAAGTATAGATGATGAAAAGGCATAATCCAGCCCGAATAATCATCGGTTTTCGTCCATATTTATCGGCTACACTACCCCAAAACGGGGATGCAATGGCTCCTGCAAAAAAAGCGGCACTAAATAACAACCCCGCCCATATCTCAATATGCTCGTTGACACCAATTTGCGGAAGAAAGATGGGCAAAAAAGGGATGACCATTGAAAAGCTTGCCGATGTGAAAAAGACGCCAATCCACAGCACCCATAAATTACGTTTCCAGCCTTGCATGCTAATCGCTCTCCCAGATGGTTTCTATATAATTAAATTCCCCCTAACATTACCACAATAGTCAAAAAAAAGAACGCTTAGAGTCCCGAAATAAATGCCACACTGAAGTGGAACATTACTTAAAGTTTTATTTAATTTGTTAGCCCCCCTTTTTTAAAATGTATGACGGTTTTAAAATTTTCCATGTAAAATTAAATTCATAACAGCTACGATAATGGCACCAATGGTTATTCTTAACATCCAAGTTGTATTATTATTGATGCTGTCTAAAATCTTATAGATTCCTTTTATATTCGTTTCCGCTATCGCTACACGTGTTTTTATTTCAGACACTTCTTTTTCAAGTTTCGTTAGTCTATCATCCTCCATTTTCATCACCTCATTTTTTAATCATAAGTATTCATTATTTAATGAAAAATAGATAAATTTGTAACGGCTTGTACACAAGTAACAATTTATTTTTATATAGTGTAAAAACGAGCGGCCCTTTTTAAAAAAATTGGACATTTCTTCATAATCAAGCAAAAATAGAAATATAGAAAACCTGTTCAAACAAAGCACACATTGACAGGAATTCGGAATGGATAATGGTTAGGATTGAATCAAGGAGTGAGCGCTATGGGATGGGTCGAATCGTTACAGCGGGCAATCGACTATATGGAAGAACATTTACTAGAACCATTATCGATTGAACGGATTGCGAAACAGGCGAATGTATCGGTATTTCACTTCCAACGGACTTTTTCAATATTAACAGATATAACGGTGGGTGATTATATTCGCCGCAGACGATTAACTCTTGCTGCCCAAGAACTATCGAATACAAGCAATAAAGTTATTGATGTCGCCCTGAAATATGGCTATGACACTCCTGAGGCTTTTACCAAGGCATTTCGAAGGCAGCACGGGATTACACCTAGTCAAGCAAGAAATTACCATGGCAAGCTAAAATCTTATAACCGCCTGATGATTCAGGTGAGTCTGAAAGGAGCCGAACCGATGAATTACAAAATTATCGAAAGAGACAGTTTTCATGTAGTTGGCGTCAAGCGGGAGTTTTCGTGTGCAAATGGAGAGAATTTGGTTGCAATTCCAAAGATGTGGGATGATGTGCATGCAGATGGCACAAACGACATATTAATGAAGTTGAATAAAGGAGAAATTAAAGGTATTGTTGGCGTTTGTGTGGATAAAAGCAGTAACCAATCTGAGCCGCTCATTGATTACTGGATCGCTGCAGAATATAACGGGGAGACACCTGAAGGCTTCATTCAGCTGGAAATTCCTGCTTCAAAGTGGGTGGTTTTCGAGGTTCACGGGGCAATGCCAGATGCAATCCAGAAGGTCTGGAAGCAAATTTCCTCAGAATGGTTTCCATCCAATCAATATACACCAGCAGGCACCCCTGAATTGGAAGTTTATTTTGATGGAGATCCTTGGAGTCCTGATTACTACTCCGAAATTTGGATACCGCTGAAGAGAGACTGAATAAATTAGTCCTTAACACAAAAAAATAGCGATGCTTAGTTGTATCAAGCATCGCTATGTTTTTGTCCGTTTTTGGAGTTTTTTTCTAATGCTTGTTTCTTGAAGATTGTTGTTTTCTTAGATTCGCCGATTGAAACCCAATAATCGCCGATAGAAATGCTAAATCCGCCCATTGAACTCAATGTTCAGACTGCCAAATCTTTGACTTTCACCACTTTTTGAACAAATGGATACATTAAGTAACCCATCCATACCCCGAGCAGATTTAAGATAAGATCATCGATATCCGCGCTGCCGCGTCTTGTAATGTGCTGTGTTGTTTCAATCAGGAGAATAGAAACAACTGGTACTAACAATAATAGGCGCCTCGACGGGTTTTTATAAAGCAACAAAGTCACCACACCAAATGGCACGAAGAGCAATATATTTGCTGCTAGATTATAAAAAGCGATAAGAAAATTTACGTTTCCAGTTAGGAAGCCCATAATTGTTTTAAAAGGGATGTAATTAATTTGACCATACTCTTGGTTCGCCGGGCGGAAGAATAGTAGAACAAATAAGCCTAAGCTATATATTCCCATGACACTTTTTAAAATAGTTTTAGATATTCGAAGGGTTTCACTACACACAAAATAAACAATGAAAAACACAAGCATTGTCAAACCCATCCACACCACTATCAAAACAATTGGGTGCAGATAGGACAACAGCCGAAACCATATCGGCAAAAAAATAACAAAAAGGAGCTGCGATAAACCCAACGAAAGCCAAAATGCTTTATTTTTCATGTTAATTACCATTCATTAATCCTCAATTTCAAGTAGGTTCAAGAATTTGGATATGCAGCTTGCAAAAACTGGACAGATTGTGTAATGATTGACTGTAATACCGCTATATCAATGTCCGCTACCTTATTGATATACACACAGCCTTTACCGGTTGTATGCTTTCCAAACTCCTTAAGCAAGTCCTCACGTTTGGGGTCACCTGGAGCAAAATACAAACTGATTTTTGCCTTGCGCGGTGAAAAGCCGACTAAAGGGGCATCGCCTTCATGCCCAGAATCATATTTATAATGATAAGATCCAAATCCGATAATACTTGGCCCCCACATCTTTGCTTCAAATCCTGTCGTTTCAGAAAAAATATCTATTAATTTATAGGCATCTTCACGTTTTTTTGGATTCTCAACACTCTCAATAAACTCCACAACACTCTTATCCGTTTCTTTTGTTTTTTGCTGATAGCTCATTAGAATCTCTCCTATTCTTTGAAAAAAAACTATTCCATAATGGCTTAAGTATTATCCTTTATCTAATGAAATATTCTTTTAGATGAAAGATAAGTCCCCTGCAGGTTTAAACCTGTTTATTATTCAATACTACTTAAATCATGTAATTCCTGCTTAATTAGCAGGAATTACATATTAAATAATAGAATAGTTTGTGGTGAGGTGGGGTCAAATGAAGAAAGAGGATATCATTAAGGAAAAGTTGGCTTTAATTGACCGGCTGCATTCTCTAAAAACGTTATCGGACGATTTATGGTTCCTGCCATTTCGAGAGGGTTCATGGGGGATTGCCGACGTGATTTCACATTTTATCGCATGGGATCAATTTATGATTGATAACAGGATTTCGTATCTATTAAAAAACGAACCATTCCCGCAAATGGTCATTGATGTGGAGGAAATAAACAGGGCTGCATCGTCATATGCCAGATCGGGAATAACGAAGAATCAGCTGATAGATGAGTTCATTTCGGTTAGGAATCAATTACTAACCCTCATAAATCAATTAGACAGAGAACGATTCGCTATGCCGCTTCCTGGTAAGGAGAATATGACTCTCGGTGATTACTTTGTGGGAATGATTGAGCACGATGAAAAACATATGGTACAAATTCAATCATTTATTAACCAAAATCAAATAGCGTAGGAGAATTAATACCAGTTAGAATTCACCAAAAAATGGTTTGGAATCTTCAAGCCATTTTTCTTTTTTAGTAATCTCATATTTTTCAAACAAAGCCCACCCTTAAACTAAATTCCAATATTAAAAGTTATAAAGGATAGTAATGATCTACTATCTCTAAAAGACGCTCAGAGTTTTCTGATGATACATTTTCAGACAATCTTGCCCCGGCTATGATTGGAGCCCACTGAAAAATCTCGTCTTTTGACAAATCGCTTTTCGCACAATAAAGACGCAAATACAAATCCGCTAATTCCATTGAAACATGTGAATACAAAAGATATGTGCGATATATATCAGCACGGATATCCCCCGCACTGGCATCAACCCAATCTATAATGGTCACTTGATTATCTGACATAATCAAGTTAAACAAATGATAATCTCCATGACAGAGCCTTTTCTCAAATGTCATCGAATCCAATTTTTCTATTAAAGCAGCCTTAAGCCTTTTATCAAGATTATCGGCTGAGTAAATTTGACGGCTTAATTTTTCAGTCATAGGTTCAAGTGAATCAGCGGATATCAGATGAATTTTTTGTTGTATATCAACGGAAATATTTATGTAAAATTCTGCTTGTTCCATGTTTTCGGTTAGGAAATCCCCTATTGTTCGCCCCTTAATATATTCCATTATTATCGCTTGTTTTCCATCTATTTTCGTAACATCTACTATTTTCGGGACAGGAAGTCCACACGAATAGGCATATTTTTGCTTATTTGCTTCATTTGAAGATTCCGTATCTGGCAAATAATCATTAAATACTTTGACAATCCTGTTTTCGTAAAGATATATTTTGGCCGTATTTCCACTTGCTATTGGCGTGCCTAGATTCATTTGTTATCCCTCTTTCCACTAATTCTATGTTAGTACAAAAAACAATTATCGTGGTTCAGCAATCGCTGCTAGTTTTTTAATGAAGAAAGTATCCCCATTCAATTCCCGTTTTTTCTGTTCAGTAACTCGATCCCATTATTTACATATTACTACATTCTTGTTGAAAAGGACGAGGTTCAAATAGAAATAATGCGTGAATAATGTTCTTTATATAATCTAATAAATTGCATGTTACATAATACCATGTTACAATATTATTATGTAACATGGATTAAGGAGCGTTTATTAATGGAATATGTTGAAGCGCTAAGAGATATCAAGCAAATCAATGAAATAAAAAAGTATTTAAAAAAGTATTCTGAGCGTGACTTTGTTCTCTTTGTCTTTGGAATTAATACTGGGTTAAAAATTACCGAAATGCTGAATATCAAGGTTGCCGATGTGCTTGACAAAGAAAACTGTGTTAAGAAGTTCTATTTGTTGGCAAATAAAGAAACGGTGAAGGAAGTCTACCTTAATCAAAAAGTAAAACAGGCTATTGTCCATTATGTTCAGACGCACCAATTATCAAGTGAAGATTTTTTGTTTAAGTCCAGTAAAACCGATAAACCGATTACCCGCCAACAAGCTTATCGGATCATTCATCAAGCAGCAGAAGCGATTGGCATCGGGGAAAAAATCGGTACCAACTCACTAAGGAAAACCTTTGGATTTCATGCTTATAAACGTGGAATAGCCATTTCAATATTGCAAAAGCATTTCAATCATTCAACCCCTTCCGAAACACTCAAATACCTGGGAATTTCCAAAAATGAAAAAATAAGAACTGAAATCGATGTGAACCTTTAACGCTCAACTTTTTAATCCATGACCAAACCATATAGGAGGAAAGAAAATGAATATTCGCGAAATCGAACTTCCTGGTATCGGGAAAAAGTATGAAATCATCACCAATAGCAAGGACAGAATAGTAGTTATTATTCACGATGATGGCAGAAGAGACATTTATTATTTTGATCAAGAGGATTACGAGGAAGCCATTTCCAGCACAACGTTTGATGATTCGGAAGCAAGGCAAATTGCTGCGATTATTGGCGGAATGACTTACGCACCAAAGGCATTAGAAACGATTGAGATGGCATTTGATGATCTGGTAATTGAATGGTCTAAGGTGGAAACCGGAGCATTAGCGGTTAATCAAACCATCGGAAATTTAGATATTCGTCAATCCTATGAAGTCAATATCGTCGCGCTTATCAAACGCAATCAACAAAAAATTCATACCCCTGGTCCTGAAACCCTCTTAGAAATAGGTGACACAGTCATCGTGTCCGGACAGCGCAATCAAGTAAAAAAGATTGTAAAAGAAATTCTTTCAAGAAGGGACGGGTGATATAAATGGCAAATCACTTAGTATTTGAGGTAGGTACAGCATTAGTTTTAGTCGCCTTCGCAGCATTATTAGCAGGAAGGTTAAAGTTTTCCATCATTCCGTTGCTAATCCTTTTAGGAATGGTAGTTGGTCCACATGCTCCGCATTTTGGAATTATCGATCTTAGATTCATAGAAAGCTCTGAAATTATTGAATTTTTCGGGCGCATCGGGGTTTTATTTTTATTATTTTATCTTGGGCTAGAATTCTCAGTGGGAAAACTAATTCGATCAGGGCGTTCTATTGCAGTTGGCGGAACTATTTATGTGGCTCTTAATTTCACTTTAGGATTAATTTACGGCTTCACTGTTGGCTTTCCTATTATGGAAACGTTAATTATTGCGGGTCTCCTTAGTGTCTCCTCGACAGCCATTGTCGCTAAGGTAGTAGTTGATTTAAAAAGAACCGCCAATTCAGAAACAGAATTAATATTGGGGATTATATTATTTGATGATATTTTCTTGGCTTTATTCCTCTCCATCATGTCAGGTCTTTTACTAGGTGGGTCCACGACGATTTTAGGGACCATTACCTCAGTTCTAATCTCTCTTGGTTATATGATTCTATTTTTCGTTATCGCCCGAAAAGGGACTCCAATCCTTAATAAACTATTAAATATTAAGTCTAATGAGATTTTCATCCTCGTTATCTTTGCTTCACTATTTTTTGTCGCCGGTTTTTCAGAAAAACTCCATGTTGCTGAAGCGATTGGTGCACTATTGCTGGGTTTAGTCTTTTCTGAAACTGAACATCGAGAGCGTATTGAACAGTTAGTTATCCCATTTAGAGATTTCTTTGGGGCACTTTTTTTCTTCAGCTTCGGTTTAAGTATTGATCCATTTAGCTTAGGGGGTGCCATTTGGCTAGCTTTAGGTGCTGTAATTCTAACAATCATTAGCAACTTTGTAGCGGGAATGATTTCCGGAAGAAAGGCTGGTTTGTCTCATAAGGCGTCTTCAAATATCGGATTAACAATCGTTTCTCGGGGTGAATTTTCAATCATTGTTGCTAATTTAGGACTTGCTGGAGGCTTGATGCCTATTCTAAAACCATTTACCGCGGTTTATGTTCTAATCTTGGCTATTCTTGGCCCTTTATTAACGAAAGAGTCTAAAAAAATATATCAATTATTAAACAAAATTTTCCAATGGGAAAATAAGAAAAAAGCTATAAAGCAAACTACATCCATTCCTAAAGAGCCATCTGAAGAGAAAAATAATCCTGGAATGTAAATAAGAAAAAAAGCTAACGAAGCGGGATGAAAACATCCTACTTTGTTAGCTTTATTCACTATAAAACTCCCTTAAGAAAGGAGGAATTTAATGATGAGCATCGGCATTGCCATTGTTCTATTAACGTATGTGACAATCTTAGTCTTGTCATATGTAATTCTTGTTTTCACGCAGGAAAATGGTGATAAAGGCATTATGATTATTAACAAAGCCTATCAATATTATTATTCCATACTCCTTTTCAGCGTATTTGTCGTTCTCGGCCTCATGATATTCCCGCACATCACTCTCGATTCTCAAACCACCAGTTATCTATTCATAGCCAGTAAGTTTATAGCCGTTCTTACTCTTGGCGGCAGTATTTATGTATTTAGCAAAAAAAAATGTAGAAATTAATTTTTCCTATTCATATTTAAGAAAGGCCGGGCGAAAGCGCCCAGTCCTTTTTTGTTTAAAGAATTTCCGATATTTTGTACTCTATTCCGTGTAGTCATTTATAACCTTCATATAGAATTAGTTAAAGTATTCCCTTTGCATCAGAAGGTAAATTTCTTACATGTTTAAGATATTTGGTCATATTTTTATCGTCATCCATTGGATATGTAAACAATAAGTTATCTGCAACACCTTTTGCTAAACTTCTAAACAATTCACAGGTGGTAAAAATAGAGTCCCAAAAATTATCATAGTCATTGTCGGAATAAGTTTTTTCATACATTTCCCAATATGGTTCAGGAAGGTACTTTTTAAAATACTTCCCCATTTTTCCTGTCGAGACTTGGAAGTCGTGGTTTATACCGACCCACCATGAAACCATCTCATCCAATCTAGTTCTTATTACATTTTCAAACATTTGCTTTGCGTATGGTAATTCATCGCGCCAAATTCCTTTGGCAACGTTTTGAAGACACCACCAAAAATCATTACAACAACTAAAAAACATAGGTTCTGTTGGCTTTTTTACTTGGTAATCAATTTCTGTGGGAGCGGGAATGAGTGGCAGAATGTTGTCTTTATCTAATAATGGAACCGTCAGTTTATCATTGCCATATTCAGCAATCATTGCATCTTTGGTTTCGATATGAAGGTCTATTCGATTTCCATCTGTAAAGAGCATTAAATACCCATAAGACCGGTCAAAATCTATTTCCACACCAACTGATTTATCATTTTTATCAGGCTCTTGAATCATCAGTAAATCTCCAAAACTCTTAATCCATTTCTCATCTTTTATGAAAGAGGCAGTTTCTGTCACGACATAAACAATATCGTAATCTTGAAAAATATCCTTTGGCGCATTAGGATTGGTTCTTGAACCGTTCATATAAACTGCTCGAATTCTTTCATCATTTTTAGCAATCCCTAATATCAAATCAAACATTTCATTTTCAGTTCTCATAGTTATTCACCTCGAAAGAGTTTTTTAGGATGGGTGGCTATGTTGCCCGAAAGTAATAAACCAATTAATACAAATATTGTTGCTATTATATCAAACATGTTAATAGATTCATTTAAAAAAATAGCCGCTAATACGTATCCAAAAATTGGAGTCATAAATAACCAATTGTTTGCCCTTACCGTATCCTGTTTTAATAGATAAAACCAGAGCAACATGGTGCCGATTGAAATAATGAACACCAACCAAATTAAAGAGCCAAGTAAATAATAATCCAATTTTAAAAAATAATTATCTTTTTCGAGAATATAGGTGATAGGGATTAAAAAAACTCCGCCAATAGATACTTGCCAAGTATTAATAACAACACTTGGTAGATTTAAATTAATTTTTTTAAAATAAACACTTCCAATCGCCATTGATATCATTCCTAGTCCTAAAATAATCAATCCATTTATTTTCACCCCACTGCTTGTGATAGTTGGCCATGTGGCGATGAATAGTCCAATAGCTGCAACAGTCATTCCTATCCATTCTCGTAAAGAAACTTTTCGTTTTAACCATATATAGGACAGGAAAGCAACCAGAAAAGGATTTGTTGTAACAAATAAATTAAATAAGCCTGCCGATACATAACTCAACGCCCAAAAGGTTGCTCCTAAATATATGGTTGTATTCAATAACCCTAAAACAATTAGTGAACGCCATTCGTGTGACTGAGGCCAAGGATATTTTTTATTGAACAAATAAACATAAAGAAAGAGCAAGCCTCCAGCGATCAGAAAGCGAGTGGTAGCTAGTACCAAAGGAGTTGTAGAGTACAAGCCAAATTTTGTGGCAATCGCCGCAGATGACCATAAGAATGTAAAAAATAAGCCTAATAACGTTTTCATCATTTTCTCCTTTAAATGTTAATAAAAAAATAACTGTGACTAAACATAATCACAGTTATCAAGGGCAATGGACCTTTACCAAGTTGGTCCATATTTTAATTTTACATTCATTGGTATAAAATCTTTGACTAAAAATCAGAACCTTTTAACCAAATGTCATTTATTTAACATTTATTTTTCTATAAGCCTATATTTTTTTCGAAATTGGCTAGGTGTAATTCCCTCGTATTTCTGGAACAAACGTGTTAACAAGGATTGATGGTCTAAACCAACTTGGATTGCAATGTGTAAAATGGGTAAATCTGTATTACGGAGCAATTCTTTTGCTTTATTCAAACGTACTTCTTGTATATATGATGAAGGGGATTTTCCAGTTTCTTTTAGAAACCAATTCGAATAATATGAACGATTATAATGTTCAAGCGATGCTAATTTATGTACCGTAATTTTCTCATTATAATGTTCATGGATATAACTGATCGATTTAGGCTGTTGGTCTTGAAGCAAATAAAATGAAATATATGGGTATAATTCCTTAAGCGCAGATTGATTTAACGGTTTTTGGTCGATTTCATTTAGGATAAGATATCGAATACCTTTCCATTGATTATTTAATTTCCATGAATATCCCCTATTCTGTAACTCATTTTTGGTAAGCATAAAATAAGGGATATCTAAAATTAAAAACTCATTCCGGACAACCGAATGAAAAGTATGAATACACTGAGGAGGAAGAAAAAATAATGTTTCATGATCTAGCTGAAGTTCCTTTGCCCCTGCCTTTATAGAAAGTTGTCCTTGGAGAGGAAAAATTAACTGAGCATAACAATGAGAATGAGTTTCTTGAGTTGTATTATAAGTTCTTCGTTCTGCCAAAAAATCTTTACCCTCTTCCAATTTACAATCCTCCAAACATGAAAATTCTAACACCATTCGGGTCAACATTATTTGATGATAAAAACCCTTTTATAAGAACTTCTTTTGTAGTAACTTCATCGCCAACTTCTTTAAATAGCATGCTTAATGAAGCAGAGGACCAAGCATTAATTGTGCATCGTACTGTTCATCTCTAATCTCAGTTATAAGGCAACTTTCTGAATTTAAATCATATTGCCGACGATAAATCCCGTAACGAACGCTTTCGTGGTATCACCAGTATTATGTTTATAAATGGGTAGCCCACTTTTAAACAGCAAAGGATTTGTTAAAGCTTCAGTGATTGCCATATCTACTATTTTAGGAATATCCTCCTCATTGGTAGATGACGGTATAAAAAATTGATTGGATAGAACATCTGGACTTGGAAATTCCGTTGTGAATTTCTGTAAACCCATTTTGACAAATACGCCTTCTGAACTATCAAAAAAGGACAAATCAATTTCAGTACCCGCGTATTCATGCACTAAACGAAAAAATTGTCCTCCTTCCGTAATAAAATTGTCCTCCTGAAAAAAACCTAATGTTTCAGTGGCTTTCAGGATCCGGCTGCTTGAAGGAGGTAAAAGAACGGTAATATCCTCACGATTAGAAGCATTTTTCCCTAAGTCGATATCCAGTTTAGTAGAAAGGTAATATTCTACCTTATCAGTACTTACGGGAATATCTCTTGGCAATATTAATTCAAAAGGAACTTCCCTGTAACTTTTGGCCTGAATGAATAAACATTGATCTTCTTCTAAAGAATAATTAATTAGAGGTGTGATTTTGGGAATCTTGTCCTTAATTACTTTGACATGCAAAATGCTTTCTAAGCTGCTTATCTTTTTATCACGGGAACCTCCTTTGATTAAAAGTTTGCCTGTCATGGTTTCACCAGGAATATATTCTTTCTTATCTAATATCAAGTCTACTTTTGCCGATTCTAATCCGAACATTGCATATTCACCTCTGTCTTTTATTTTCAATTTAAACGACTGGAGTGTATGTATACTATTGTTTTGAATTTTATTAGGAAATTTAATTTTATATTCATCATACCCTATTTAAGGGACCAGTGATTCAGTCCCCCACCGCTATCAAGCAACAAGTAACTGACCAAAATATTCATTTTTTCCTGCCTATATAAAGCAAGTGAGAGGAGATTCCGAGAGTATATGGGTCTGCTGCTCTCTCTATTAGTAATCTTATAATTTTATCGACCTCTTGTTCACCCTTGTCTCTCCAGTAACTCCAACTATCATGGTTTAAAATAGCTCCTATATTTGAACCTATTAATTCCAAACTTTCAAATCCTTGCGCCTCCATAAAAGGCTTGATATCTTCAATATTAAAATAATAGGCACCTGTAAATCGGCCCTCATCTGCGTGATTAAAGCACCCTGATTGAGAAAATTGCATTATGGTATCCATATTATCGTTTGGTTTCCAATGATCAGGAGATAAAAGTGAAGTAAGTATGTGTCTAATTCTTGGCATAAAGGCGACAAAGACAAGTTAGTGCCAATTAACTTGGAATTCTATTGGCTCGCGATCAAGTCTTCCCCACTCATCATATTGGCTGTAATAGTTAATGATTTCGCTCATAAATTTCACCTATATTTTTTGTTTTTACTCCTTTAATTCGATAAACAAACATTAAATCCTTCTTCCACTTCTGTAATTTCTTGTATAATAGACGTACGACTATATTTTACTTTTACAAAAAGTGTTGTTTTTTAAAGGGGATGTTTATTTGAAAGAAGAGAATATACAAAGCAGCAAGAAAACCGCCTGGGGAGTATTAGGGACAATTGGAGCAGTATTATTAGGTAAATTTAAATTTGTTTTAGTAGTTTTAAAATTCCTTAAACTTCATACACTTGTAAGTATGATTATCTATCTCGGAACCTATGCCCTTATTTTTGGTTGGAAGTTTGCAATAGCCTTAGTCTACCTTTTATTTGTTCATGAAATGGGACATATGTATGCCGCTAAAAGGTTGAAACTGCCTGTTAGCCCAGCTGTATTTATTCCTTTTATGGGGGCGGTTATTGGTCTTAAGGAAATGCCAAAAAGCGCAAAAGACGAGGGTTTTTTGGCATACATGGGTCCTTTATTTGGATTATTAGCCTTTTTGCCAGCCATTCCAATGTATTTATATACACAAGAATCAATCTGGGCGCTTCTAATTTATTTGGGCGGGCTGATAAATTTATTTAATTTAATCCCGATTACCCCATTAGATGGGGGAAGAATTGCAGCAGGGATCAGTACTAAACTATGGGGGTTAGGGATTGTCTTATTATTAGCTTTTTCCGTCATGCATTTTAGTTTCATAGGGTTTATCATTGTCATCCTCGGTTCAAAAGAATGGTATAAATTAAATAAAAAACAAAAAAGTTTAACTAAAGATAAATTGGAAGTCCAAGATCTTGAACACTTAGTACTAACATTAAAGCAAGAATCACATGATCTAGATTCTGCCCAAGAAATTGCTAGAAAAGCAAAATGGAACGTCTCGAATAAAGAAATTACTGAAATATTAAATAAACTGGATTCTGAAATTGAAAGAATAAAAAAGGATCTATATCTCCAGCAATTATCAGGTACCCAAACATGGAGCGAAGAAGATATCCATATCAATCAACAAATTATCGAAGGTAATCTCAACAATTTAGAAGAAAAAGTATCAAATTTTAAAAAAGAAGTACAGACAACGGGAACCTATTATAAAACGAGCAAAAAGACAAAAATGCAGTTATTTTTTATTTATATCGGTCTAGTCATTGCCCTAGCATTTAGCTATTATTATGGCAATGAAATTCTCATGAACCATCCAGAAATACAAAAAATCATGAATAGATAAGGGACAGGTTCCTTGTCCCTTCCTTTTCAGTTCTCATTGCTATTCACCTCGAGAGAGAATTTCCGTTGTTTTGTTTCAGGAAATAAATTTAACTTTCCAAAAAGTTCTTCTTCAATTAAACTTAAAAAAATATTTAAGTGTTTGGGATGATGTCGCTACACAGTGTTTTGGTTCCGTCAGTCTATTGCCGAAGTTGGAATCTAGTACGGGAGAGGTGAATTTCAATGAATAAAATCATACTTCTTTTTTCACTGATGATTTTTTTATTCGCAATTCTTGTTTCATGCAGTGTCACTAAAATAGTTGGCCAGAACTATGAGATCGTAAGCCTATACATATTTGAGAATGATAAAGCAGAAAAAGTTGCGGAACTAAAAGATAAAAAGAAAATACAAGAATTAACCAACTTGATTAATAGTAGTAAAAAGGAAGATGCAGAAAGTGTGGAATTTGAAAAAGGCCCTGATGGAATTCTTGTTTTCGAAAAAAAGGATACGAAACTTGGATTACCAGTATTTACAGATACGGGTAATATTTTGACGAAAAAGTACTATGTTAACTCTGGTATTGATATGAAGAAATACTTTGGTTACTAATTAGGAAATATTCATCACAATTGGAAAGGAGATATTTCAACTCCTTTCTTTTCTTTAACTTCCAAAATCATTTTTTTTGGACCGATAAAACATAACCTTTGTTTTTTCTGGGTTCCAGATGCTTTTTATTAAAAAAGTGTACAAAAAACATAATTGTGTATCGATTAGCATATTATTATGTGTTAAAAGATTGGAGGGTGAGATTTTTGGATATGCCATTTATTCGTCAGACGTCTATGGATAACACATTCTTGTTTTTAGGAAATAAAGTTTCTGTGTTGGCCAGTGGGGAGGATACGAAAGGTAGATACGCTACTATTTTGACGGAAGAACGGAGAGGATGTGAACCACCTCCACATATTCATATGAGGGAAGACGAAACATTTTACGTTCTTGAAGGAGAAATTACCTACTACATAGCAGATACAATTATTCAAGCTACGCCAGGAACGTATGTATATGCACCTAGAGGAATTTCACATACCTTTAAGGTGAAAACAGAAACAGCTAAAGTATTACTATCTGTTTATCCCTCTGGATTTGAGCAATTTATTAAAGAACTTAGTGTACCTGTTCCCCAACAATTGCCTCCAATTCCAGATGGCCCGCCCAGCCCACAAGAAGTTCAAAATTTAATTTCGATTGCTTTGAAATATGGAATAGAAATAACGATTGATTAAAATTTTTATATTGTAACGGCGGCGTTCAATAGGTTGCAAAAATAAATACAGTGAATTGCTCAGTTCATATCAGCTGCCATTCCAGCATTTTTATCCGGGATTATCACACATTTTATTATTGGCTATACTGATTTTGTTCACTTATTACCTGCTTATATTTCAGTTGTTCTATACATAATTGGAGTAATTTGCACTGCGCCATTTTTATTAAAAAGAACATGAAAAAAGTGAGCCACTTGGATTTATTAACAAAGAACATAATCAAGAATAACTCAAAAACGTAATCATTCATGAATGTGCCTGGAGCCCGTTGACCCTTAACAGGCTCCTGCTACTTGGTATTTATCATTGCTCAGTGTTATTCACAATCACCCAATTGCGGAAGCAAGAAGGTGTGAAATTAAATATTAAAAGTTTCCTTTGGTTGAAAAGTATTATTTTGCCAAAATACGCATCAGCACATCCACATCTGGTAGACCATACTCTTCATCCACCTCATCCTGGGTGAGAAGACTGTTGATTATGGTAAAATACCAGGACAACAACCTTCGTGGTTCCCCTGGTGAAAATTCGCCTATCTCCTGACCTTTAACGAAGATAGGAACCAGCGGATCAATGAGAACATTAGTGGAAACCTCTTTAAAGATCTCAGTGACCTTCTCCGGGACATCCTCCGCCTTGCGAGCTCGTTCCATTAGCATAAATGCGTACATATTGTTTTCATCCATCATATTTTTTGTTAAGTTTCTAATTTGTTCGAAGGGTGTTCCAGGCAAGTATTGGACATGCTTGATTTCCCTTCTAGCTTCCTCCATCAATTCTTGAACAATGGTTGTGAAAAGCTCCTTTTTAGAATGGAAATAGCGGTAAATAAGTCCTTCGCTAATACCTGCTTCCTCGGCAATGATGCTTGTTTTCGTTCCAGTATACCCACGGCGCGCAAACACTTTCAGTGCCGCCTGCTTTATTTGCACCCTGCGTTGGTCACGGATTTGATCAAGCTGTAGTTTGTTTAATGGAGACAATCGTTCCAACCTCCAGATCTTTCTGAAATATTATGTTCATTATACCATTATTCTGGAAGAGTTTTAGTTGGGAGTTGGGGAAGCTAGAGGACGAACTCTCGTTATCAACTCCTGAAGGAACTGATCGGAACGGGCAAAGCATGCCAAATGGCCGGCGTTCTTGATTAGAACAAAGTCCTTATGAGGAGCTTCAATCTCGTTGTAATAAACTTTTGCCAGTTCAGTTGGAGTGATAATGTCGTTATCTCCATGAAAAATAAAAACTGGCAGCTCAAATCGCATCCCTAATTTTTTAGAATCAAAGTTTTTTAATTCATCAAATAGATGGTCAAGGGAATAATTCATGCCTTTAAAAATATCCATCATATCACGTATTTTATGTTCCGGCGAAGAGAGCATAGATGGTAAAATTAAGTCTGTAATCATATTTGGAACATTATTAATAGCTTTCACAAGAATTCGATTCCTCTTGTCGAAGTCCTTACGACTCCACTGAGATTGATCCGCTCCCATTTGTTCAAGCAATTGAACACCCTTCCTATTTCCTGCTGTGCGGACAGCATTCATTGTTATTTCATACAAAAGATTTTGCGAATCCGGGGCATTCTGATCCGTGCCTACATACGCATAATAAAGATCCGGTCGAAGCTTTGCCATTATGACACCAATCAGACTTCCCGCGGAGCTTCCGATGAGAATGACTTTTTGATGGCCAAGCTTTGCAGTCAAGTATTCCGTTACCTCTATTCCATCCTGTGCAAGGCGATCAAAAGTGATGGTTCCGCTTCCGTCTTTTCCATTCTTGCCGAATGTCTTTCCAGCGCCGCGCTGATCCCATTGAACGACTACGAAATGCTTTTCCCATGAGCGTAATAATGGACTGAAGATGGAACAGGTGGAGGCAGGGCCGCCATGAATCAATAATAAAATGGGGTTGTTCCGATTCTCACCGCGTATGGTGATCCATTGGTCAATACCGCCGATTTTTACATAACAGCTTTCGACGATGCTATTCGGTGTATTGATCTGAAGTAGCTTAGTATTCTTACTCTGGTTACGCTTTCGTAAAAGGATTTCCCGCAGGATATTGGTATTGCTCATGTGTACATACCCTCTTCCTTTATTTGATGAGTGAGTAACTCACTCATTTTTATAATGAAGTATTTTCAGTTATCTGTCAATAATAAATTTCGGGGGACAGCGGGTCAGGTTCCTTGTCCCAAAATAGCCAAGAACCCTTGTAGGTAAAAATCACTCTAAGTAACAAGGATCCTTTCTTAATAACATTTTGGCTTAATTTTCATTTCAGTTTTCACTAATGCATTCATAAATATTGGGACAGTTTACTGTCCCCTTGTCCCTCTAGATCTTCCTAATTTAAATAAGCTCTTTTAAACGTTTAATGACCGAATGAACGGTCAATCTATGGAATGTGATAAGTTGTTCCTTATAAATGACGGAAAATATACCATAAGGAGTTGGAGAGATTTCCATTAATTCTTCTCTATTTTTTAAATCAATTATTTTAACCTCAACCCCTAATTTATTTGCACCAGTAATAATATTTTCTGTTGCGATTTCTACATACGGACATTGGAAGGACCTTATAATTGTAAGGTTATGAAATTTTTCAACTCTCTCATCCCAGTTACTAGGGAAGTAAGGTAGTGGGGTATTATTCTCGAATTGATAAACAAGTAACTCAAAGTTGAAAGGTGCCCTGTCAACTAAATTAAAGTTGTTCTTGATGAAGATATCCTTACTTGGCGTCCAAGAAGTTTCAGGATTTGTTACAACTACAACACCCAGCTTAGATAGTTTTCTTGCGTCTTGAAGACATTTATTAATAAGTTTTGTACCGTATCCTTTTCCATTTTCACTTACCCAGAGACAATGGATTACCAAATAATTATCGGCGTGAACTACTCTAGAAGAAAACTCAGCTTCCGTGTATTCAATAAACCCCACCTGTTTTTTATCTTCTATCAACTGTACATATCTTAGACCTTCCTCAAATCTATCATTAAGCCATTTATTTTTATTAATATAACCAATCGATTTTTTCTTACTTCGAAGACAATAACTACCCATTCCTTCTAGGATTTTTGTATCTAGTTCAACCATTTGAATATCTTCCAAAATGCCTCCTCCTTTTTCTATATAACAAAAACTCCTTGCATCGTCCTAATTTTTAAATAAAGAAAATACAAGGTAAATGGCTGCTCCCCACATAACTAAGGCTGAGAGTTTATTCAATACCAACATGAATCTTCCGGATTGATCTAGTTTTCCACTTATCCGTCCGGCTAGGGCAAGTCCCAAAAACCAAAGCCAGGAAACTAAAATACAGGTAACCGCAAATATGACTTTTTCTTCCCCTTGGTATTTCAATGAACTTGTTCCAATGACTCCTATCGTGTCCATGATTGCATGAGGGTTCAGCAAGGAAACTGACGCGGCAAACAATACTTGTTTTTTAAAAGAAAATTTCTTTGCCACTTCTTCTTTATCCTTACTTGGTTTACTCTTCCATGAGATCCAGCCCATATAGATTAAAAAGATGCACCCGCCCACAATCAAAATCGTCTTAATCCAAAATGAACCGAGAATGATGAATGAAACCCCTAAAACAGCCACCAAGATCAAAAGGGTATCACACAATGCAGCGGTAACCACAACGGGTAACGCTTTTATAAAACGTGGTTGTAATGCCCCTTGATTAAAAACAAAAACATTCTGAACCCCAAGAGGAAGAATGAGTCCAAATGCAAGAATAAATCCATGAATAAATGAAGCAAACATCAACAAATCTCCTATCTGGCATTATATGTATCTACTCTTATTGTAGTTTGATTTGCTAGAATTGTCTCCATCCAAAGGGATGATTTTATCAATTAAACCCAAAAAGAACCCCGGACGTTTTTTGTCTCAGGGTTCTCATTCAATCTACATATAAAATGGAATCACTTCCGTCCAACTAATCCCCAATAAACAACCAAACTAAAAGCAGAGATTAATGATAGAATTAATAAGATATTGCTGTATAAGGATGCATTTGCAAGATGGATATATCCCAAAAAGTTGTTTTTCATAGAGGGTGAATCCATCATTGCTGCTGTATAGGCAATTCCAATTGAAGCGGCTACATTTAAAACCAAGTTATAAAATCCAACCGCTGTACCGGAATTTTCTTTTGCAATTGTACTTACACATGAATCGATCATCGGTGCATACATGAGTGCGAAGGAACAAGAGAATAAAATCATCGAAATGACGAACACAACTACCGAGCTCTGAACAAACAATCCTCCCAACAATACACTAACAGTAATGCCAGCCATTGCTGTAATAATCGATTGCTTACTTCCAAGAAATTGAGCAACTTTTCCGGAAAGGGCTCCAACAGTGGCCGATAAAACATAGGCTGGAATCAATAATAGCGAAATCGTATCAAGCTTCATGCCATAAATATTTTCAAGCAGGAACGGAAACAAGAAAATATAGGCCAATTGAACCGTATAAATAACAAAAGCTACAGCAAGCAAGGTAACAAAACGCTTATTTTTGAAAAAAGAAATACCGATAAATGCCTTTGAGTTCTTGCTTATATAAGCTAAGAATAACAAAATTGCCGCGATAAACACGAATAAGTAAATCCAATTAAAACCTGAAATATACAACATTAGAAAAGCAGCTATGACTCCAACTAGGAACAAGCCAATGACGTCAACATATCCGCCCTTCCCTTTTTCCTTCGGTAGATATTTTAAAATAAAAGGAAGTAGTATGATTGTGATGAGAGCGACTAAAAATAGGCTTGTCCAATGTAAATACGTCGATACATATCCACCTGTCAGTGAGCCAATAACCAACGATAGGGCATAGCTGCTCGTGCTGAATCCCAAAAATTTCTTTTGTTCCTTTTCCGGTAAATGCTTCGTTACAAAAATAACATATAATGTTTCCGCTGCTGCCAGCCCGGCTGTTTGTATGATACGTGCTATAACCACAAGCGTAAATGAATGTTGAAACACATAGCCCATTAATGAACCTGCACAAATTAAGATAATTCCAATGCTCAAAAGTCTTCTAATACTAATGGAGTCAGCCAAAGCAGCATAGACGACAGCTCCAATCCCAATAACAAGACCCGCCAAGGTAGATTGCCAGCTGACTGTTGTCGCAGAAATACCAAAATCTTTGGCCATATCTACTGAAATAATTTTAAATGAATTGTCGATTACCAAGCATAAAACAAACAATAATAATAAAACCGGGACAGCCTTTTTTATCGTAACGTCTTGCACTCCGGCTTTATTCAAGCTAGATGTAGTCATCTGCTATACTCCCTCTCCTCGTTGCCTCTTAGGTGCTCTAATTCTCCGAAAAAAATCTGTACTTCTTAAGCAAGCTCCAAGGCAATTTCCATCATATTCGTGAACGCTGTTTGTCTTTCTTCCGTTGTTGTTTGTTCATGTCTAAAAATATGGTCACTTACGGTTAAAATAGTTAATGCATTTACGCCAGCATGAGCTGCATTCATATATAGTCCCGCCGTTTCCATTTCCGCACATAAGATGCCCATCTTACTCCATCTATCCAATGCTGTTTGATCCGCATTATAAAAGAAGTCGCTTGAAAGGACATTTCCTACGTGAACAGGAAGGCCTTTTTCGTCAGCCACTTTCTTCGCTTTCTCTAAAAGTGCAAACGAAGCAATATTTGAATACTGTCCTGGAAGATTGTATTGTTGTACATAATTGGAATCCGTTGATGCACCCATGGCAAAGACGATATCATACAAGTTCAATTGATCTTGAATCGCTCCACATGACCCAATGCGAATTAAATTTTTCACGCCAAATATATGAATGAGCTCCCATGAATACAAACTCATACTTGGTGTCCCCATGCCCGTTCCCATTACAGAAATTCTTTTTCCTTTGAATGTACCTGTATATCCAAACATATTCCGTACATCATTAAACTGAACCACGTCTTCCAGGTAGGTGTCTGCGATAAACTTTGCCCGCAATGGATCACCAGGTAAAAGGATCGTTTCAGCAATTTCTACTCCATTTGGTTTAATATGAGGTGTTTCTCTTAATTCCGATGTACTCATTATCAATCTCTCCTTTTGATTTAATAGACTTTAAGCTTGTTTCCGCTTTCAATTACTACAAAAAAATAATGCAATCCCTAAACAATGTTGTATAGTTGTATAAATAGTTGTCTATTATTTATACAACAAAATAATAACACACAAAAGTTCAGGTAACAACAAGTTATTTTTGTTAGTTTTTGCTTTTTATAAACAAAAGGCTGTGTTAAAAAATATTGTTGATTTTGGTCACAATGTTGATTGGAGTGGAAGGCGCGAGACTCCTGCGGGAGCAGCGGGACAGGTGAGACCCCGCAGGCGCTTTAGCGCCGAGGAGGCTCACCGCCCGCCCCGCGGAACGCGAAGCGCCTGGAACGGAAATCAACATTCACTTTTAACACAGCCAAACAAAAAAACAGTGCTTTTAAAAAATGGCACTGTTTGACTGTTTCAATTTATTTAGCAGCATTAATTCTGATTTGACTGAACTCTTTAGGGATATAGTATTTGTTATAAACCACGGGATATTGGTCGCTAATATAGACACTTTCGAGGATTAAATCGCATTCCTCTCCCTTGAAAAGTTGATATTTTTGTAACGTGTTATTCACGGCAATGGAACGTTTGATTTCAATGGTTGACGAATTAGCAAGATCATATACTTTTTCTTCAAGCATGGTTAATAACTCTTCTTTATTTTGCAGGTCTAGATTTAATTCTGTCACGGTTTCGACTGCCATCATGGTAAGAGCATAGGCGACCACTTTCTCCCCACTTTTATACCAGCGTTCCAATGCCACCACGGCCGCCATTTTTTTCTTTAATACTTCCTCAGCATAATCACTGACTAGGTCAATCCTGAAATTCAGCTCTACTTCATCAATCGTTTCCGTATGACATTTATAAAGCGGGTTTCCTACTTTCTCAAGGCCGACTGTTTGATGGTTTTGATGGGACTTTGTAATAAAATTCCCTTTCCCATGGACATTTCTGACCAATCCATCATCTTGTAAAAGAGCCAAAGCCTGTCTCAGCGTCATTCTGCTTACCCCCAACTTTTTCGCAAGATCGGGTTCTGTTGGCAGCCTGCTATCCGGAGGAAATGTCCCCTCCATAATTAGCTTAAACAGCTTATCGTAAACAATAATGTATAATGGCTTTTTTGATTTAGTCAAATCCTCTTGATTGAAATTCATGCTTTCTCACACCTATTTTTTGTTTTCAAAAATGGTATCTATTACTATTCGGTTATAACTACCATTGAATATATTTTAACACCATTATACCTTAAACTTTCAAATGGAAAAGTGCAATAAAGAAGGGAATGGCAACAATAGATGTTAGAATCATGGGATTTATACTGTAATTTGTTTTTTCTTCAAAATCCATTTGGTCATGTACCAAAATATAATAATCGTAAAAATTGATAGGACTATCGCCAAAATAGGCTGCAGTACAGGGTATCCGAAAAAGTTATAGGTTCGAAAGCCTACAAATAATTCTTTTACTTTCATAAATTGATAGATGGAAAAGGAAATGAACCGGTCAACCCAAACTTTTTTCGTCCCTCCATAATCAAGCACGGTATCCAATGCGAGAGGAAGGCCAAAAATCACTCCACTTGCAAGCACCGAAACGATAACCTTTTTGCTCACCGCCGAAATAAATACTACAATTAGCCCAAAAGCGAGGGCGGCAACCACATGAATCGCCATCATCATTGTAAATGCACTCGATAATGAAAATGGATATGGAGACTCAAGAAATTGAATAACCGATTGGATAGAAGATTTCCAGCCATGCAGGCCGAATGAATAGGCAGACCTTGCAACGCTATATAGGCTCCACACAGCGATGACTGATAGAATGAACATCAGAGAAGCCAGTATTTTGGCAGTTACCGCTTTTGAACGTCCATATTTTGAACTGAGTAAAAACTGATCCATTCCCGAACTGTATTCCTTAGAAAAAATCGGCCCGATTCCGATAATCGTCATAAAAGCCGTTATCACAAATCCAAAAGTATAAATCATGTCCAACATTATTGCTGGTCCCTTTGGATAATAAAAATATGAGGTATCTATGCGTGAAAGCATGTCTTTTTTCAACTCAGCCTGTCTCTTTTCATAACTGAGCGGTGTTTGCTGGATTTTTTCCGTTAACTGTGCGATTTCCTTGTTCCGCTCATCTGTAAAATTTGTTTGTTGGAAAATAACCATGGAAATACTGTACAAAAGGTGCTCTTTAAAGGTAAACTCTTGTCCAGCATCCGATTTTTTATTTCCATCCTCTCTTATTCTATCTAATTTATAGATTTTTTCAGCAGTTAATTTCCCTTCCCATTTCTGATATCCCTGGTAAATAACCTTTTCGTTACTGCGGTCAATCCAACCGCCCGTACTAATAAGCGCTATGAGCAAAGCAAATAGGATATAAATGCTCTTTTGTTTATATATTTTGTATAGCTCAAACTTTAACAGGCGCAGCATCGAAATCCTCCTCGAAAAAGTATAAATATAAATCTTCCAAATTAGGGTTTGTTATGATGGCAGCTGGAGATGGTCGATCATCACTAATGATGCGCAGCTCCACTCCACTTTCACTTCGGACAATATTACCTACCTTAAACATATCCTGGTATCGCGGTATTTCCGATTCGGCCGTTGTTACAAGCCACACCTTTCCAGCTATCTCATTGAGTAATTCCTGTGGGCTCCGTTTATGAAGCAGCCGGCCATTTTTCAAAATTAACACTTCTTTGGCAATGAATTCGATGTCTGACACAATATGAGTAGACAATAATACAATTCTTTCGCCGCTGATGGATGAAAGCAGGTTGCGGAAACGAATGCGTTCTTTCGGGTCAAGGCCCGCTGTCGGTTCATCGACAATCAGGATTTTAGGGTCATTCAATAACGCCTGGGCAATGCCGATACGCTGTTTCATCCCGCCTGAAAAAGTCCCGACCTTCTTTTTACGAACATCCATAAGATTGACTAAGTCCAATAACTCTTCAATTTTTAAAGCTGCCTCCTTCTTAGATAAGCCTTTTAAAGCAGCAATGTAATGCAAAAATTTATCCGCTGTAAAATTTTTATAAAGTCCGATATGCTGCGGGAGATAGCCAATCATGTCGCGGTAATTATCGCCAAGTTCTAGAATGTTTTTTCCATTGACCTGTATAATGCCTGCTGTTGGTGTTGTAACGGTGGCCAGCATTCTCATCAACGTTGTTTTTCCAGAACCATTCGCTCCCAAGATTCCATACACACCGTTCGAAAACTCGCAGGAAATGTCATCTATTGCATGATGGTTACCGTATTTTTTCGTTACGTGTTCAATCGCTAAATTCATGATAAGCTCCTTTGTAAATCATTTTTACCCCTAATCCAAGTAAAAAAAGGGCCGCCATAAAAAGAAACAGGAACATTCCAGTGGGGACTGCTTCATATACCGGTGCCATTTGACTAATAGCCATCCCCAGTGAGAACAAAATGGCGATCGAAATTGGTGCTGCAAATACTGCTCTAAATTTGATGGATAAAAATAAACAGAGTGAGATTGAAACCATATATGGTACCGCCCAATACTTCAACAGCGAGCTTAATAGGATGTTCTCGGTAAAAATATCGATCACTGTGATTAAAACCACATTGCATACAAGGTTAAACAAACCAATAGTCGCTAATTTCGAAAGGATTAATTGTGATGGAGAATGCTTAAACGATAATTCCAGTTCAATCATTCCTTCATCCCTGCCGCGAAATACATCAATTAAGCTGATTAATACTGGCAAGGGTGCAAGGAGAAATAAAGTCATATAGGGATTTCCGCCTCCCAAGCAAATGAAGCCAATCCCCACAGCTAAATAAATCAAATTAGCAATCCAGAAAATACGTGAAACACCGAGCAATTCTTTATAGACCTGTTGAAACAAATGCACTTTCTTCTTTTCCGGCACATACTGGTGCAGCATTGCGATGGTTTGTTCAATTTTTTCTTCGCTTGGGTATTCTATCGTAAATTCGTTAAAGCAATCTTCTAGTTCCTGATCATTTGGCTTTATCAATGTCATCACCCCTTCGTAAAAGTCCCTTTAATTTTTCCATACCTTGACGGAGCCTTGATTTCACGGTGGATTCACTAGTCTCCATAATCAGCGCAATTTCTTTAATTTTTAAATCGTGATAATACTTCAATAAAATCGTGTCACTCTGATAATCCGGAAGTGAATGGATAGCAGCCTTGATATTACGGCGCATTTCCCTTTTTTCAAAAATATAAGGAACCTCAGCTGAATCTTGAGAATGCTGTTCGTCAAGTTCTTCCGTATTCTTTGTTACTTGATACGATTTTGAACGGAAATAATCCGTGCAATGATTAACCGCGATGGTGTAAAGCCATGTTTTGAATTGGGCTTTTTCCTGGAAGGTATGAATTCGTTTCAACATTTTCATGAAGACCTCTTGGGTAAGATCATATGAGGTATCTTTATTACCGGTTTTTCGATAAATGAATGAATATATTTGTTGATAATAGCGTTTCACAAGCACTTCCATGGCGGAATGACTGCCTGCTTTAATTTCAATAACTAAGTCATGATCGGAAATCAAAATTCTCACCTCAGCTTGTTAAACGAATGGGCTTTAAGAAAAGTTTTAAAAAGGTAACTCTAAATTTAACGAATGAGTAATATCTAATTCATATTTTTTTAATAATCGGGAGTTATAGTAAATAGTAGCGGGGATAGCATGCGTGGCTATCATGGTATTTGGCGAAGGCGGAGCCAGTACTTGGAGGGAAGTGTTTATTTTTTACTTATTTTGATTTCGTGATAAACGAATGGATAAAAACGGAAATTTCTAATTAGTTAAATGGCGCATTAACTGTCTAACTCTCAAGAGTTTCACAGTATATTTCGCATGAAGAATGGCTCGGAGTATTTCTCCAAGCCATTCTTCACTTTATTATTCATTTTTTCTAAAGCGCTTGTTACCTGAAATAAAAGACCTTGGATATAATGTCTAAATTTAGGCTAATTTTCTTCACACACAGCTGACGTAAGCGACCAGAAATGCTTTTGCCCGATCACCGCGGTGCCTCCATTATCTACGCACGATTCTAATATAAGTTTGTTCGCTTGGTAATTATTTTTTATTTGAGTGATTCTAACACCCCCAACTGTTAGGATCGTGATGGTTACCATTATTGCGAGTAACATATTTATTTTCCTTTTATTCAATACCGAGCTCTCCCTTTACGAAAAAATAAAACAGAGATAAGCATACTTACTATTCTTTCGTTGCTCACCGCAAAAATTCCTCTAAAATTATTCAAAGTGGTAAATAAGGTAACCAGTTTCATTTTGAAAAGCATCACAGTACCCGCTGACCCCCATTTTCCGAGGGGAAGGGCACACTGGATCGTTCACAGTGCCCGTTGACCTCCATACTCCGAGGGGACGGGCATTCTGGATTGTTCCCAGTGCCCGTTGATTCCCATTTTCCGAGGGGACGGGCACTCTGGATCCTTCACAGTGCCCATTGACCCTCATTTTCTAAGAGGACGGGCACTCTGAATCGTTCACAGTGCCCGTTGATCCCCATTTTCTGAGGGGGATCGGCACTCTGGATTCTCCACGAGCACAATTATTCTTTTTTATTACCGTATGGACTCATTTTCGCGCTCAACGGGCACAATTATTCTTTTTTGTGACCGTGGGAACTCTTTTTCACGCTCCACGGGCATAATTATTCTTATTTGTGACCGTGTGACCCCTTTTTTCGCGCTCGACGGGCACAATTATTCTTTTTTGTGACCGCGCGAACCCCTTTTTCGCGCTCGACGGGCACAATAAAAATTGGACTAACCTTTTACCAACAACCTCTGCTTCCCCACGACATTGATTTCCTAATTGATGGAAATCAATGTCGTGGCGCCCATAGCATGACTGAAACACCAATTATACAAATAAATGCGCCAATCCAGTCGTATGTATCAGGGGCCTTTTTATCAACGGCCCAGCCCCACAATACAGCAAGAATAATAAAGACTCCCCCATATGCAGCATACACCCTTCCGAAGGTCGGGAATTTTTGTAGGGTTGGGATGATTCCATACAGAATTAGGATGAGGCTGCCGATTATTCCATACCAAAATGATTTGTCTTCCCGCAGCCATAACCAAACTAAATAACCTCCGCCAATTTCTGCTAACCCTGCAAAAATAAATAATATAATTGAATTAACCATTTACTTCGCTCACCTCATCCAAGGATTTTCTTCATGTTAGGCGTTTATAGAGGGCTTAACCCCGTTCTCAAATCATCAATATTTCCTTAATATCTTCCTCGGTAAGAGTAGAATTTATTTTCTCCTCAGAATCGATGATTTCTTCGATGAGGTGGCGCTTCTTGTCTTGCAATTCATTCATTTTTTCTTCGATGGTTCCGCGGGCAACCAGCTTGATGACCTGAACCACATTTTTCTGTCCCATCCGGTGGGCACGGTCGGCTGCTTGTTCTTCAACTGCTGGATTCCACCAAGTGTCATATAATATCACGGTATCCGCACTCATCAGGTTTAGTCCCGTTCCTCCAGCTTTCAAAGAAATCAGGAACAAATCCCGCTCCCCCTGATTAAATCGTTCACAGATTTCCACCCTTTCTTCTGATGGAGTTGTTCCATCAAGGTAAAAGAAGGGCAGTCCTTTCGCTGTTAACGCCCTGCCAATGAGCTCAAGCATTTTCGTGAACTGCGAAAAAATTAACACCCTTCTTCCAGCAAGCTTTGATTCATCGACGATCTGCAAGAGCTGTTCAAATTTCGCTGAGCTTCCTTTATAACCATCGACAAACAAGCTGGGGTGGCAGCAAATCTGCCGCAGCCGCGTCAAACCAGCTAAAATTTTGATGCGATTTTTCCGAATCGTATCTTTGTCGAGATGCTTCAACGTGTCATGCCTCAACTTTGCCAAATAAGCCGCATACAGCTTCTTTTGTTCAGGAAATAACTCCACTGATTCCTGCGACTCGATTTTTTCAGGAAGTTCTGCAAGCACGTCCTCCTTTATCCTGCGAAGTAAAAAGGGACGGATTCTTCGGGCAATGTTTTTCCTTGAAAGTTGACTAAATTCCTTTAAACCGCGAAACAGTTCCGGAAAGACGACGTGAAAAATCGACCACAGCTCCTCTGATGAATTCTCCACCGGTGTCCCTGTAAGCGCGAAACGATTATCGGACTGGAGCTTCTTCGCCGCCCGTGCCGTTTGTGTCAAAGGATTTTTAAATGCTTGGGCCTCATCAAAAAACACCGTATGAAACGATTGTTTCTCAAACCAGGTAATTTCCCGGCGTAATAACGGGTAGGAAGTGATCAGCACATCAAAATCTGTTAGATCCTTCAAAAGCTTGGACCTCTCTGCTTTATTCCCATCGATGACAACCGCCTGTAGCTCGGGTCCGGCAAATTTCTTGATTTCGTTCAGCCAGTTATACGTCACGGATGATGGGCAAACAACGAGGACTGGCTGCTTATTTTTGCGAATATCGGGAAGCACCGACACAACAAACGCGATGCTTTGGATCGTTTTTCCGAGTCCCATATCATCGGCTAAAATCCCGCCGAATCCATAGTAGGCAAGGGTTTTCATCCATTTAAACCCGAGCTTTTGATAACTTTTGAGGATCGGGTCTAAGCTCGTTGGCACCTCGAACTCCAAACGGCCGGGATGGTAAAGGTGATCAAGCAACTGCCGGAAGGATTCCTCCAGCTTAAAGGCATCGCTCACATCAACTGAATCAAGCAGTTGAAGACTCTTTTCAATCGGTAAATCTAGACCGTCTGCGATATCTTTATTTTTTACATGCGGTGAATGAAGAAAACGCTGAATTTCTTCTAATTCTCTTGTCTGCAGCGAGAGCAGTGAGCCATTTGGCAAACGATAATATTTCCGCTTTTCTTCTAATGCGGCTAATATCTCGCGAATCTGTTTTTCAGGAATACCGTCCATTTCAAATTTGAATTCAAGCCAATTGGTCCGTTCCTTTTTGACCCTTACCCTTATCTGCGGACGAGCATTTTCTCTAAAAATTCGATTTCTTACGGCCGTCGTTGCATAAATTCTAACCAGCTTTTGGAGCTTCGGGACGATATAATACAAAAACTCATACTCGAGTTCTTCATTATGCAAATAATAGCCGCCGTCTGTTTTGGCAAACGAGCTATCCTCGATTAGCTTGAGGATTTCTTCTTCCTTGTCCACATCCCTAACCATCATCGTGCCTGCCGGGAGTTCCCTGCTTTCCAATGGGTTAAGAACGATATTTTCGTAGTGAAACTCAAGTCCAGCTAAGAGACGATTCTTGACACGGTCCAGGTAGAGCTTGGCAGAAAGCGGCGTCTTCATCCATTGCTTAGTTAAACTTTCAGCGATGGTAACCTTGCCTAACTTTTTTAATTCTTGGGCCACCTTTTCTAGAAAAAAGTGGATCTGTTCTTGGGGAATTGGAATTTGATTGGTTCCGGAAGCAGCGAGCATCTGTTTCATGTCTGAAAGCCGTTTACAGTCCTGACTTTCCAGCTGCTTTATTTTTCCTTCATATAATACAGACCGATAGGCCTCGAAGACAATCAGCTGATGAAAGCCGTTCACCTTCAGCTGATAGCCCATTCCTTCCGTTTCTATAAAGTCAAACTGTAATGGCAGCGATTCGTCTGTTATGTGCATTCCAGCAAATGCTTGTCCATTATATTCCACCTTCACATGTGGTGCTCTAAGCAGTAAAGGCAGCAGCCGTTCCCATGTAGTTGGCGGAATATGGAGTATCTGATGGTTTTCCTTCTCCAACTCAGCTTTTCCATACACCTTTTGATCACGGATCACGTGGATGAGCTGCTGAATAACCACATCTGTTTCATTTTGAAAACAATGCAGACTGGGGTCGTACGTAAATGATTTAGAAAGGAAACAGCGTTTTCCTTCTCGCACTTGCTCCAAAAAAGCACGGATATTATCCACTTTAGTCGATACTAGCTTCATTTCTATTCCGAATATGTATCGGCCGTTGCCAATCGCCACAGGTTTACAGGTAATTTCGACGTCAAGTACTTTTCTTTTTTCAAAATGAAGCTGGTGACCACTTGAGCGGACTGGAGGATCAGTGAAAAGAGTCCTTAATCCTTCTGTCAGTCCCTGATTTGCTGACGTGGATGGAATGGTTCCTTGACGCTGATGGTCGTAAATTGCTATTAAAACAGCTGCAATATGCTGACAATCCTTAGCAAAGGATTCGAGCTTCGGACAGCTACATTCCGTTAGAATATCTTCGTGGTCATCCGTCGCAATGGTTACATGGAACTTTTCCTCACCTATAACGGTTGCTTGACAACGATTAGGCTGATAATCTTCAAAAGTTACTTTATCCGAACGATAAAAATAATCTCCTCGTTTGAAGGAGACCATGCCACACATTTCTTGAATGACTTTATGATTTAATCTTATGTTCACGAGGCTTGCTCCTTCCTTGAAGATTAATTTTTGCTATTACGATTGTAACATAAGTGCGAAGTTTACGATTACATCTTTACTCCAATTCCCAACCAGCGTACTTTTCGTGCCTTCCCCTTGAATCAATTTCGAGTATTTTATCAATATACGGGCAAATTACAGTAAAAGGTATAGAAAGGAGTGTTGAATAGGTGAAAAGGTCTGTTTGGATTATTATTGCGTCATTGTTTTTGATTGTTTCCGGGTGTACCACTACCCAAAAACCTTCTAAGAAAAATGAGACGAAATCGGAAATAAAAAAGGAAAACAAGGGTGAGGACAGCGCACAGCAAATGGATGATAGTAAGCCGAAGGATCAATTGGTAGGCACCGACTATCGTTCTTATCAGCATATGGATTACAAAGCCAAGATTGCACCAAAGTTTGCAGCTGATGAACTGACCAAACCTCCAACTGGGAATTGGCCAACAAACGGGGGAGATATTCGCAATAACAGATATTCCCCACTAGATAAAATCACTGCCTCAAACGTAAAGAATTTAAAAGTAGAATGGGTCACGAGCCTAGGTTCAGGTTTGGAATTTAAATATTCGGGTGAAGCAACTCCGCTTGTCTATGATGGAGTCATGTTCACCACTACAGGAGCCAATCAAGTCCAAGCCCTCGATGCTAAAACGGGGAAAATGATTTGGGAATATCGCCCCCAGCTTGCGGAAGGGTTAAATACTGTCTGCTGCGGATGGACTAGCCGCGGGGTGGCATTAGGTGACGGAAAAGTCTTTGTAGGATTATTGGATGCAAGACTGGTCGCTTTAGATCAAAAGACCGGGAAGGTGTTATGGGAAACCAGGGTCGATGATTGGGAGAAAGGCTATACCATTACAAGCGCCCCCCTCTATTATGATGGCAAGGTATATACGGGGATTGCTGGCGGTGAGTATGCAATAAGAGGGTATGTAGCTGCCTATGATTCAGAGATAGGCAGACAAGTTTGGAGAAGCTATACGCTGCCTGCTCCAGGCGCAAAAGGAAGCGATACCTGGCCGAAGGATAGCAGGAACTGGTTGACAGGCGGTGCCCCGGTTTGGCAGACGCCAGCCATTGATCCGGAATTAGGACTCATTTATTTTTCAACCGGAAATACTTCCCCAGACCTGGACGGCAGTAAAAGAGAAGGTGATAATTTATTTGCCGACTCCATTCTCGCCTTGGACGCCAATACTGGCGAATACAGATGGCATTTTCAAGAGGTCCATCATGATATTTGGGATATGGATCCTGCCAACCCTGTTGTTCTATTTGATGTGAAAATGGGCGGACAGATGAAAAAAGGAATGGCCCAGGCCGGGAAAACAGGGTGGCTCTACATTTTGGACCGGACTAACGGGAAGCCGCTGATTGGGATAGAGGAAAAACCTGTTCCGCAAAATGCGAACCAAAAAACCTCTCCTACTCAGCCATTTCCAATTGGGGATGCCTTTGTACCGCAGGCGGTCACGGAGGAAGATGTTAAACGTGATCTGCCAAAGGATTTTAAAGGTGAGATTGGCAGTATCTTTACTCCGTTTTGGGATAAGCCGGTGACCCTCAAACCGTCGCCTCAAGGGGGAGCGAACTGGCCGCCATCTGCCTATAACCCGAACACAGAGTATTTTTATGTCCTTGGTAATGATAATTATTTCGCCTATGCCCATTATGCGGAAGAAGAAAAAGACAGGTTTGAAGAAGGGAAGGAGTATATCGGAAGTGTCTGGCAGCCGGTAGAAAAGTCCCCAAGCCGCGGCACCGTGACCGCACTCGACATTAAAACGAATAAAATCGTTTGGCAAAAGAAGTGGGATGCAATCGCCTACAGCGGCCTTTTAACCACAAAAGGAAACCTGGTATTCACAGGGCATAATGATGGACGGATTATTGCCTATGATGCCGCCAAGGGTGACCAATTATGGGAGTTTAAAATGGATGCCGGCGCAAATGCCCCGCCAATCACCTATGAAGTCGATGGGAAACAGTATATCTCCATCTTCGCCGCAGGAAATACATTAGCGGGTACAAAACATGGTGATAAAATCTATACCTTTTCATTAGAGGGTCAATATGGATCTGTCAAGGATATTCCTAAGGATAAAATAAATACATCACCAGTCAAGAATAAGGCTGCTAAAACAGAAAAGCAGCAAGCTGCTGATAAAAATAAAACCAAAAAAGAAGATACCACCACGGCAGAAGGAGAAACTGTCTATAAAAACAATTGCTTGGCCTGCCATGGTGCAGGCGGCGGGGGTGGACATAATGGTCCAAATTTACAACAGACAAAAATGGATCTGGATGCCATCATTAAACAGGTGACAAATGGAAAAGGCCAGATGCCTCCGTTTAAAGATACGTTGAGTAAAGATGAAATTCAAGCAGTTTCCAAATATGTAAAGAGCCTTAGCGGCGGATAATGCAAAAAAAGGTAATCGTCCTGGACGATTACCTTTTTGATTATTTTTTATTAGTAGATGCCTTTTCTGTTAATGAAAGATGAATTAAACGGTCATCTTTTTCTGTTGGTTTCCCGCGTTTGTCTCGGTTACTGGTAATCGTATACAACTCATTGTTCTCTACCAGCACATCCCTTAATCTGCCAGCATCTCCGTAAAACTCTTGAAATTGTTTATTGGCCAGATCATAGGTAAATATTTTCTTGCCAGCTAATGAAGCGACAAAGAGTTTTCCATCATTAAAAGCCATACCTGATGGCGCCCAAGTTTCATAACCGGATTGAATCATCGGCTTTATCATGTCCTTTGCTTCTTCATCCCCTTGAATAACAGGCCATCCATAATTCTTCCCTGCTTGAATCAGGTTAATTTCATCATGACCTGATTCTCCATGTTCTGAACTATAGAGATTTTTACCATTATCCCAAGCTAATCCCTGTGGGTTACGATGACCATAAGAGTAAATATACGAATTTTTAAATGGGTTGTCCGCCGGGATACCGCCATTTACATTCATTCTTAAAATTTTTCCAGCTAAACTGTCAAGTTTTTGTGCATTGTTCGACTGGCCAACATCACCTGTAGTGGCATATAACATTCCATCAGGGCCAATTTTAATCCGGCCGCCGTTATTTACCATGCCGCCTGGAATCCCATCTAAAAGGACTCTTTCTTCCTTCCACGTATGGTCTTTCAGTTTGAGCGAAATGATTCGGTTTAGCGTCTTACCGTCTTTCTTATAGGTATGATAAGCAAATGCCATCTTTGTTGTCGCAAAATCAGGTGCTAACGTAAATCCGAGAAAACCACCTTCCCCTTCATGGAAAATCTCCTCTGAAACCTTTACATTCTGCACATCTACTAAGCCAAGATTTCCGTCAATTTGAATGACCGAACCTTCCCGCTGACTTAAGAAAATCCAACTGCCATTCTTGTTAATCGTCCATGGGATGTTCAAGTGATTCGCATTGACACTCCCATCATCCGAAACCGCTACCTCTACCGCCCTTTTGATTACCTCATTTGCATCCTGCTGAAAGGAACCCTGTTTTTTACCGGCATCACCTGCGTCATCTTTATCATTCCAAAACAATGCAATCCCAAGCCCCGCTGCCAAAACAACACCCAGCACACTAAAAAATACTACCCTTTTCAAAATACCACCTCAAAATAATAATTTTCTCCAACAGTGTAGACAAATTTCGGATTATTTAAACACTTTCAAAAAGATATGCCTGACCCTCGGTGAGTTAAAACGTTAAGCAACGGGTATCAGGGCACCAATAGTTAAGAGGTTTTGCCTTAAAACCATGATTCACATCTTTAGTACCTGTTTCTGTCCTTTCGAATGAACCAGAAGCAGTTCTACGGAACTATTCTTGGGTCAATATTCTAGGAAAGAATAACTGTTTTGTTGAAAATTTACATTAGCTTAATATTCTAGATAAATTCTCAGATTATAATAGGGTCGTCATCATAAATGAAGAGGAGCGACATAATGAGAAACATATTTTTTAAGAGGTTTTTTAATTTACTAGTTATTGCTGCGCTGGTTCTACCAATCTTCTCTAGTATTTCCATTCGTGCGCATGCAGAAGACACTGTGTCTGTTAAATTGCTATCTGTAAACGATTTACATGGAAAAATCGATGTAACAGGAACAGTTAATAATGAGAATTATGGTCGCGCAGATTATTTGGCTACTTACTTAAAAGCTCGTAAAGCAACCAATCCAGATAACACGCTGATTATCCATTCTGGAGATATGATTGGCGGAAGCTCTCCAGTTTCAGCCTTGCTTCAAGATGAACCAACTGTCGAAATCATGCATGCGATAGGATTCGATGTAGGGACTGTGGGGAACCACGAATTTGATGAAGGTACACAAGAACTCCTTCGGATGGTGCATGGCGGTGACCATCCAAACGGCACAATAGGATATAAAGGGATGAACTTTCCAGTTGTTGCTGCTAATGTGGAATACAAAGATACCGGAAAGCTAGTATTTGATCCATATGCCATTAAAGAAGTGGCTGGTGTAAAAATAGGCTTTATTGGTGTAGCAACGGTTGAAACACCCAATATGGTGATGGCTACTGGAATTAAGGATATTCGTTTCACGGACGAAACAGCTGCGGTTAATAAATATACGGCAGAGCTAAAAGCGCAAGGAATTAAAGCAATTGTCGTTTTAGCTCATGTTCCCGGAGATCAAAGCGGCGAAACGGCAACAGGTCAAATTGCCAAATTAGCGAAGAGCGCAGATGACGAGGTAGATGTTATTATTGCCGCCCATAACCATGTGAAACTTAATGCGATTGTAGACAACAAGCTAATTGTCCAAGCTTGGGAATATGGAAAGGCTTTTGCAGACATTGATTTGAAAATTGATCCTGTTACAGGTGATATTGTTGAAAAACAAGCGGAAATTGTTGATGTTATTCAAAAAGGTGTAACTCCCGATCCTGAAGTCAGTGCTATTTTAGCCAAATATCATGAAATGGTCGGGCCAATATTAAATGAAGTAGTTGGAGTTGCCTCCGTTCCAATGAATGGCGGCTATCCGATAAAAGGTATCATTGGTGACAATGCGCTAGGAAACTTGATTGCAGACGGAATGAATTATGAAATGAAGTCTGATTTTGCATTAATGAACGGTGGAGGAATTCGTGACATTCTCGGTAAAGGCGAAATTACTTGGGAGAATCTTTTCAATATCCAGCCCTTTAATAACACTCTGATAAGTGTCACGATTCCAGGGTCTGCATTGGAACCGATTTTAAATGCTCAAATTTCATCCTATGGACCGGACGTTTCCATTGGCGGTTTCTCTTATACATGGAATAGTGCGACAAACAAAGTCGTGAACATCTATCTTCCAGATGGAACGCCAATTGATAAAAATAAGACGTATTCACTTACGGTCAACAATTACATGTACGAACATGCGACTGATAAATATAAAATTCGTCAATATGGCAAAAACCCAATTCAAGGACCTGAAGATTTACAAGCCACTGTAAATTTCGTGAAAAGCATTAATGGACCAATCCATTATGCTGCAGAAGGAAGAATATCGGAAGATACCAAAGCTCCTGAACTAGCGGATGCGAAATTACCTGATGCCGACTTCAGAAACGGGTCCTATCTTCATGATGTTACCATTGCCTTGGAAGCAACAGATGCAGGTATTGGTGTTTCGCATATTGAGTATAGCTTGGATAACGGTGTCACTTGGAACCGTTATGAAGATGGGCTTACTGTAAATAAAGAGGGTAAAAACTCTGTTCAATATCGTGCAATTGATAAAGTGCATAATGTTTCAGAGACAAAAACCTTAGAAGTATTCATTTCATCTGCGACAATCGAAAATACGATTGCTTTAGTACAACAAGCAGAGGGGAATAAAGGAATAAAAACTTCCCTTATCGCTCAATTAGAAGACGTAATAAAAACATTTGAAAAAGATAAGGAAAATAAAGCTTATCAATCTCTTGAAAAAATCTACTTGCGTATTAGCCAGCTCCCAAATAAGCACTTGGAAGAAGTAGATAAAAAAGAAATCATGTTCATGCTCCAATACATCATTGAACATCGAACAGCAATTAGCGGAGATGAGTTCCCTGCCTTAAAAGCAAGTTAGTTTAGACATAAAAACAGCGGTTTTCTTTTGTAAAGAAGACCGCTGTTTTTTTTGCAGAAAAGTAGGTTAACTTCGGTCATGATTTTTGGTAAAATCATCTAAATAGGTTAGGAGGGGATTTCCATGATTACATATCCACATTTAAAGAACGGAGCGACAATAGGGGTAACGGCACCTTCTTCAGGAGTAGCTACTGAATTACACGAACTCGTCAAACTTGCATGCAGCCGATTAGAGCAGAAAGGTTTTCAAGTTTTATGCGGCGATACTGTGTGGTCGCATTACAAGGCAAAATCTGCACCTGCGGTAAAACGGGCAGCCGAATTTAATGGGCTGATGGCTGACAGTGACACCGACATCATCATTCCTCCTTGGGGCGGTGAGCTATTGATGGAAGTTCTCGAACATATTGACTATGAAAATATTAAAAATAAGTGGGTATTAGGATACTCCGATATTAGCGGCTTACTCTTAGCCATCACTTTGAAGACAGGAATCGCAACCGCTCACGGGACAAACCTAATTGATTTACGAGGGGAATTTTCAGACGAAACGACAGCCATGTGGGAGTCGGTATTATCAACAGAAACGGGTGAATCTGTCCTACAACATTCCTCGGATCAATATCAGAAGGAATGGAATCACGCTGATCCCTCTCCTTGTGTTTTTCATTTAACAGAAAAAACTCAATGGAAAACTGTCTCAAATCGTAATGTGAAGATGCAAGGTCGTTTACTTGGCGGATGTATTGATATTATCAGGCATCTAATCGGCACACCGTTTGGTGATGTTCAAAGCTTTAGAAATCAACATATCAATGGAGAGCCAGTTATTTGGTATTTGGAAAACTGCGAAATGAACACTGCTGATTTACGAAGGTCATTGGTACAAATGAAGTTAGCCGGCTGGTTTGACCATTGCTCAGGTTTGATGTTCGGCCGAAGCCCAGCAAATACGCCGGTCGATAACTATACGGTGGAGGATGTTTATCAAGACTTGGTTGATGAACTCGACATACCGATTATTTACGACATTGATTGCGGCCACGTTCCACCGCAAATCACCTTTATCAATGGCGCTTATGCTGAGGTTGAGGCTGCAGAAGGAAAAGGAACCGTTTTGCAATTTTTCCGGCCATAATGGAATTCGAGTAGAATGTATCCGTAAAGAAAGGCAACTCTGGCGTTGCCTTTTTATGTTCAAAATTAAAAGGTGGATTCATGTGATTTCTAATTCCCCCGTTTTTCATACAAGTAAAAGATATAGTCTGTAGATGGGCCAGGATACCCTAATTGACGCAGCATAGCCGTAATATTTCCCCTATGGTAGGTGCCGTGATTGACGACATGCTGGACCAATTCTGAAATCCGTGTTTCCAGTTGACCATACATCGGATGTTTAAGCGTCTTATTGGCGTCTAAATCATCTTGGCTGCTTAGAAAATCTGTATATTGCTCCGAGAATTTCAAATACTCTCTTTCCATTTCTTCGAGAGTTTTATTTTCCATTTCCGTGGAATACTTTCCAACAAACTGCTGTATTTCTTCATAATTTTTGTCTGACATCGCACACAACCAAACTACATCTGTTTTAAAAAGATGGATCACGACCTGTTCCAAACTTGAAAACACACTTTTTACTTCCTGTTGATAAACTTCACTAGGCAATTCTTTTAAATGGTTAAAAACCCGCTTATTCGCCCAAACATGGTAATCATACAAACGCAGCGTATCCTGTTTCATTGGTAAAACACCTGCCTTTTTATAATTTTATTCTATTTACATTTTCTCTAAAGAAGTCGTATTTTCCTTTTTTCTATAGGCACAAGTGAAAATAGTTGCACGAAAAGTATGAATAGAGTATTCTCTATACATAGAAATTCTATATATATAGAATACTTATATACAAGGAGATCTGATAATGGAAGATGAGCAAGTAAGAGTTTTTGATACCAATCGGAATCCTATTGGAGTAGCAACTAGGAAGGAAGTTCACCGACTCGGGCTATGGCATGAGTCCTTTCATTGCTGGATTGTTAGCCGTGAAGAAGAAATCGATTATCTTTATCTGCAGCTTCGATGTGAAATGAAAAAAGACCATCCGAATCTGTTCGATATTACCTCTGCAGGACACTTATTAGCCCATGAATCGGCATTGGATGGCATTAGAGAGATCAAAGAAGAATTAGGAATTGATGTTACTTTTTCAGAGCTTATACCATTAGGGATCATCAATTATTGTGTCAACCATGAGGACTTAATTGATAATGAACTTGCACACACATTTTTATATAAAAAGAATCTGGCTTTTGATGTATTTAGCTTACAAGAAGAAGAAGTTTCAGGTGTCATCAAAGTGAAGTTTACTGATTTTATTGACCTTTGGACAGGAGCTAAACAAAACGTACACATAAAAGGATTTGAGATTGATCCAAATGGGCAAAAATTAGTTATTGATAGAATGGCTGGGACAAATTCCTTTGTTCCGCATGGGCTTTCATATTATGAAACGATTATTCAGTTGATACAAGAAAAACTAAATGAACGACGCTAAACCATATTGCGTTGTTTCAAAATGGCGGACAGTACCTAACACAGTTCGCCTGATTTTTGGGTTTGCAAATAAATGAGGCATTTCGCAAACAAACGGCTATTAGCAAGATTTAGGGTAAAATAGGGAGCCACAAAGGGAATGTTGACTCCAAAAAATACTACGACCAATATCCTCCAACTTTTCATTATGTTTCACTTGTGTCACACCCCAGCCCCTTTAATTCGTTAACCTTCTTTCCTTCCCAACCTCAGCCACTTCCATGAGCGTTTCATTAAGTATATCGAAATCCAAAATAACAGCAACGCATCAATCGTGTGCAGTGCCCGGAATGAACCGGAAAACGTTCGAATTGTCATGTGCTGCAAGGATGTTAGGACAAATAGACCTAAAGGCAGCCAGCGGAGCCCTCCACGAATTCGTCCGAAAAACGATAGCAAAAACATTAGAATGGCACCAAACTCAAAATAATTTGCGAAGACGCGATGCATCTGCCAATTATCGGAGTCTACAAATAGTCCCATTCCTGCAAAAAACACTTGCAGTATGATACATACAAGGTAACCCGCTGCAAGTAATCCATATATAAACCTTCCAGTACGCACGCCTGAAGATATTATCTCTTCTTCACTATTTTTCATATTGCGCCCCTTATCCTTACCTTTTTTGTTAATCACATTCTCTCCCCCCTTCATTTTCAAGCAAAATTTGACTGCTGTTTCTGTTTTCGCGGCCCCCACGGTTTGAAGACCGAAATTACGAACATGGAAACAAGAGAAATGATCTGGAGGATGATTCCAATCCACATCTGCCACTTGTTTACCGTAAACGCTGGATCCAAAAGAGCATTGAACCCATCATTTGTTGTCAACGTTACCGCGTTTAGAGTTAAGAAATACATAGCGATGGGCCCAAGGACTATTGAGAAAAGGGTTAATCCTTCTTTGACGATAATCCAGTAATATTTGAATAATCCCCATTTGGTCAGCACGGATAGTAAAATTCCTGTTACAACCGTTCCAATCGTCGAAGCGCGGACAGATGTCTTGGCAAGCACATACATGCTGCTATAACACGCTTTAAACACACCCGCGTCATCCGTGGTGGCAGCAGTTATACTAAATATCAGAAAAACGAATGCCACGCCTAACATAATGGCCGAAAACAATAGATGAAGGATTAGCAACCATTTTCTCTTAGTAATGCTAAGTCTTTTCATACATGGAAACTCCTTTCTTCAAAACCCTCTCCGTTATTAATGTTAATAGGTGTCTCTAAAAGGTCTCTAAACCAAATCTAAAAAAAGTATAAAAATAGCAAGGTTGTTCTCTTGTGAAAAAACAAAACGACCTTCACTGGTTTGTGAAAAGGCCGCTAAGAATTCCATATAGCTCAATTTTTCCACCACAATTAAACATTAAAACGATACCCAACACCCCAAATTGTTTCAATATATTGCGGCTTTGATGGGTCCGTTTCAATTTTTTCACGCAGTTTGCCAATAAAAACAGTGACTGTGGCGTTGTCTCCCATAGAATCCAGTCCCCAGATTTTTTCAAACAGCTCGTCTTTGCTGAAAACCCGATTTGGATGGATAGCTAAGAATAGCAGAAGGTCAAACTCTTTCGAGGTGAACTGAACTTCCGTTTCATTTATATAAACCTTACGCGATAACTTATCAATGCGAATCCCTCTTATTTGGACTTCGTCCATCTGTTTCACCTGGTTATCTGTCATTAATCGATCATAACGAGCTAGATGTGCTTTAACCCTCGCCACTAGTTCGCCAACACTGAACGGCTTGGTCATATAATCGTCTGCCCCAAGTCCGAGACCGCGTATTTTATCGATTTCTTCCTTTTTGGCTGATACCATTAAGATGGGAATGTTTTTCTTAATACGAACCTGTCTGCAAATCTCGAATCCATCGGTATGTGGAAGCATGAGATCGAGAATAATCAGATCATATTCCTCCTCCAAGGCCTTTTTGAGGCCCAGTTCCCCACTGGTGGCAAATTCCACCTGATAGCCGCTAGCTTCTAGGTAATCTTTTTCCACTTCCACAATTACCTGATCGTCCTCTATGATTAAAATTCGTTTCACTCATGTTCACCCTCATTATTGGTCTTTGGCAGTGTAAAATAAATGCTAGTTCCTTCCCCTAATTGACTTTCTGCCCAAACACTTCCGCCTTGCCCTTCGACAATCTGTTTGACGATCGCAAGTCCAAGGCCGGATCCTCCCGTTTCTGTATTCCTTGATGGATCTGCACGGTAAAAACGATCGAAAATATGGCTTAGTGCACCACTTTCGATTCCCGGCCCGTTATCTCGGATATGTACCGTAGCTTTCGTCTTGTCGTCGAACAATTCCACCCTGATTTCCTTTTGAACCTTGTTTATATATTTTAAGCTGTTACCAATGATATTCATCATGACTCTTCGCAGCTTTTCACGGTCGCCCAAGATAGGAACCGGCTTATCGGTTTCAACAAAAAATGTTAGATTGATTTCTTCCATTCGCGGGTCAAGTCGCAATTCTTCCACACAATCCTGCAAAAACAAATGAAGATCGATCGGCTCCACATGAAACGGCAAACGGTTTAAATCAAGTTTAGAATACAACATCAATTCGTCAATCAAATGATCCATATCTTCCGCTTTTTTCGCAATCATATTGATATATTTTTCCTGTTTCATGGCGGTATCCGCAATACCCTCCTGAATGCCTTGAACGCAAGCTTTAATTCCGGTGATCGGTGTTTTTAAATCATGAGAAATGTTGGAGATTAATTCTTTACGGTTTTCTTCGTACTCCAGTTGAAGATGGATAGACTCGTTTAACCTGATGCGCATTTCCTCAAAAGAAGCACCCAGTTCCCCGATTTCATCATTCCGTTTTAAAACGATTTCCTGTTCAAGATTCCCTTCTTTTATTTGTTCCGCAGCATGTTTGAGCGTGTACAAAGGTTTAATGAAACTGCGGGAAACTAAAAAAGTAAGAAACCCATTGGTTAGCCCGATCACCAATAGGAGAGATAACAAAAGCAACGGAAAGAACTTCCTTGCTTCATTAAAAAATGACTTTAAATCAGAAAGCAAATATACAGTACCTGCAGTGCCATCGCTGTAGGTAATCTTATATTTTTCAATAGAATAACGACTTTTTCCCCAACGTTCCCTGGTCTGACTAGTTTGCAGCTCTTGAATCTCTGTATTTAGATGAAGGTTATTCACAAAGGATGAAGTAAAGCTGACTTGGTTATTCTTCATCACCACAAGACCAGTTTGCAAACGATTCAATTGGACGTCGGTTTTTTTCAAAAACTCGCTGTCAGTAAATCGGTCAGGATCTGTTTGCGTCATAAACTTGACTCCGGCAATCAAGTCTCGGCGTTGGTTGGCCGTTTCCCAAAAGGCCGGCATTCCCTTTCCACCCTCTGTACCTGCCATACCTTTATAAAAAGCTGAAACTAGCGTTGTAGCAATTAAAACAAACAGGACGACAGGAATAATCGTCATAGCAATATAGGAAAGCAATAGTCTCTTCTTGATGGACATGGGCGAATCTCCTTAAAGCTGTTTTTCCTCGAATAGAATCACACCTGCTGAATAAGCCATTATACAATATGAAAGCATCAGAATAAACGAGTTGGCAAGCGTCGCAAAAGGGGCCCCGTTTCCAATCCAGAGTACATACCAGTTTGTGTAGGAAAAGATCGACCATACTGAAAGTGCCGGGAATATGAACGGTACGAACTTTGCAGCAGTATAAATGAGAATCATCGTTACAAAGGCTCCACTGCTTTTGTTAAAAAATTGGGCAATGAAAACCGAAACGAAACCAATTGCCATTAGCGGAAAAAACGCTGCCGCATAGGCCGTGATGATATCGAGAAAACCACTCGTGATATTTCCCCCCGGAACCAACCATCCCGAAATGATCGTCGTAATCATTAACACCCCGAGAAGTATGGCTAGAAAGATGTTGATAGCCGCCACTTTCGATGAAAACACTTTCGCCCTTGTAATTGGGCGAACAAGCCCCAGCTTTAATGTGTTTGATGCCACTTCACCTGAAAAAGATTCTGATGCAGACATAAACAAAAACAACGGAAGTAAGGAAAACGTGAACAACCGAAGCATCAACATGGGAAGATTACTGCCAAGCCCCAAATTATTATGCAAAAAAAGAAGGATAATAGCAGATATCACTGGGAGCAAAATGGCAAGTAGCAAAAATCCCTTTGTCCTATTATGTTTCCATAATTTTTCCGTCTCATTTATAATATTGGCGATGATCATCATGATCTCCTTCCTTTGATGTGTGTAATTGGGAAACAATATACTGTTCTAACGTAATGCCTGGCTCCACTAATTCATTCACGCCACCAACACGTATCATCTGGCCGTTTTGCATGATCCCAATTCGATTGACAATAAGACTAAGTTCAGTAATCATATGGCTCGAAATCAAGAAGGTAATCCCATGTTCGTGCGCTAACTGCTGAATCGTGTTTCGGAAATTGACGATGCCCTCGATATCTAGACCGTTTGTCGGTTCATCCAAAATTACTAGCTTTGGTTTCGACAGCAAGGCTGAAGCCAATCCCAACCGCTGCTTCATTCCGAGCGAAAAACCATTTACCCTCTCCTTCTTGTATGGAGCTAGACCAACCTGTTCCAGTACATCGTCAATCCTAGTCTTTGGCAGTTCCGGATAAAAACGAGCTGATAGTTTCAAATTATCGTAAGCACTCAAATATTCATAAGCATCAGCCGTTTCAATTATGCACCCGACTTGTTGCATCGCTTGTTCGAACTGATCAGTCGTATTATTCCCGAAAATAGTGACACTTCCGTGGTCCGGCCGAATTAACCCGATAATGATTTTTAATAGAGTCGTTTTTCCAGCCCCATTTGGTCCAATTAAACCGAAGATATCTCCCTTCGCGATGTCAAAACGGATATCCCGTACACCACGGCCATTCTTATATTGTTTAGTAATTCCATTTATCCCCAATACAATATCCACTTTCCAATCATTCCTTCCTCAGATTTATATTAAGAGAGGGCAACCAGACGTTTCGCTATCCGGCTGCCTGCCTTTTAATGACGCCAGCCGCGCTTCATTCCCTTATTTTTGATTTCCTCTATTTTCTTACCCGTTAAATCGATATGTTCAGGTACAGTTTTATTAAAATCAGAGTAATCGACATGAATGGTAATAGTCAGCTCATGTTTTTTCCCAGATTTATCTGTACCGGAAATATTGATTTTTGCCGTTTGCTCTTCCAGGATATCTTTTGTGCTAATTTCAGCATCCATATCGATTTTTTCAACCTTAATATTGTCTGTTAATTTCGGCATGTTGGTCATCCAGTCTGGGGTTTTTTCGTTTATTTCGTGATTCGCAATCTTAGATACAACAATTGTTCCCACCCCATTTACTACTGCAGGAACCTGGTCTCCGGAAAGATGCAGTTCCGCATGCTTGCCACCGTTTGCTTGATTTTCTACTGTCGCAAGGTCCTTAATATTCCCTAGCAATGTCCCGATTACTTGCTCCACCACTTTCGGCGGATTCGAATGATCCCCGTTGCGCTGCCATTTTGGAGCATTCATTTCCTTGACCTTATAAACATCATTTTCACTACTTTTAAAAATGACCTTTCCATCTTGCCTAAATACATTGATTGAGCGCTTTTCGGTAGAATCTCCAATGGTTGCAGCCACGCTTCCTGATTTCTGCTCCATATTTACCTTCAAGTCAGCAGCCCCTGTGACAAGCATTTTTCCGTTATCTGTTATCGTCAAGTCAACATTCGTTGTTATGCTTGTTTCTGCCTTCGTATTTTTCAGCGCTGTTTTGTAAGCATCATAACCGGATGTGTTTGCCATTGCGGAAAAACCACTTGCTAAAAGCAGTACCGCCCCGATTCCTAATCCTGCTCCCGCCGTCATCCATTTCTTTTTCATTGATAAACCTCCTAAATTATTTAGTGTAAAGCCTTGGCTGCATTTCCTCCGAATTAGGCCTACCAAAGCTTTCTGTCATTCATGATACCTTCCATGTCTAAACCGCCTCTAAAGCAATTCTAAAAAAAGTATAAAATCTGAATGAAAGATTATTCTCGAAAAGAAAAAAAGCCCTTGATAACTAACATTTTGTTATCAGGGCTTATTAGAATAATGCTCTATTTCTTTTTTATCTGCTTAATGTGTCGGCAATTTGAAGCACTATCCGTCCTCGTCCATGTCCCATTTCACTCACTGAATGTGCATGCTGGACTTCATTTAATGTAAATATTTTATCAGCGATAGCTTTAATCTTTTTCTGAGCAATTAAATCTGCAATCGCCCTTAAATCCTCCTTAGAGGCCAAACTACTATTTTTTTTCGCATTAATTCCAAGTTCCTTAGCCTTATCTATTGGAGGCTGTTCCACAAGCGAAATCAACGTTCCACCGGGTTTGATAATGGATAAAGACCGCTGAAGAGTATCGCCACCTACCGTATCTAAAACTAGGTCAACATCCTTTACAACCTTTTCAAACTGAGTTTTGATGTAATCTACCACATGATCTGCACCAAGAAGACGGATAAAATCTAGATTTTTTTTTGAGGCAGTCCCGATGACGTTCGCTCCTTTCCAGTGAGCAAACTGTGTCGCAAATGAACCAACTCCTCCGGCAGCACCATGGATGAGCACTTTCTGACCAGACACTAGTTTTCCTTCATTAAATAGAGCATTATAGGCAGTTGCAGCCCCACCTGTAATAGTAGCAGCTTCTGTAAAAGTAAGATTTTCCGGCATAGGAATGAGTTCATCGACGGATGAAATGGTATATTCAGTATAGGTTCCTTTAGCCCGACCAAAGACAAATTGTCCTATTTGAAAGTCTGTAACCCCTGGCCCTTGTTTTTCAACCACACCGGAAAAAGCAGAGCCAGGTATATAAGGAAAGTGAACAGGAATAATATTTTTAGTTAACCCTCGTCGGATTTTCCAATCAAGCGGAAGTACACCTGCCGCTTCAACGCGAATTAGCACTTCCCCTTCCTTTGGTTCTGGACACGGTATATTCCCTATTTTCAGTTCTTCTGGCCCACCATATTGATAAACCTGAATCGCTTGCATCATTTTTGATGTCATAATAGTAGCCCCCTTCGCTTTATTCTATTGCTTATTATTTTCTCCCCAAAAAGTTATGATGTCACTTAACATCGACTGTTTAATATCTTACAATTTTATAACCTTTTTCACTTCGGCAAAAGGGCTGGATTTTTCTACAACTTTAGGATGATTAATTGGAATATAGGAGAAACTTGTGACACTTATTAACTAATTCTATTAAATAATAGCGCAGACCAAAGCAGACTAATATATCAAATCATTTCACCCCCGCCAAAGCCGTTCGAATATACTGGTATAGTTTGCATCCATACCGAATTCGGCGGCTGGATTTGGGTTTTCAATATAATAGCTTTCGGCTGAGCTAATTTTCATCATTTGTATAGTCATTAAGCACTATTATTCTAAATCAAGTGTTTTGCCTGTTTCTACTAATGTCTTTGTGTTACTAAGGATCATCCACCATGCAGCATCACTGTTCTCGTAATGAGGATCCCCTTCCTGCCATTTGTCATGAATGAAGGTTAACTTCGTACACGCGCCAACTGGCTCTAAGAGATAGGAAATTCTAGATTCATATTCCTGTTTATCATCTTTCGTGTAAGATTTTCCGGCAAAGTGGGTAAAACGGAGTACTTGATTTGGGACATGCTCTAATACATTCCCATAAACATGAACCGTTTCATCGCCATCAGCCCCCGGGCCAACGTATTCCAACAAATCTCCAACTTGAAAGGTGGATCGGATCACACTTCCATAATAAATTTGCTTTGTTCCCTCCGGCGAGATTAATGCCTTCCATACATCCTCTGGACTTCCGCCAATATAAAATACATACTTCAGATCCTTCATCAACAAAATCCCTCCTCATTTTTGTACTACCTTTTACATCATAAACAAACTTCACTGACACATACGGTCAGTGAAGTTAAAAGTTTTGATAATGTTTAACTAATTCTGAAGTGACCGTTACCATTTTCTCTTTTAAAAATAACGGTTCTAGGATCTTTATGGCCCTTCCATAGGGAAGAAGATAGTAGGGTACATAACTATTGATCGATTGCTCATCGATCCTAAAATGAGCATGATTTTCCGACCGGCGGATAAGTGCATGCCCAAATAACCAATGCTGGCATAAATCATCGAGGGCATGCGCATGTCCTTCAATTTGGATGGAAATCAGATGTTCAGGCTGATCTAAATCAGGCAAAAGTCCATTTAGAAAAAAAGAACGTGCTGAAAAATCTGTTGGACGATCAAATTCAATACCTGTTCGAGATAGACTCACTATCCGATTCACACGAAAGCTGCGTATTTCACGGCGGAGGTGACAATAGGCGATGACATACCAATTTCCTTTCCAATAAATAAGACCATATGGATCAATGCTGCGTGGTTGAGGTGTGCTTTCATTTCCTTTTTGGTATTCCATTAATTGTGTTAAACCTTCTGCTACGGATTCTTCTATTTCTTGTAGAAGCGACTCCAATTCGGAATTTACTGGGGGCTGAATCACGTCAAATCCTGTTATATGACGATTGATATAATCCAATTGTTCCTGATTTGTATACTTCTTCAGCTTGGCGACTGCCCCATTCAAAACCTCACTAAATGGATACCCTGCCTCTGATGCAAAACTTGCTGCATGAATCAGTGCTTTTTGCTCGTCTACGTCAAAAAATAATGGCGCCTTTGTAAACTCATGAAGCAAACTGTAGCCTCCATTATGACCCGCATCCGAAATAATTGGAACTCCACTGGCACACAAGGCATCGATATAACGGTACACCGTGCGGATATTAATCTCTAATTCTTCCGCTAGTTGCTTGGCTGTCATACGTTTGCCAGTATTGAGCAACCATAGTATAGAAAGCATATTTACAGCCTTGGTCATGAGTTATTTAGTCCTTTCTACAGCAACTTTGGCAAGTCCCTTGCAGCTTTCATTCATTTATACGTGGTGACGTAATATATAGATTTTTCAAATAAACAAATTCATATACTAATTACAACTTTATGATAAAAGTTGCTCTAGGAAGTCCCTCGCAACGGGTTAATATAATTGGCCCCAGTTGAAGAAAAGGAGTTTCTGTAACAACTCCTTATATAAAAACGAACTCTCATTTACTTTTTTTCAAGTGAGCCACTTATGGCAATTATTAGATAAATGCTGTAACTCGTCTAGAAATGTACTAGCGTGATAACCATCGCAAACAGCATGATGCACTTGCAATGAAATAGGCAACAATGTTCTATCTTCCAGATTAAAATATTTTCCCCCTGTAATGATAGGTAGTAAAAAGTCGCCATCATTATTTATATTTAGGTTAAATCCAGTAAAACTAACCCATGGAATACTGGATATAGGAAAGGAATTTTTAGGTTCATTTTCTTTCGTAAAAAGCCCCTTAACAACTCCGTATTGCTTTATATCCTCTTGGTAGTTTTTATAAAAGACACAAAATTCATTTGAGAACTCAGTCCAAATGCAAGAGAATGTTTTGTTATCCTCATGGAAGATTGTATAACTAGGAATCATTTGATCCCAATACCCCAGAACTCCCTCATCATTAAAACAGGTTCTAAATTCTGAATGAGAATTTACTGTTTTACTTACCATATATATAAAGCTCGGGTATAGTTTAATCCCCTTGTTGCGCAGGCGTTCTAATAATATTGTGATGTCTATATTTGCAGAAATGCTAAACGTACACTTTTGATTTAAATAATGCTCGAAATACTGATTTCTATCCCAATTTTCTCTATCAATTAAATTAAACTTCATTTTATTAGCCTCCTAAAATTGTGTTTACGAATTTTAGGAGGCTATTTATCTGTTTTCACCAAACCTATCACCTCTTAATGCCTCAAGTTATTACTGGCCCCAATACTTGATTTATTACGTGATTACTTTATTTATTTGGACATCCATTCATATTGAATATCAGGTAAATTCTCTTCATTTTCATGTCCGCTGCCAATCTTTTTAAATCCATGTTTTTCGTAAAATCGTTGTGCCTTTTCATTTACTTCAAATGTATATAATGTTAATCTACCACTTGATTGTTCTTTTGCTTTGTCTAGTAATGTTTTACCTATACCGATTCCTTGATAATCATTATGAATATAAAGCTGGCTTACTTCCCTTTCATTATAGGCAATCATTCCAACTACTTGTTCATCAATTAATGCTAAATCTATTTGAAACTGTTCAGGTAATATAGAATTTAAAAAATATAGGTGAATTTCAAAGCTATGAATTTCTTTCTGGCCAATAGCTTGTTCCTTACTATCGCGCCACATAGCCACTGTCTGTTCAGCATACTTGGGACTATACTGAGCTATGATAAATTTTTGTGGGTTCACTACAAAACCTCCATTAATGAAATTGAACGTTGGGTAATTTGAGCCATAACTTGTTTATTCGATACTAGTTGGAAATAATCCTTGAAATCTGCTGCTTCAAATTTCTTAAAAATTTGTTGGTGCATTTTATTCCTCCAAACTGCCCTTTACTTGAACATCCATTCTTAACGATTTATATTCCTTGACATTCCCACAGAAAATTTCTTGAATCCAACAGATTCATAGTAGGATTCCAAGCTTTCTGCACACATTAATTGGGGAAGTTCCTTCCACACAAAAATCTCCTTAATTCTTTTTTTTAATTGAAAAAAAGTAAAATATACCTCCGATCATCCAATAAGGCTCCCAAAAGACTAATCTCCAAAAGGTGGCGTACCTATCTAAATCAAAGTTTAAAACACCAATTGCACTAAGCGATATTGTTACGAAGTTTAACAAACCATATAAAAAAAGTAATAAACCACAAATCTTTGTTATGAGATAGAGCGTCGTTTGAATCCAAGGCTTTCTCCATTTCATTAACAGCATCAAGAGCCATACGACTCCGAGCAATTTGATGTATCCAGTTATCCAAACTATTTTTACAAACGATGGCGCTGGGTTTAATGCCATTTCATAAATGGCTCCTCCAAGGGATCTAACACCAAACATGCCTCCCATTGCCCAGTAGAAACTCAAGCCGGAAAAAAGAATCGTCCATATCACCCCAAAAGACAATATCCACTTTTTAGTTTCCATAAAATTGCTCCTCGTTAAAACGGCAATTTTTTAAACAACTTAGAACGAACTGCTAGAAATTCATTTCCCGTCTAACTTATTTTACCATATACTCACTCTCAATATTTTCAATTTTCATTCACTTCGTAGTAAAAACCAGTTGAGAAAACCTTCATTTTCTAATTTCACAACTTATATACCAACTTCCAGCTCATTTTCAATATTTTATCAAGTTCTAAGATTTTTTTTAATCCAGCCGTGCATTAGAATACAGAATCTTTACAATACTTTAACGGTATCTCAAGCAGAAGAAAAACGTTTACATAATACAATAAAGGGGACTTACTATTTAAGGATGCGAAACATATTTCGCACCCCTTCTATTATTTGTGATTTCATGTTTTCCAAAATGTTTACTTTTTTAACATCTATCCTTAACAACTACTTCATTATTTCTTAATATGTTCAGTTTACAATGGAATTGTATGAACCATTACTTATGAAGGGAGGAATCTGAATGTTTTTAAAAAAACTGGCTGAGAGAAAACTTGTCACAATTGACTATGATAAAAATGGTATTTTACAAACTATTAAAGGACGTGTCTATCGCCTAAATTTACGTGAACAAATTCTTTCGTTGAAAGATGAACAGCAGAATTCTTTCTCCATCCGTTTATCCGGTATTAGAAAAGTTTATTAACTTTCTTATACCATTTTCTAAGCACTTTCCATTTTGAATATTTATTATAATCACTTGCTCGTTTCCCTGCGAATGACTGGCGCAACCTCCGTTGCTAATCGTTCAATGTTCTCGGCCACTTTTTTATATGGCATGCCGCCTATGTCCATCTGGGCAATAAACCGCTGATGCCCGAAAAGCTCGTATTGACGGAGGATTTTTTCAATAATTTGCTGTGAGCTTCCGACAAATAAAGCCGTTTCTGGCGCTGACAGGTGTTCAAAATCAGCTATGGACATCCTTGTCTCCATTCCGCCTTGGGGATTGAGGTATCCCCAATAATTTGAATAATAAGGAAAGAATTCGTCTTTAGCCTTTTGCGTCGTTTTCGAAATAAAGGTATGGCCAGATACTCCAACTTTCAAATCTTCAAGACTATGTCCAGCTTGACTTGCAGCTTGTCGGTAAATGTCCACTAGTGGCTTAAACCGGAGTGGATCGCCTCCAAGTATCGCTAATGCTAAGCCCGTACCTAATCTCCCTGCACGTGCTGCACTTTCCGGAGTGCCTCCAACCCCAACCCATAATGGAATTTGACTTTGCACTGGCCGCGGTGCAATTTCAGCATCACTTAATCCTGAACGAAAATGACCGTTCCAAGTAACTTTCTCAGACGCATTCAACTTCAGAAAAAGCTCAATATTTTCTTCAAACAATTCATCATACTGACTCAAGTCGTACCCAAACAAAGGAAATGATTCGATAAACGCCCCACGCCCCGCAATGATTTCAGCCCGACCATTTGATACTAAATCGAGTGTCGCAAAATCCTCGAATAAACGGACAGGGTCAACGGTATTTAAAACCGTCGTGGCACTTGTCAGTTTTATTTTCTTGGTGACTTGTGATAGGGCCGACAACACAACCGGCGGCGCTGAAACTGCATAATCCAGACGGTGATGTTCACCAACACCGAATACGTCTAACCCTGCCTCGTCTGCCATTTTTCCCGCTTCAATAATCTCTACAATCCGCTGTCTTGCACTAATGGTGTTCCCTGTATGCGGATCTGCTCCTAAATCAGCTAATGTATAAATCCCTATTTCCATACTGGATTGTTTCGTTTTCGACTCTTTCTTCATCTTTCTCTCTCCTAACATTTGCATTGTAACTGAATTGCTTACCACTATCATATGCTACAAAAAGCAATCATCTCGAGTTTATAATAATCGAATCGAGATAAAATTTTTGTAAAGATAGCAGAAGATTCACCTCTAATGAAATAAGGGAAATGATACTCTCATTACTGATGGTTTCCGGAGTACCTGAGAAAATGATTGGGGATAAAAGAAGCGTATCCTCCCTTTTAAAGAAGGACTTTTAACGGTCTCATCATGACATAATCCTCATGCTCCAAGATATGACAGTGCCATACGTACAATCCTGTGTAAGGTCCAAATTTCATAATTATCCGAGTAACCTGATTAGAATAGGCGATGACGGTATCCTTCCGACCTCTTTCTTGTGGAGTCGGAGGCATTGCCGGGCCGGTGTAATCGAGAATTCCCTTCTGTTTATATTTTTCTACATCAAAAGCTCTGCGATCTATAACTTGAAAATCGATTAAATGAAGATGAATCGGGTGTGTATCGGTTGTTAGATTGAGGAGATACCATACTTCAGTCTGCCCTAATTTAGGGTTTTCGCTTATCGGGGCATCCCAATCTTGATTATTGAGCAGCATCACTTCACGGTCATACTGATCTTTTCTTGAAGTTAAGGTGAGAAACCTAAACTTTGAGGCTGTCTGCACTCTCTTTTTCGGAAAAGGCACCATGAAGGACGGAATCTCACTCGTATCAATGCCTGAAAGCGGCAGTACCACTCGAAATTCCATCACTTTTCCAACCGTATTAGAATCTACTGGCTCGCCATCTGGAAACGGAAATGGGGCATCATTTGTCATGACGATTCTTTTTCCTTCAAAATTAGTGAAATCAATGATCACTTCTACCCGTTCTGCAGGTGCCAATAGGACTTCTTTGATTCCAATCGGGTATTCAATTAATCCACTATCTGTTGCAATATGGTAAAGTAGCTGCTCCGAATCCAGCTTAAGCCTGTAAAAACGGGTATTCGATCCATTTAACAGCCGGAAACGGTATTTACGCGGTTCCACGTTGAAATAGGGCCATACTTTCCCATTCACCACGATGGTATCACCTAAAAATTCAGGTATGACTGAGGTATCTAATTCCTGCACTGGATTTTTTGGCTGTTTCGGATAAGAGAGTGAACCATCTGAATGAAAGGATTTATCTTGGATAATCAGCGGAATATCAAATTTTCCACTTGGGAAATTTAATTCACGTTCCCTTTGATCTCTTATCAGATAAAATCCCGCTAATCCCGCGTACACATTGAGTCTGGTAATCCCGATGACATGATCATGATACCAAAGAGTGCAGGCTGGCATAAAATTATCATAGCGATAGATCTCCTTTGAAAAATGAGGTCCTACTTGCTCAAATCCTTTCGTGAACCAAGCTTCCGGATATCCGTCGCTTTCCGACTCAACGCTTGCACCGTGCAGATGAATCACCGTTCTTACTTCTGGAACATCCAAGTGGGCACCGTGAACCGTATGGTCGACAGGCAGCAAATGCTTATCAGGCAAGTTGTTGATCCACTTTACAAAAACTTTTTCACCACTTTCAACCTCAAAGGTTGGACCTGGATACACACCTTCAAAGCCCCAGACTGTTGTTTCAGGCAGGTCACGATGGAGGGATTGCTTAAACTGCGTCATATTCACTTCATAATAAGTATGGAATCGTTCTTTCTGACGAGGTTTTAAAACAGAAGGCACAGGAAGTTCATCAACAAATTTTGAAAGATTCATATGTCCTCTCCTAGTTATACAAATAGTTACCATCACTTTATGTTTAAAAAGCAACCAGTATCACAAACATCCACCTCTTTTCACCATATATCCACTATAATATTTTAAATTTTCATTCACTTCGCAGTAAAAACCGGTTGAGAAATCCTTCATTTTGTGATTGGATTAAGAATAACAAGGGGGGAACTGTATGAATGGGAAAATGAGACTTATTACGGCCATGCTCATTTTTGGGAGCATTGGGGTATTTGTCAAAAAGATTGATTTGACTTCAAGTGAAATTGCGTTTTTAAGAGGAGTAATCGGCAGTATATTCCTGCTTCTTGCTAGTTTCCTAGTCAAACATAAACCATCTTTAAAAGCATTAAAGGAAAATGCCATTCTACTGCTATTATCTGGCGCGGCTGTTGGCTTTAATTGGATCTTTCTTTTTGAGGCATACCGATATACGACGATTTCCAATGCCACGATCAGCTATTACTTTGCGCCAATATTTGTGATAATGTTGGCACCTTGGCTCCTAAAAGAAAAACTGACGAGTGTGAAAGTTGTCTGTATTATCATGGCAATGGGTGGTTTGTTTTTAATCGTGAATAATGGGTCTAGCGGTACAAGCGGTTCACAGAATCATACAGTAGGTATTTTCTATGGCCTTTTAGCGGCAGCATTCTATGCAAGCGTGGTGTTAATGAACAAATTCACCAAAAATTTGTCCGGCTTTGAAACCACTTTAGTACAATTAATGGCAGCTGCTTTGATCTTATTTCCCTATATATGGTGGCAGGGACAACTAAATTTTGCTGGAATAAACTCAAACTCCATTATTTTTATCTTGATCCTAGGGATTGTACATACAGGGTTAGGTTATTTTTTATATTTTACTTCGCTTCAAAAACTAAAAGGGCAAACAATTGCGGTTCTCAGCTATATCGATCCGATTTCCGCTGTCATTATTGCTGCGATTTTCTTAAGTGAGAGCATGACTTTTATTCAAATGATAGGTGGTGTCCTTGTCCTAGGGGCGACTTTTTTAAGTGAAAAACTGGAGATAAAAGCAGGAAAAAAAGGTCAGACTCCAACTACCTCCCCCTAATGGATGTCTGTTATTATGAACAAAAAAGGCGGACAGCAATGATCCTGTGCGCCTTTTTGCCAGTCAGAAAGCCCTATTATTCGTATTAAAGAATTGAAAAGAATGGAAGAACAAGAATAGCCAAGGTAAGAAAAAAAACCGCGGCCGACCCGAATTTTTGTTTCTCCTTCCATAAAGAGATGGCGAAACCAGCGGTATACATAGAAATAACTAGCAACACAATGACAGTGACTATTTTCAACCTATTTCCCCGCCTTCTTTGGTAATCTTCCATAATCGACAATTTCAATATCTGGCTTTACGTAAATGTCTGCTTTGAGAAACGATTTGTTCCAATTAAATTTTTCATATTCCTGAATAGTCCCAAAATATTTCCTAGCATCAAAGGATAATGGGTATGGTGCACCTTTATATTGTTTCTGTGTTTTTTTTAATACCCGCTCAAATTGTTCTTTAAAATGGCGGGCTATTTCTTTTTTTATGATTGCTTGGTTCTTTTTTTTAGAAAAGTCGACCATGGATGGGTTTGACTTAAGCTCAAACTTTAACGGGAGGGTGATAAAAATCTTTGGCCTAGGGCCCTTTAGATCCATTTTCACTTTATTATGTTCTCTTTTCATGACTCTGACTGCAAATGATTTCCGTTTGCCTGGAAAAGGATTGGGGATATCCGCTATAAAATCACTAATGTTTGTTGTATCATCAAGAGTATTGGTAATACTTGTTTCTTGACCGGTCAGTTTGCCAATCAATACTCCATTCCTAAATACTGCCGACCCGATAAATTGGGTATTATCGAATTCCCCCGATGCATTTACTTGCCCGGCATAGTATTCGTCCTCCCCTTTCATTTTAGTGTCCTTCTTCTTTGTAGCGGTTGTGTTCATCGCCAAAAAGAGGTCTGTTCCCCTTTCGTTCGTTTTAAAAAAGCGAAAAAGGGTGGAATCAGGAATAAGCCCATTTTCAATCCCATGATCAATCATATATTGATAGTACTTATGTGGCCTTGTTTCCATTTTCGGACGATTTTTTAAAAAATATTCACTGGCCTTTTCTTCTGACACGGCTAAAAAAACATTCATCCGAATTTCTTTATCATAGACAGCATCATTTATAAGGTTATAAAACAATGGTTGTCTTGCAAGATCTTCAGATGCGACCATAATCTTTAATAAATCATAACTAATCTTTCGAGAGATGATCGCATTTGCAGTCACTTTCGCCGTAACGAAATCATTGGCATCGAATGAAATAATTTCACGCGGCTTTTCTGTTGAACCGCCGCCGCCCTGCATACTCCCCACTTCAGGATTGGCCAGCAGCATGGTCACTTTAATTTTCCCTTTAGCTTTGGAGCGATCGAGTCCAATTCCAATTACATATGCCCGATCCTCAAGCTCTTCACGATCCCAACAGCCTGTTAAGGTAGAAACAAGGATGAATATCAACAAAATTTCACATACTATTTTTGTTTTTCGCATGTTTGAATTCTCCTTTTAACAAAGCAGCCAGCCAGATAATAAGCGAAATGGCAGCAAACACAGGACCCGCTGTGATTTGAACATTGGATTTCCACTCAAGGCCAACCTCCATTGGAGTTTCCGGTATAACCCCAATCAATAAATAAACGGCAGCCAGTGGTGGAATCAAGTATTCGAAGTCTTTTATTTTAAACAGATGACCAAACATAAGAGCACTAATATACAAAAAGGCTGAAAAGCGAATAAACGCCCCCATAATCCAAATCACAAAAAAGATGATTTCGAGATTCGGAACATAACTTCCAAGTGAAATATAACGAATCGCCGTATGAAACGGATAGCCGATTCCTCCTAAAGATTGATCAAACATGCAAACGAAAACGATCGTAGCAGCACTAATCAAAATAATAGTGAAAATATAGGCAATCCAAGTGCCTCGTCGAAATTCTTTACTTGACCCTAAGTAAGGAACAAGCATGGTGAGCAGAAAAAAATCAGCATAAAGAGTCAGGTTTTTCAAACTTCCCTTTAAAACTTCCCATTTCCCAGGTCCCCAAATTGGCATGATAGCTTGAATATTACTTTCTCGAGTACATAATATTAATGCAATAATCAAGGAGAGTATTGTATAAAAGATAAGCAGATAAGAAACGGACCCAACATTCCGAATTCCCCTTTTCGCACCATAGGCACAAACCGCCATGAAAAGACCGTAAAGGACCAAGACAGGAGTTGTATTAAAATAATAGGCCCTAATGATATTTGTATACGTTCTTGAATCGACCGAAATGCCAAATGAACTGAAGGCAAAAATAACTAGACATACAAAAAAGCCAATGTATTTTCCAAGTAATTTTTCAATGACAGAAAACAAGTCTTTCTCATGAAATAGCGATATCGTCTTGATTAATAAAAAGAACGGGATAAAGAAGATTCCAGCAGATAGGATTGGAATCATCCAAGCTGTGTTTTGCACCTGATTGAATAAAAGGGATGGTGTATCTTCTGATGCTTTTGAACCAACCATCAAAACCGTAATCGATACATATTCTCGGATACCTAGCTTTCCCGGCTGCTGCTTCATCAATTTGAATCCCCTCTTTGTTTGACCATATCTTTTGGTTTTAAATACCCTGGGCGAAACCTTTCCTTGATGGGTACATGACGAATAATTAAGTCCTTTGCCGAGATGAAACGGGGTGTCATTGGGGCAAAGTAAGGGACGTCAAATGACTTTAATGAAACTAAATAAAAAAGTCCGCTCACAAGCAAAGCAGCTAGTCCATAGATCCCCATAAAGCCTGCGGCAAAAATAAACAAAAAGCGCGATATACGAATGGCGAAATTCATGCTGACATCACTGATAATAAAGGAACTTAAACCACTTAAGGCGATTACAATAATAACAATCGGACTAATGACATTGGCTTGAACAGCAGCCTGTCCCAAAATTAAGGCCCCTACAATCCCAATTGTTGGTCCAATTGGAGAAGGCACACGCAGCCCGGCTTCGCGAATCAGTTCAAAGGCAAGTTCCATCATTAAGATTTCAATTATAGACGGAAAGGGAACCCTTTCCCTTGTTCCTGCAAACGCCATTAACAAATCAGGCGGGATCATCCCGACATGATAGTTTGTAATCGCAATATAAAAGGATGACGCAAAAACCGAGATAAATAAAGCCATGAATCGCAAAATCCTGATGAAGTTACCATATGGAGTACGCAGGTAATGATCTTCCGGTGAATGAAACAAGGCCCAAAAGGTAGCAGGCAAAACAAGACAGTTTGGTGAATTGGACATTAACAAAATAATGTGGCCCTCTTCAATATAAGAGACTGCTCGGTCAGGACGTTCGGTGTTGAGGATCGTAGGAAACAGCGACCTTGGCCTTTCCTCTAAATATTGTTCCAATATACTTAAATCAATGACACTATCTGCATCAATCGCATGAATCCGATCTTTGATCTTCTGAAGTAACTCATCATCTACTAGGTCTTTTTCGTAAACAAGCAGTACGTCGTTTCGGGAACGTTTAGTAACCACCAGACTCTCAACAATCAGATTTTCATTTTTTATTTTTTTACGGATTAATCCAATATTATCGGCGAGCTTTTCGTTAAAGGACTCTTTTGCCCCTCTGACAATGACTTCATTATCGGATTTCTCAATGCTGCGCCCTTGAACTTGTGTTGTTTCAAATAAATAGCATTGACAATCTCCATCGATAAAAAGCGCGGTGATGCCGCTCGTGATGTTATTGGTAATATCACCAATATTGGTGGTTGTCTTTTCAACAGGAAAGGAAATAATGTCTTGTATCTTTCCAGTTGGCCGTTCGTTTTCAATAAGCGGCTTCAAAATGCTCTGCTGAACTTTTTCGAGGTCCACCATGGTGCCGATGTAAAGTATAAAGGCACGGCGCTTTAGTGCACGAATGGTAAATTCACGGATTTTCACATCTGTATTTTTCGGTATACTAAAAATCGACTTAAAAGTCGCTAAATTTTGGTCATAATGCCCGGTAATATCCCGCTCTTTTAAATCAATGATTTTCGCATTGGATTGTTCGTTGAAATGGGGCTCCTTATTGAAAATCTTAATTAATGAGACTAAGATGTTTTTTTTCATTCCGGACCACCCCCAATTTTTATTTATCTTTCCATTTTTAGGGGCAGTTTATGTATTGTTGATATTGCATAAATCCTCAACATACTCTTCATCATCTTTTAATACCCTCAATAATAATCGGTATTTTCTCCAATATATTAAAAAGGCGATGCGGTTTTTCCGCATCGCCTTCTACTGTTTTTAATACTCGGCTCCAGTTGATTTCCGCCTTAAAACCCACGTTGTTCCACCAATGATGATGATCAAAATTCCAATAAGAAGTAAGTTAAATGTGTTTGTCGCAGTTGAAGGCAAATGACTGCCGTGAGCTGCTGGTTTCTTGTCAGGACTCGTTTCTTTTGGATTGCCGCCTTTCCCAGATTCATCCGGATTGGATGTACCAGGGGCGGAACCATCGGTAGTTTCAGGATTGTTTCCTTGATCTGTAGACCCATCGTTATTCCCAGGATTGTTTCCTTGTCCATCTTTAGGATCAGATGGTTCTTGCGGAACAGGATCTGGATTTGGATTTGGATTTTCATCCTTCCCTTTTGTAAATGTCCAGATATCGGAGACAGCTCTTCCGGTATAGTTATCTTCGGCCACTGCATACCAAGAGTACGACTGATTCTCTGCTAACCCTTTCCATTCAGCTTGAGCAATAGATCCACTCGGAATGTTTTCTGCCTTACCGATTTCAGTATCAGTATAAACATTGACTGTAAAATAGTCAGTTGCCACGCGTTTTAGCTTCGGCTCTAGGTCTACTTCTAAATTCCGTTCATCCTTCTCCGGAAATTCAATTGGGTCATAATAATTATACTTATCTAAATAAGGTGAATACGTATTAACGATAATTTTGTTATTTTTTTGATTAAAATGAAGCAGCTTCATATACCCTTGTCCGCCCTCAGGTCCTCCCTGATAGTCGCCAAGCATCTGATAAACTTGGCGGTCCGGTATCCCATCACCATCATCATCGATCGCATCAACCAATGTTTCCGAGTCATGATAATGACCGCTAAGTACAGCAATGACATTTTTATTCGGCAGCACGACTTGCTGATATAACCGCTCGCCTATTGGACTGCGGTTGCCGGAAACTAGAAGATATTCATGGAAGCTCAAGATTGCCTTACGGTGTGGATATTGTTTTAAGACATCATTCATCCACTTAATATCTTCATCTTCCACGCCCCAGCCCATGTATAGCATAATGAAATCATTTCCATTGGCAGAGATTAAATCATAGTGGCCGCGGTTATTTTTATACGATTCACCATAGTATGGCTTGTCCTTAAAGCGATCCTCGCCAAACCACTTATAATATTGTGTATAATCACCTGTCTTATGATCGACATCATGATTACCTGCTAAAACTCCATACGGAATATGATTGTCATCAAGCACTTTCATAGATTTATCGGCATTCTGCCATTCGTATTCTACGCCTGCTTTATCGACAAGATCGCCTGTATGGAAAACATATTTGATTTTCATCTCATCCTGCTTCTCCGCAATCCAATTTGTCATCCGGTCATAAATATGCGGATAGCTTTCCGCATAATATTGCGTGTCTGACATCCACACAAATGTATAATCATACTGGTCAGGTGTTGAAGGAATTTCGTCTTGGATTAACACATTGATCTTATCACCCTTGACAAAATCGCTGACAGCCACATTCCCCTTCAATCCAAAGTCTTCTTCTCCGGCGACTTTATATTGTATCATCGACCAATCACCAAGCTTATGATTCCATGCATACATGGCTACCTTTCTGCCCGGCAGAGATTTCCCCTTCCACTCCAATTCGACAAGGTCTGTTTCGTCAACTGAAGTATCCACTGCCACCTCAAACCGCTGATACGGGAATTGCGTGGTCGAATCCGTCACTAAGTACTGCTGATCCTGCTTCGAAACAAGTGAGATATCTTCAGCCGTAAAGGCTTGTTCGCCTACAGGAACCATTTCTTTTGGCGGTTCTGTATCTGTAGCATTTTTGAATGCCTTTACACGATCGGTTTGACTTGCATCATATTTAAAGCCCTTAAAGAAGGTAACGTCTAAATCGTCGTTAGTTGGATCGGTTACTTTTACCTTTAAAGTAGGATTTCCATTAACCGGAGTTGAGCTCCTATCTGTCGGTGATATCAGCTCAGGTTTGTTTGGATTCTCATTCACAACTGAAAAACGAACAATCTTCTCTGCCTTATTTCCTACTTTATCAAAGGCTGTAACAGTCAGCGTATGGTCACCAGTAGACAATTTTGACGAGGCTGTTTCATATGGAACCGTTATTTCATCATCATCCAGCATGACTTGAAGTGTTTGCACGCCTGCAATGGCATCAGCCGCATCGACCTGGATGTCAAACTTGCCCTTGTATTCCTTCCCGTCCTCAAGGTTGGTAGTAATCACCGGTGCAGTATTATCGACGTTTACTGAAACAGTTACTTCTTCATCGGAGTCTTGTACCTTGACAACATGTTCTCCATCAGCTGCCTTCGTGGTATCCCATTTGTAGGACTTGGAAGGCGCTTGATCTCCTGTAATCGTAAACGTGAAATCTTCAAATGGCCGATAGGTTCCATCATCCCCCATATCATAAACCTTTGTGGGGTTATTTTTCATAGGATCTCGTAAAATCGTGCCGTCTGCTAAAACTAAACGAACATTTCTAATATCAAAATCATCGCGATTTTCTTTAGATTCCTCTAATTGAAATGGTGATGCTTTATTACCGGAACGAATGGTAATCACATTTTCTCCAATCTTAAGGCGATCGGCATCAATTGGTACGGTGATTGTATCCCAATTCGTGATGCCATCATCAAAAATCCGGATAATGTCATCGCCCATTGTGACACCATTTTGGAAAAAGGTATCCACTCCGCTTGCTTCAAACGCAAAATAGGCATCATGTTCCAACGATTGGTACGTATTTTCTGTCAACTCGGAGCCATCAATGAAAAGTTTCACCTGGTCCGATGATTCTGATTTAGATGTTCCTTTAAGAATCTCCTCTTTGGAAACAATCTCATTCGATTTCACATTTAAGCGCAAGCTTGAATCGTCCAAATCATTCGTTATAGCAATTTTATATGTTTCACTTGTTACTTCATTGGTACCATCTGACACAACAAAGTAATATTCCACGTATTGATTCCCGATGATTTCGGGAGAGTAAATCGTATGGTGATACATCATATCATCGAAATCTTCCGTTAACAGGACTTGGGTGTATTCCTGTTGATGGTTGGGACGATAAAATAAACGCACTGTTTTTACTTCCCTATCATCAGAAGCATCGGCAACGATTTGAATGTTTTCCTTTTGATTCACTTCCGTTACTTTTGTCATATTTTCAATCACAGGCTTGATTGTATCATCGCTAATGTGGACAGGCTGTGCCGGAACCTGAGATGATTCAACCACTCCCGGTGTAGCTTCTTTCACACTAGCACTGATTTTTGCCATTTTAGTCGACCCATCAAGCGGATATTTATAGAAAATCCCTTTATCCGGCTTGGTATCAAGGACATTTGGTTCTTCATTATAGTAAGCAACGGCGATTTCCTTTTTCGTATTGGTTGCCACAACGAGGCCTCTTGTCGATGCATTGGCCATTCCCGCACTATAAATTTTTACAATATCTTTGTTTTCCACTAAGCTTGAACCATAATTCGCATTAAAATCAGCAACTGTTTTATTTGTGTTTTGGTCGTTGATAATCCAGAAGACGAGCGTTTTTCTAGAAGGTATCACCACATCATCCGGTATGGACGGCCAAATAACGTCTGTTGATGGATCGGTGCCATATCGATACTGAATCTTGTAATCCTTAAAGTTCACATCTTTATCCGTATTGTTATAGATTTCAATAAATTCATAGCCATCTGCTGAACCGACATTAGTAGAATCAGGGACAAGCTCAGTCACTAAAAAGGCAGGGAGCTTATTATAATCCAAATTGGTTTTCTTTACAGTAATGAGGCATTCTTCCGTCTTTGAACTATTGGTACCATCAGAAGCTTCGATATAGTATGTAATATTTGACTCCACATTTACACCGGGGATTTCTACTACAAATTTAGTTGAATCACCTTCACTTGCATTCATAGATATTGATGTAAAGGTTTCATCGCCTTCTTTTTTATAATGTAGGGTGACAAATGGTACGGTCATGTTATCTGTAACCACTGCTTCTATTTTTATTGGTGAAAAAGCATCACTATCGGTTACAGGTGTATGGATAATGACAGGTGCCTCTACATCCGCAGGAGTTTCATCAAGATTAACCGGTTGAGCAGGAACCTGCTCGGCTTCAATCGGTCCAGGAGTCGGTGCAGCGAGGACACGATATTTATCCATCGCAGTTCCTGAGGCCGGATATTTGTATTCAATCCCTAAGCCATTGTTATCATTTTCTTCAGCTAAATAGCTGGCAGACACAATTTCTTTTCCCGCCTGATCTTTAATCACAAGGGCACGGAACCCAGTGTTTGCAAACCCGGGGAACACATCCTTAAACTCTAATACTTGATTTGCAGATAAATTCGTGCCAAAATTTGCATTAAAGTCTGCTAACTTAAAGTTTCCATTATTATACCAATAGACGATTGTTTGCTGCGGTTCCAACGTAACGGCAGGGACAAGGAAAGGCAATTCCTTTCCAGTATCGGTATATTTATAAACAAATGAATATTTCTCTAGTGAAATTGGTTTATTGGTATTATTATAGAGTTCAATATACTCGTAATAATCCGTTCCTCCCCCTTTAGAATTGGGAGAAAGCTCGGTAATCAATAGCTGAGGAAACTGATTATAATCCTCTTCTCCCCCGTTTACTGCTTGAGAAGCAACATTGTCATCTGTTTGATTTTCACCTGATTGTGCTGATGTGTCTTCTTGTGGTGGACTAGATACAGAACCACCTTTTACTGAATGAGTATCCTCCGTTAATGGTTCAATCGGTTGACTTTTGTCAATTTCTGTATTTTGACTGTCATCTGATTGACTTGGTTCAACTGATTCACGTTGACTATCAGCGGGTTGATCTGGGGCAGTTGATTCATCTTGACCTTCGCCTGGTTGACTTGGATCTACAGATTCACTTTGACTATTTTCTATTTTAGTAGAGTCCACAGATTGTTCGTCCTTTGGCATTTCTTCTGCATAAATTCGCTTACTTGGAACTGCCAAACTAAGGTTTGATAGAATAATTGCAAACATACATGCAAGTACGAACAGCTTCCTTGCTTTCTTTCTAACCTTCCCAACTCTCACATTCTTCCCCTCTTCTCAGTTAAATTTCCACCATGTACCATTCTACCTACATTTTGTTAAGTAAATTTTAAGCAAACGATAACTGTTTGTTAATTTTGTTTATTTTCTGTAAAAATAGAATATTCCTTACTACGTATTTCCTATTTTAATGTCTTGTGCATGCCTATGATGCGCCCAAAATATGGTATACAATAATATGAAACAATTAAGCTCTTGTTTACGTCTTACAAAGTGAAATCATTTTCGTTAGGAAAGGAATATGTGGTGTTGAAACTAAAACGGATAGGAAGTTCCATTTATATATTGATTCTTGTGCTAATTGCTCTCCTATTCTTTAATCTGTTTATTAAGGAATCCAATCCTTTTACAGAACGGAACATAAATCATTCTAATTCTTTACCAACTGAGCTTCATCCAATTGTGAAGGAACGGACCAAACAATTGGTTCAACAAGCAGCTGATAAAGGAATTGTCATCGTGATTACCGATGGTTTCCGAAGTGCGGACGATCAGAATCGACTGTATGAAAAGGGTCGTTCGGCGGAGGGAAGTATTGTTACGTATGCAAAAGGCGGAGAGTCCTACCACAATTTTGGGCTAGCCATTGATTTTGCGTTAAAGACCCCTTCCGGAAACGTGATTTGGGATATGGAGTATGATGGAAATAAAAATGGAAAGGCAGATTGGACCGAGGTTGTTTCATTAGCGAAAGCTTTAGGGTTTGAATGGGGCGGCGACTGGGCTAAATTTAAAGATTACCCTCATTTACAAATGAACTTTGGCTTGACTATTGCTGATTTACAGAACGGGGAAAGACCTGCTAAATCCTCGTTGACTGCGGATACCCAATAAAGCGACGTAGACAGGGTCTACCTGCACTTTTTCGGTGAATTTCCACAATAATCTCAACATAGAAAGGCGAACAGTGGCAATCACTGTTCGCCTTTATTGAACTATTTAGGAATTACTTAATCCATTCACCATTCTTATTGACTTTGTAGCCATTGATGATGGTGTTTGCTGCCATACTTCCATCGTTATATAGATAGTACCACTTCTGACCCACTTGGACCCAGCCAGTTTTCATTTCACCCGATGATGCAAGATAGTACCATTTCGCTCCATCCTTCACCCAGCCGGTTTTCATTTCACCGGATGATCCAAGATAATACCATTTTGATCCATCTTTTACCCAGCCGGTCTTCATTTCACCAGATGAAGCATGATAATACCATTTCGCTCCGTCTTTCACCCAGCCGGTTTTCATTTCACCGGATGATCCGAGATAGTACCACTTTGCACCGTCTTTTACCCAGCCGGTTTTCATTTCACCGGATGATCCAAGATAGTACCACTTTGCACCGTCTTTTACCCAGCCGGTTTTCATTTCACCTGATGACGCAAGGTAGTACCATTTCTTGCCGTCCTTCACCCAGCCGGTTTTCATTTCACCCGACGACACATCAAGGAAGTACCACTGAGTTCCAACTTTTACCCAGCCAGTTTGCATTTCACCTTTTTCATCGTAGAAGAACCATTTACCGGAAACAAGATGCCATCCAACATGTAGGTCATTTAATTGCGGCATTCCAGCGATATAACCAATGCCACCTTTTTTCAGGATGCCAATGCCCTCTTCCATTGCTTTCTCTAATGCTTGTTTATCAACTGCTGTTCCTTGGAAATTCTTAAGTTCATCCCCAGGATGTTGATAATTACTCAAAATGTAAGAAAAACCATTAAAGTTATCTAGAACACGTAAGCCTGTTGCTTCTGCTCCAACAGGTACTGAAAGCACGCGGGACAACTCTTTTGTATCGATATTATAGGCCCAAACAAAGTTATTGGTGTGCTCTGAGCCATCTTCACCGATGAATAAGGTTCTCATTTTTTCCGAATAGCTTAAGTTGTCCGGTTTAGAAACTTTATTTGGATTTGCTTTATTGCCGTATGCATCTGGTGCAGCTAAGTCCTCACCAACAACAATTGCTTTCATGGCGGAGGCAACATAGTTACTATCAATGGTATTGCCATCCTTATCTTTTTGCCCGCCTGTTAGATTCAATTCGTAGGTTCCACCTGCAAGAATTTGTGGTAAGCGAATGTCATCAACAGGGTCGACCTTATTTGTATCTTCGAGCATCCCTTTTCCGATTTCAGACATGGCCATGTAGACTTTCTTATCTTTTTCATTTACCGCTAAACCTTCCATTTTACGGAATTCAGCTGTTGCACCTTTTAGGGCTGCGTAACGGCGGGATTCTAAGAACGCCGCTGCCTTTTCCATCTCTGGCTTTACTTTTAAATATTCTACTTTTGCTCCGCTGGAATCGGTTTTAACGGCCGTAAAGCCTTCTGTTGGCTGGCTGGCAGTTTCGAAAATATCACTGAACTTTGTACCCTTGTCAATAATTGCTCTGACTTCATCGTCTGTCGCATGGCCAAGCTTGATCCATTCAAGATTACCGGCTCCGCCATTTTCTGTGCTTGTTTGTCCGAATTTTGCCGCATATAGGGTTCCTGCAGATAAGTCTTTTTCTTTGTCAGCAACATACATGAATGTAACAGTGTAGTTTCCATCATCACCAAAGAAAGCTGTCCGATTATCCGGCATTACTTGCATCATTTCATGAGAAAAACGGCCTGTACTATAATGTTTTACCACACTGGTATCACCATTTGGCTGTACCGTCACTTCAGGAATCCATCCATAGTTATATGGATTTCCTTTCGCTTCATCACCAAAGTATAGCTTAGCAAAACCTTTCACATTCGTTGAATCTTTATCAGTCCCTATTTCAGCCTCAAATTGGCGAGCATTAGGCTCATATTCTTCCGAACCTAAATGGGTTCCCCAAGGAGAGGTAGAGCCATTACATGGAATCCAAAGTCCATTTACAAGCGAAAAATCCACCTTTTTAGCTTCTTTAACCGATAATTCGCCATTCTTTTTATCTTGATTTAATGCAGTTAAGGTCATCGAAGCCGGAACCACCCCGTAAGCCGATTTCCCTGAGCTGTCAAGAGTTTGATATTCAAAATGAGATACTAGGAATAGATTCCCGCCCACATTCATTAGACTATTAGAATCTGGTGCATCAGAAATATAGTACGATTCTTGTCCAGGTACGCTTTTATCCATAATCGGATCGCCTTTAGCATCGATCGGAGTTCCTGCAGGGATTTTTACCCCTTTATTTGTCACAATTTTTTCATCAGAAAGGTATAACTGTTTATAGGTAAGTGGGAAATTCTTGGTTGCTCCGTTGCTATACGTAACATCCACGGATGCACCTGTATAGGTTTGTACCATTTCTTCGATGGTTGCTGGAGCTTTCATTGAGTTAAACTTGAAAGAATTGATCGTGATATCCTTCCCAGCCGCTGCCGCAGGTGTTACTGCAGGAATCATTAAACTAAGGGCTAATACAGCCGTCAATCGCTTTTTCATTTTTTCATTTCCTCCCCCAATTTTGATTACTTCTCTATTAAAACTCAAAAATATTAAGCTGCGGTTAATAGAATGTTTAGCGCATGTGAAGAATTGTAAACTTTACAAATAGTTTTTAAAGTGCATGTTGCTAAAGTACCCTTAGGCAAACAGTGACTGCCATTGTTTGCCATGATATACTTTAAGAGGTTTTTTTATTTGAGAGGAGCTCTATTAGTGGAATTACAAAAATCGAATACACATACGAAATCGATATATATGTTTTTGCTCGTTTCAGGGATTGTCCTTGTCGCCTTTAATTTGCGCCCTGCGATTACATCAGTAGGACCGTTAGTGGCAATGATTCAGGAAGATGTTGGATTAGCACATTGGAGCGCTGGCCTATTAATGAGTTTGCCCTTAATTGTTTTTGCCATCATGTCGCCCATTGTTCCAAAAATCGCCAATCGGTTAACAAATGAGCGGACTTTACTCGTTGGGTTGATCGCTCTTTTAATCGGGTTAGGGATTCGCTCCATCCCAATGACATTTTTTCTTTTCACTGGGACTCTTTTTATTGGAGCAGGGATATCGATTGGCAATGTTCTATTGCCAGCTGTTGTAAAGGATAAATTCCCGCAGAAATTTGGTCTCATGACAAGTGTTTATTCCACTTCAATGGGCTTAATTGCATCATTAGCATCAGGAGTAAGTGTTCCTTTAGCAACTGGTTTGAACCTTGGATGGCAGGGGGCTTTAATCGTTTGGGGAATCCCGGTCGTAATCGCGATCATGGTATGGGCTTTTCTTGTTAAATTTAAGCAAGGAAGTCAAAAAGGAATAATAAAAGTTAGTCCTGCCTCTAATCACATCTGGCGTACACCACTTGCCTGGCAAATCGCTATATTTATGGGATTTCAGTCTTTTTTATTTTATGTAACGATTTCTTGGTTACCCGAGATTTTACATAGTCGAGGAATAGATATAGGGACTGCAGGCTGGCTGCTGTCATTTACCCAACTAGTAGGATTACCCGCTAGTTTCTTCATCCCAGTCTTTGCAGGACGTTATCGTTCCCAAATATGGATTGCTTTCGTGTTAGGGTTGTTCTCGGTTATTGGTTATGGTGGATTACTATTAGGCTCGTCCTATCCGATATTAATCACAAGTATTACTTTAATTGGGATTGCATTGGGAGGAAACTTTCCACTTGCTCTAAGCTATATCGGACTCCGTGCCCGAAATGCTAATCAGGCTGCCGAGTTATCTGGAATGGCACAATCAACTGGTTATGTTCTTGCGGCAGTAGGTCCTCTGTTTATTGGATATTTGTTTGATAAAACCCATATTTGGACAGTTCCAATTATCACGCTTATCTTGATTTCTATTGTTATGATGCTATTTGGGATGCTGTCGGGCAGCAATCGGTATGTTTAATAGTTCACAGGGCGAACAGTAATTATGAACTGTTCGCCTTAGATGAAAAAACACCACCACTTTAAAAAGAGATGGTGCCCCAATTTTCTATTTTTTCTCACAACGTTTATAAGTTTGCCTCGACTTTTTAATCCATTATCTGAAAAAGAATCCTTGGAATATCGCTGTTTTCCATTCGGCCGCTAAACAAATGCCTATTCAGACCATACGCATAAACGGGAACATCCTCTCCCGTATGCCCTTTTGTTGTCCAGCCCGTACTGGAATAGTGATTGATGATGTCAATGAGTGTTTGTCTTGAGTGTTCTTCTTCCATTTCCAGCGTTGATTTGATAGTTTTTAGGTCCTCTTCATGAAGTGAAAATGGCATATGATGCGTTAAAATGTTCATATCCTTTGTATCATGCAATCTTCTAGCAATCACAGAAGGTGTGGAGGTAATCGATTTAATGACACTTGGATTCCATCTATAATTATCATTTCGATCGATGCTCATTCCCCCGGTTGAGTGATCTGCTGTCGCGATAACAATCGTATCCTCTCGATTGAAAGCGAACTGAATTGCCGTTTTAAAGGCTGCTTCAAAGTCTTTAATCTCACTCATCGCCCCTACAATATCATTATCATGCCCTGCCCAATCAATTTGGCTTCCTTCAACTAATAGAAAAAAGCCATTAGGATTTTGCTGTAAGCGCTGAATAGCCGCTTGCGTCATTTGGGAAAGGGAAGGAACAGTCGAATCGCGGTCAATTTGTTTCGGCAGCTCTACCGGTGCGAATAAGCCAAGCAGCTGCTCCTTTTTATTCGCAACCAGCTCCTGTAGGTTGCTCACATAGCCAAAACGATTTTTGACAAACTCTTCTACTAAATTTCGATCATTGCGCACGAAATAGGATGTACCCCCGCCAAGCAGCACGTCTATTTTCAGATTGCCTTCTATTCGTTCATCAAGATAGTCATCAGCGATTTGATCATATTGTTCTCGAGATTCAATATGCGATGCAAATGCCGCCAATGTTGCATGATTGATCTGACTTGTTCCTACTAAACCAGTAGACTTACCTCGAAATTTTGCATATTCCAAAACTGTCGGAACAGCTTGTTTATCAATGTTTAAACCAAGTGCTCCATTATAGGTTTTATACCCCGTCGCTAATGCCGTACCTGCTGCGGCGGAATCTGTGATATTACTTTCTCTATCTAATGAATAGGTTGATTGGGAGCCAACAAAGTATTGATCAAATATAGTAGGGGTCATGATTCCGTTTTGGGAAGCATGATTGAAGTAGCGAAGACCGGTGGTATAAGAAAATCCCATCCCATCTCCGATCAGGAAGATGACATTTTTTACTTTCTTCGCTCCACTGTATTTCAAAATAGGATGGAATGAATCCAGTTTACTATCATGTTGAAGGACGGTGGAATTTAACAAAGTTTACAACACCCTTTCTTTTTTAACGTAGCAATCAAAACTGAAACCACTTAATCACACTCCTTTTATAACATACCAAAGGAAGAATTTATTAGATGACACAATAATTTTACAAAAATTATAAAAATTTTTAATATTCATCCAACTTAGCAATTGCAGCTGTATATGGTAACATCTTTAGACTGACAACTCCCACTGCTAAAGCAGTGGGGTTCTAGGATACATCGGCAAACTTGCCTAGTACACTTCTCAACGATACCCTTATCTTTCCTTGCGGATAGAGTTTCTATCGGAGCACTGGTGCACGTTCTCCTAGAACATTAACGGACGTATTGCGTATAGCAAGACACTTCTCCAAGCAAGCCACTATGGACTCCTTGTGTGTTTGTCGTTCCGACTTCTCTTGGGCGTTATTACGACCAATCAGGTTTGTGTTTATGCGACAAACCAACGCAATGTTTTGCTTGCTGATTCTTTTAGTCTTGCAATCTCACGATTATGCATTTTGACAAAGTTATTCCATTGTTCGTTGCATCTGTGTACATCAACAAAGTTAAGAGTTTCAGTGGTATTTCCAATCAAAAAAGCACTATATAAATCACGTTGGATACGAAACTCTCCAAAATCATTCCAACGGTCCGAGAGCTGTTTCTTGGTATATTCGCCAGTGACATGATTAAATTGACTAGCTTTTGTAGCGTAGGTATCTATTTTCTTAATGGAGAGTCCTTGGTAGCCAAGTTTTCGGTCTATGATGGTTAGGAGCATGGCTGGGGCATGAATAGCGATTGATTTACCAAACCGCTTCTTGCGGTTAATCTTGCCATTCTTCTTGTTGCGGGTTGTTTTCTTTGTTCGCTTTTGAAGCGACTGAAACCTCATGGTCTCTACTCGCACATCAGAACCTAGTGCAAGAATATCATTCGCTAACTTCTCATGCGATATTTTTCGCCGGACAGCCATTTTCCGATACCATTCTTTGCGTATTTTACGAAGCTTCTTGTATCGGTTGGAGTAGTTCCATTCCAAGCGCCCTTTCTTAATCGTGCCATCTTCTTTGAAGTTGTCAGTATTAGTCGCTCGTTTCGACCTTTCCATTGCACGCTGAATACGTCTTAATTCGACTTGATCAAAATGACATTCTGGTGCAAGCTCACGAAGTTCAACGGTAGTTTCGCTGGTAAACGCGATTGTAGAGGAACCAATGTCAATACCTACACGTTTGTTTCCATCAATCGCAACTTTTCGATTACGTTTTGTTGGTGGATAACCTTCTTGAATAAGTTGTACAAAATAGCGAACTTTACAACGGATTTCACGTTTGAAGATACGCACATACTTTGTCTTATCCATTAAGGCTAGGTGAGCATATTCATCATTGGCTTTCGGTGCAATCGGCATACACAACCAATTCTTAGGGTTTGGACATTTCTTTGTTGGCTTGTCTCCCCAAAGGATATTGCCGTCTGCATATCTCAAGCCCGTTTTGTTTGATTTATTTTCAACAGAAATATTATCATCTAACTTTTTGAAGTGGACTTTTCGAGCCTTGCCAAAATGTAGTTTCTCTACTGATTGAAACGCTCTTGTCGCAAGTTTTTGTGCTTCTAAGCTGCCGATATTTCCCTTGAATTTGTGTTGAATTTGTATCACGAAATCGTGTAAACTATATTCAGAAAAGCCGTAGGTTAAACGTAACTCTGAAAGTTGATGATCACGTCCTTTGGACTTCGGTTCTTTCACCAGCCTGCGATATTCCTTATTGGCTTTTAAATATTTATGGCGTTTGAGAGCTTCACCTAGACAAGAATTGTAGACTGTACGAGCAATCTTAAATTTCTTCTCTAATCGGTGTATTTGCCAAACTGGAATGGTTAGCGGAAATTCGATAGTATAAGTTGGTGTACTCTTTCTTGCCATAGGTTTCAGCTCCTTTCTAGTAACGGCTTTTTTGATTTTCAACGTATCGCTTAATCGTACACTACACATTTCCAAGCAGCGAATACGGAATAGGAACATATATTCGCTAATACCTTAATTGTATCAATTTCTATAAATTTCTACAACCATTATACGGAAATAAAGATAGTGAAATTTTCAAATGCTTGAAGTACCACAAACCTTACGGTTTCTAGTGGTACTCCGAATTTGACCTCACTCTCATCCCATGTCTCCATGGACTTTCTCGTTCCGAAAATCTGTAACTTTTTAGAAGGGGAGATTGTGATGAATATATTGTGGGATTTCGATGGAACCTTATTCGATACCTATCCGGCACTTGTTGAAGGATTCGTGAGCTTAAGTCAAAAAGACCTCGACCGCAGCGAAGTGCTAAAATGGCTTAAAAAAGATTCCAAAACCGCCTTTAAACACTATGGTATTAGTGAGGAGAAAAGAAAAGAATACCAAAATTTACATAATCACTACTCGAAGCTGTATAGCAGGCCCTTTGATCACCTAGAGAATGCTTTAGCTGCTGCCGCTAACAATATTATTGTGACTCATCGAGATAAGGAATCCACCATTTATCACCTTGAAAAATTCCATTTAGCCACATACTTTAAAGAAATTGTATCGGTTGAAGAACAAGGGTTCACGAGAAAACCTCATCGTTCTTCTTATGAATTTGTCTTAAAAAGCCACCATATTGATTTGGTTGTGGGTGACCGCGAATTGGATCTGATTCCTGCAAGACAGTTAAAGATTAAAACTGTTGCTTTTCAAAATCCAAACATTGAAGCTGATTTCCACATTGACAGCTATGCGGACTTTATTCCGCTGGTTCTTAACCCGCTTCAGGAAACCAAGCAGAACTCCTTACATAATTAGAATTTTGAATTATACATTAAAATGGCTGCCCCTAAATTAATTGGGGCAGCCTTTTCAAGTACTGGTTATTCCGTTAAATCAATCGAATATTTTGCAAATCCCCCAATAGATGGGCCAATATATTTAATATTAGGGTACTGACTAAGGTAATTTTGTGCCTTCGGTGATGAATCAAACACCGGTACCACCGTACCTTTGAATTTTACAAACGACCAGTTTTGGTCAGCCGACGGATTGATTGTTTTATGTTCTTGAATATAGTTCGTGACAATTTGCCGATTTTCATCTGGAGCCTTTAATACAATTTCACCCTTACTTACTCCTGGGAAAGTGGTGCTTGAAGCACGGTAGTTATTGGTCGCGACGATAAACTGTTGGTCTGCAGCGACAGGCTTACCTTGATACGTGAGATTGACAATTCGACTTGCCCCTGCATTGATTACATTTCCGTTACCATCATACTTACCCGATTTGGTCACATCGATTTGATACTGTACACCATCAATCACATCAAAATTAAACGATGGGAAATCTGGATTAATTAATGGCTGCTCTCCCGTTTTAGTTGGATCCAGCTGATTGAATTGCCCTGCACTCATTTCCAGCCATTCTTTGAGCTGGGCTCCATTTACGATTTTTGCCTGAAGAGTATTTGGGTACAAATAAAGGTCCGCGACATTTTTAATCGCCAGTGTTCCCGCAGGAATATCCGTATAATAGTCAGGACCATTACGACCGCCTGCTTTAAATGGAGCTGCTGCTGAAAGAACAGGAATACCTGCATACTTACTGTAGGCTGGGTCTTTTAATTTTCCCACTAAATAATCAGTTTGTGCATTATTTACTATTTGAACAGAGGGATCATCCTGAACGAGCGCAAAATAGCTAAATATTGGCGCGGTCGTTTCTCCGACAGGTTGATTAACATATTTAATTGTTCCTTCATGCTCTGGTAAAATCGCCTTCATTAATTTCTCATCTGTTTGCACAATCGATTTACCCTCTGCATCGACAATCGGTCTTAATGTGGCCTGACTGTCAACCACACTCCACTTTCCACGCTGCTTTTTTAATTGGAGGTCAATGACTCCAAGATGACTGCCGAATGCTCCCGCCATTACTACCGGCTTCCCATTGATGGTCCCTTTCTCAAGATTCGTATTCGCTAAATCTTTATAAATAGGACCTGGGAAGGTGTTATGCTGGTGACCAGTTAAAACGGCATCAATGTCTTTTATTTGTGTTAAATAGTAAGCCGCGTTCTCCATTCCAGGCTGATAAGGCTCTCCGCCTATTCCTGTATGAGCAAGGGCCACAATGACATCAGCCCCCTTCTTTTTCATCATCGGAACATATTTCTTTGCGGACTCTACAATGGATTTCGTCTCTACTTTTCCTTCTAAATTAGCTTTATCCCATTCCATAATCTGTGGAGTTACAAAGCCAATGACCCCTACTTTGATCATTTGCGTTTTTCCACGATCATCGGTAACCTTTTTATTCAAAATGACATATGGTTCAAAATAAGGCTTATCTGTTCCGGCCTTATAGACATTCGCATTCACAACAGGCATTTTGGCATCATTAAGGGTTTCGGCTAAAAAGTCCAGCCCATAATTAAATTCATGGTTGCCCACTGTGGTGGCGTCGTAACCTAATAGATTAAAGGCGCGATATACAGGATGGACCTCGCCTTTTTTTAATCCCTTTACTTTTGCGACATAATCCCCTAGAGGATTCCCTTGAATCTCATCCCCATTATCAAACAACATCGAATTTTTCACTTCATTTCGTGCCTGTTTGATGAGGGTAGCGGTTTTCACCAAACCAACCTTGTCGTCTTGTTTTGTCTGATAATAATCATAATTCGCTAAGAAAACATGGATATCGGTCGTTTCAAGTAAGCGCAGCTGAACAGTCCCGTTTGCCTTTTTGGCATTGGCATGTAAAGGCAGGAACTGTCCAACCACGACCAGCATGGACACTAAAAAGATGGAAACTTGTTTAACCAATCAATAAACCTCCCTTTAAAATCATACAAACGAAAATAGTATTTGTATCTTTTTCCAAGAATATGACTTTATAGGGAGATATCACTGTTATTATTTTTTTAGCTGTGTTAAAAGTAAATGTTGCTATTCGATTTTACTGAACGTCCGTTCTATAATAACTAAAATTTCCGAGAGCGTGTGAGTTTTAATGATTTAAAGACTAAATATCTAGACCATTATTTGGATTGTGAAGAAATGCTCATCACATTTTAATTTAATTTTGCTAATTTCCCATATAAGTACTTTCTTCTTTCCTGAATATACATAGTGATAAACCCTAATTCCAAATCAAAATCATTGATATGTTGCTTTTTATATGGATCCTGCAATACATAAGGCCGGATTAATGTAAGTAGTTTTTCAACCTTTGGTTTCATAAATTCAACTGTAAATTGATGATTCATAATGTCTATGAGGAGACGTTGATATTGCTTTCGAAAACCATCCACAGCTAACAGCCTTGCTGTTAAGGTATTATAGCCATCGATCGGAACATAATTAGCTTCCATCAGTTTTCCGTCTACATCCCTCCCCCAGGTCGCATCGTAATCCCATGGGATGACCTCAAAGAGGCCATTTTCACCATTCCTGTAGAGTGCATAGTTATGAACGAAACCATCATAGTTTGATGTAAAAATAATTCCGGCAAGCCAGCGAAGGTATTTATCAACATCGACATATTTTAGAATTTCACGAGAAAATTCTCTTTGTGGAATCGTATTAATTTTATAAATGAATTCCTGTAAATAATGATCATCAGCCCTGGTCCCGTATTTTCTTTCATAGCCTAATTCCAGTGATTTTTTCGTTTCTTTATCCAAGTCGCTCATAAGCGAGAAGTTCGCATCACCATCAACGGCATAAAAAATACTTCCAATGGGTAGATTTCTTTTCTTCAAAAAGTTTTCATCCACTGATTCGATTTCTAAGTAAATTCCTTCGGCTTTTCCGTTCTGCGTTAAAAAAATATGGCGTGACTGCGGCGCTAACACGCCAATTTCGGAAAAGAAGTCAAAAGACAATTTATTTCGGATAAGAGATGGATCCTTAAATTCAGCATTTAAATGAATTAGATTCGCACCTTTATATTTTTTAGGTTTATAGAAAGAAATTTGATAAGACTTTTTCGAAAAATCACGAATATGAGATCCGCGATAACTTATAACAATGTCAAGCCTTTTCTCATCCAGCGTTAACTGAGCAGGGATGGGATCGTCAATCCAAATAGTCCATTCCAGTTCTCTAAGGTCAGATGGTTTGATAAATAGTTTATATTGCGGTATTTTTTCAGCCTCGTCCAATTTGTATCCCTCCGCTTTATTCGTATGAAAGAAAATTGGAGTATGACACGGTAAATCACCATTTTTTCTGTTATAATGTCAAAATTATCACAAAAGTACTTAATACCTTGAAGAATGACGCAAAACTCCTTATAAACTCAAGAGCTTAAGGTCAGGCTGCTATTGAGTAGCCTTTTTTTATGGAGCTAACGGGGCAGTTGAAGAAGAAGTTGTTTATTAACTTCGCAATTGAAAAATATTGCGACATAAGAATAATCTAATTATTTTAATTAAAAAAGGCACCCATAAGGTACCTAAGGAGAATGCATTAAAGAGAAAAAAAGAAGCGTCTTATACACGCTTCAAATGAAGTGAGGTGAGATATTATTTCTTTTTGGTCTTAATTCATCCTATAAAAAGATAATTAGTATCCTGTCATAAAGGATGCCCCAACAATTATCAATAGGATGAAAAGCACAACGATTAAAGCAAAAGGATTACGACGACGAGTTGTACGACGACGACTTGTACGATGTTCGAATTCCATAGTGTATCACCTCCTTTATTAAGACTCTTTAAATAATATGTAATGATGGTTAGATTGGAAATGGACAAGGGTTGATTTTAGTATTTTAATATTATTTTTATGTCGCAATACGAATAAAATGTGAAATAAAAGAGTGAGAGGACTTTTATAGAACCATTATGCGAATCTTGTCGTAAAAGTACCTTGTTGTCACTGCGAAACTTCATTGAATGATATCCACAGATGTTTCCGATAAAAGAATTAAAGAAGCAGATTATAAGAGAGTTTTGTAACTAGTCTCCAATTTAAAAAGGGATTATCTTGAATAAACTTTAAACATGGCTATTCAACAATCTGGCGCTTTAATGGAATTAGAACGGGAACGTCCAAATCGGACGTTCCCATATTTTATTCCTGAAAAACAACAAAACTATTTAACAAAGCCTTCATTTTAAAAAAATGAACCTGGAAGCATGACTGAGCATGATTCCAGGTTCATTGACGTGTCTGCTTCTTTTTCAGGATTTCCCCTTCAAATTAAAGCTCCTTTTGCTGCCATTGATTATCGACTAATGATTGATCATTTAAGATAAACTGGGCTAGTTCTTCCATTTGATCAGAAATAGCGCGATCACTTTCTAGCGGCGGGCAGATGGCGCGGATTTTTTCCAAATAGGCTCTTGTGGCCGGCGCTAGCTCTTTTTCTGCTTGTTCCAAGTAAATCGCCTGAGAGGCACAGATCATTTCAATCGCAATGACTCTTGCTGAATTGTGAATAATCTCTCTTGCTTGCCTGGAAGCGATTGTGCCCATGCTGACATGGTCCTCTTGGTTGGCAGAGGTCGGAATAGAGTCGACGCTTGCCGGATGGGCAAGTACTTTGTTTTCAGAAACCAGTGATGCTGCCACATATTGGGCAACCATCAAGCCGCATTCTAACCCTGGGTCAGGCGCTAAGAATGGCGACAAACCGCTTAATTGCGGGTTGACGAGCCGTTCCGTTCTTCGCTCGGAAATATTCGCCCACTCTGCTGCCGCAACCTTCAAAAAGTCCATCGATAACGCAATCGGCTGGCCGTGGAAGTGTCCTCCTGAAAGAATTTCACCGTTTTCGAGAACAACTGGATTATCCGTTGTCGAGTTTATTTCGACACTTAAACGTTCATTCACATAATTAAACGCCTGCCACGATGCCCCGTGGACTTGGGGAATACAGCGGATGGAGTAGGCATCCTGGATGCGGATTTCTCCTTGCCGGGTAATCCGTTTGCTGCCCTCCAGCCATTTCCTCATGCGCGATGCAACAAATTCAAGCTCCGGATGGGGCCTGACAGCTAATAATTCACTGTCAAATGCAGAGATTACTCCGTTTAGTGCCTCCATTGTTAAGCTTGCTGCCATATCTGCCGCTAAACCAACACGTTCCGCCTCGTTAAGTGCAATCGTACCAACAGCCGACATCGCTTGTGTTCCATTGATGAGGGCTAGACCTTCCTTCGTTTCTAAGGAAACTGGTTGTAGCCCTGCACGTTTTAGCGCTTCAGCACCTGATAGGATTTCTCCTTTATATTCCGCTTTCCCCTCACCGACTAAGACGATGGCAATATGGGAAAGCGGTGCTAAATCGCCGCTTGCCCCGACCGATCCCTTACAAGGAACAACCGGATGAACTCCGCTGTTAATCAAATCAATTAGTAGCTGTAAGGTTTCTTCTCTAATCCCAGAGAACCCTCTCGCAAGTGAGTTGGCTCTTAATGTCATCATTGCTCTTACCACTGGAATGGGAAGAGGTTCGCCAACACCGACAGCATCAGCTCGCAATAAATTCAGCTGTAATTTGGCATTATCTGCGCGGTCAATCTCGATATCACTCAGTTTACCAAACCCTGTATTGACACCATAAACTACTTTTCCATCATTGATTTGCTTTTCAACCCGTTCGCGGCTTGCTCGCACACGCTTCCAGTTTTGCTCTGGTATCCCAACTTGTGCCTCTCCATCCGCAACACTTTGTACTTTGTAGCGGTCCAATGTAACCCCGTCTAAGTCTACCAATTTTAATTCGACTAATTCTTTGCTGCTCATTGTGTCCAACTCCTATTTAAATACTAAGGCTGTGTTAAAAGTGAATGTTGATTTCCGTTCCAGGCGCTTCGCTTTCCGCGGGGCGGGCGGTGAGCCTCCTCGGCGCTAAAGCGCCTGCGGGGTCTCACCTGTCCCGCTACTCCCGCAGGAGTCTCGCGCCTTCCACTCCAATCAACATTGTGTTCAAAATCAACAATGTGCTTTAACACAGCCAAATACTAAGGCTGAATATTCCGTCTTTTATCATTATAATCTAGTTCGCGTAATCACCAATAGAAATAGTGAATTTAATAGAGTAATAGTGATTCACATTAAATTTTGTGAGGGCCGCTTTATTCCCATTACTCCATCAGGCATTTTTATGGTTGGCATACCACTGCTCAATCAGTGCCGCGGTCAATCTGCCCGTGTTAATGAGATTTTCTACACTGATACACTCTCGGAATGAATGGATATTTTGGAATCCTAACCCAAGGGTCAGACAGGTTAATCCATGTTCATTCAATACGTTTGTATCGGCACCGCCCAAGGTTTCGGTTAAATACGGTTTCACCTTAATAGTGTTGGCCGCTTCAATAGCAGTTTTTACTAAAATATCGTCCTTAGCAATATCAAAGCCAAGATATTTTTTCTCAACTCTTACCTCAACTTTTCCGCCATTTTTCTCTACTGCCTGCTCCATGACTTCTTCCATATGCTTCAACTGTAAGTCTAACTTTTCTTTAGAAAAACTGCGCACTTCCCCGGCAATGGTGACACTTCCAGGAATGATCGACGTTAGCTCTCCACCCTTTATGATGCCGATATTAGCAAGCGTTTCTTCATCAATTGCCCCTAGCCTCATCTTTGATAATCCTTCAGCAGCAAGGAGAATAGCACTATTTCCTTCTTCTGCATTTAGCGCAATGTGAGCGGCATTCCCTTCCACTTCCATCCAGATGCGGCTGCTGTATGGTCCTTTAAGAATAATTTGACCAACATCTCCGCTGCTATCAAAAATATAGCCAGTTTTACTTTTTGCCTTGCTGTAATCCATATAGGCAGCGCCGACAAGACCTGGCTGTTCATTGACAGTCAGGATTAATTCGATCGGACCATGCGGAACACCGCTTTCAATGATTGCCCGAATGGCTTCCAAATAAGCAGCTAAGGCAGCACGGTCATCCGCACCCAAAATGGTCGTTCCATCTGAATAAATCACGCCGTCCTTAATAACAGGCTTCAGCCCTTCTGTCGGCAATACCGTATCCATATGTGTTGAGAAAAATAACGGCGGGACCTGAGGATCTGTTCCCTCACGCCAGGCAATTAGGTTGCCAACTTCACCGTTGAAATTTTTATGTGCCTCATCAAATTCCAATGTAAAGCCAAGCTCTGGCAGTACTTTTTTCAAATAATCCGCCACAAGGCTTTCTTTCCCGCTTGGTGCATTTAATTTTGCCAGTTCAAGAAATAACGCTTGTAACCGTTCCGCATTTACATAGTCTGCTGCACTTGATACTTGATTGGTTTTCAAGTTTAATCCCTCCTGCACTTCTATTTTTCTAGCGATTCACAACTACCTTGCCATTTTTAATCACTGTTTCCACAATGTTGGTTCCAAGCTCATAGGCAATATGCTTATAAGTAGGGACATCCCAAATTTGCAAGTCAGCTAGTTTCCCTTCTTGTATGACTCCCCGATCATCAAGGTCAAGCGCCCTCGCCCCACCATATGTAGCCGCCTTAATCGCTTCTTCAACGGAGAACTGATAAAGTTTGCAAGCAAGAGCAATGACAAATTGCATCGATTGGGTATAACTGGCCGGGCACAGATCCGTTGCCAAGGCGATATTCATGCCTAAATCAAGCATTTTTCGTGCCTCAAATGGGCGTTTATGACTCACTGCAAAATCTAGAGAAGGCATTAACACTCCTGTTACTTTTGCTTCTGCAAGCTTTTCCATCACTTCTACTGGTGTATAGTTTAAATGATCGACTGACACCATTTTCATCTCCGCTGCAAGATCGGTACCGCCAATATAGGAATAGGCATCTGCATGAATTTTTGGCTTCATTCCATACTGCAAACCAGCTTTTAGAATTAATTCCGATTCTTCCGCGGTAAAATAACCCTCATCACACCAAACATCACAAAATTCCGCCAATCCCCGTTCTCCTACTTGCGGGATCATTTCATTGATAATCACATCAAGATATTCAGCCTTTGTTACATTTTCCGGGAATCCATGGGCACCTAAAAACGTATTGAATACATCAAGCGGTGTTTCTTCATGTAATCTTCTGCTTACTTCTAAAATTTTGATTTCACTTTCAGTTGTTAAGCCATAACCGCTTTTGCTTTCGACAGTGGTAATCCCATGGGTCAGCATGGTCATGAGGCGTTTCTTTGATTGCTCCAATAACTCTTCTTCAGGTCGATTTCTTGTTAATTCAACCGTCCGGTTTGGACCCGTGGTAATGCCCAGTTTTTTTAATGATTCGGGATTATTTTTTCCAGTCAGCTTTGCCGAGTATTCCTCGACCCTTGTGCCATAAAAAACTAAATGGGTGTGGGAGTCGACAAAACCTGGGGCAACGACTTTTCCGGAAGCATCGATGGCAGCGATTTCCTCGGAGTTAAATCTCATTGCGATCTCCTCATTGGAACCTACACCAACAATCCTTCCATCCTTTATCGCAATGGCTGCGTTTGACAGCAGCCCAATTTCCTCCATACTATCCCCTGTGCAAGTGATTACTTCTGCCGCATTACGAATGATTAAATCAGGTTTTATGCTTCGATTATTTTCAAACATTGGTGTGTGCCCTCCCCTGAGTTGAAATTTTTAGGCTTTTTCCCATCCCTTATTTTTCTTATTGATGAAACTCTTTGATATCAATCTTACATTCTTGTAAAGGAATGACTTTTGTTTTCTTTATAAATTTATACCCTAGCCAAAATACAAGAAAAACTGGTATTCCTAGATAGGCAGCGAATACACCTTCCCAATCGATATTTCCTGATGTGAAGCCTTGATAATCCTGTGCTAGTAAAATCACAAAACAAATAACAAAAGCAAAGATGGGTCCAAAGGGATACCATTTTGCGCGATATGGAAGATCGTTTATCGAGTTGCCTTGTGCAACGTAAGCTTTTCGGAAGCGGTAATGACTTAAGGCAATGCCCAGCCAGAAAATAAAAGTGGTCACTCCAACAGAGTTCATCAACCAAAGATAAATCTTACCATCACCAACAAACGAGGCTAAGAAGGCCAGCATGCCGATCAAAGTGGTTGCAACTAGGGCTGCTACCGGAACACCACTTTTAGTAACCTTTGTAAAGATACGCGGTGCTTGTCCGTCTTTCGCCATTGCATACATAATTCGACTTGTTACATAGAGGCAGCTGTTCCCAGCAGATAGTACAGCTGTTAGAATGACGGCATTCATAACGGAAGCAGCTAAAGCAAAGCCAGCTCGTTTAAAAACTATTGTAAAGGGGCTGGTTAAAACAGATGAGCTCTGAAGGCTTTCATTTGTATATGGAACAAGAAACGAAATGACGAGTATTGCTAAAACATAGAATAGAAGAATGCGCCAAAAAACACTGCGAATCGCACGAGGTATATTCTTGACTGGATTCTCCGTTTCACCTGCTGCGACACCAATACATTCAGTTCCTGAGAAAGAGAAACCGGCAACGAGAAAAATCCCTAATGTACCGAGAAATCCGCCAACAAATGGAGCATCGCCAACAGTGAAATTCTTAAATCCAACGGGATGGCTGCCGTTCATAACTCCAAAAATCATCAAGATTCCAACAACGATGAAGATAATAATGGTGGCGACTTTAATAAACGAAAACCAGTACTCTCCTTCTCCAAATCCCTTAACAGATAAAATATTTAAGAGGAAAAGCATAGCTAAAAATAATCCACTCCATAACAGTGACGGGCTATCTGGAAACCAATATTTCATCAACAGTACAGAGGCTGATAATTCGGCAGCAAGTGTCATCGCCCATGACAGCCAGTAGTTCCAGCCAAATGCAAAGCCCAAAGCAGGATCAATAAAACGGGTGGCATACGTACTAATGGAGCCGCTTGTCGGCATAAATGTTGCCAGTTCCCCAAGCCCTGTCATCACAAAATACACCATGATGCCAATAATACTGTAGGCAACTAAAACGCCCCCCGGTCCTGCCGCGTGGATCGCCGGTCCGGTTCCAAGAAAAACACCGGTTCCGATTGTCCCACCCAAGGCAATCATCGAGATATGGCGTGTTTTTAATTTTTTTTGTAGATTACCAGATGGTTCACTTTGTTTAATATCAGTAGATACTTGTAACTGTGGATTTTCCAAACGAATGCCCCCTTAAATTCTAATAGAACAATTATTGATTGATTTAAAGCAGGACCTTTATAAGGGATACGATTTATTCAAGGTATCTTTCATAAGGTATTAGTGGAATCACTGGTAATATACAAAAAGGAATGGCAGAGATCCGATTAAAGGATCTCTACCTTTTTTTATTTGACAAGATTAAGCCTTCACATCTTCCTTTTCTAAATCTTTCGGACCAAATGTTGCTTTAGGTGACCACCATAACGGAACCTTGATGCTTTCGCTTGTAAGCTTTCCTTTCCCATTGGCAACGTCTCGTGCCGTTTCATAGCCTGCTTGAGCATGGCGGATAACACCAATTCCAGAGTCAACTGTCATGGCCACTTCAAGCCTCATATCTGACTCGGCAGTCCCATCGGCTACCATAGTAACCCCAGTATGAACGGCTTCACCCATTGAATAGTTAGCTTGCAGGGCAATCAAATCACACATACCAACAGCATTTAAAAGACCATTTAATACCGGCCAGTCAGAGATGAGGTCCCCGCCATCTTTCATATTTTCAGATTCAAATGTCGGATTCACGATGGAACCGGAGTCAAGGTTATCCCGGGAGAAAGCAACTGGACCAGCAAGCTCACCCCGTCTGATCATATCGTTAACTTCTAAGGCAAACGCTTTACGCTGGCCAAAGCCCATATAACAAATACGCGCTGGCAATGCTTCAATTGGAATATGCTCTTTAGCAAGCTTGATCCACCGGGTAACAAGCAGGTCATCACTAAATTTTTCTAAGATCATATCATCAATTTTTCTTAAATCCTCTGCTTCCCCGGATAGACATACCCAGCGGAAAGGTCCACGGCCTTCACAGAAGAGCGGGCGAATGTATTCTGCAACGAAGCCTGGGAGGCGCTTTGCTTCTCCAGCAGGCATTCCTGCATCAATACACTCTTTACGAATACTCGTGCCGTACTCAAACGATTTTACCCCAAGGTCTAGAAACTTAATGAGTGCTCTTAGTTCACGAATCATGGTTCCACGTGCTTTTTCTAAGTAAAGTTCTCTATTTGTTTCGCGCAGCTCCTCTGCTTCTTCAACTGAATATCCTGCTGGCAAATAAGAAATTGGGTCATGTGCCGGTGTCATCGAGGTTGTAATATCCGGAAGGAATCCTTTTTGCAGCACTTCTTCAAAAATATCAGCCGCATTCCCGACAACGGCAATCCCTAATGGCTTTCCAGCAGCCGCATATTCTTTCGCCAATACAATCGCTTCATCTAATGAATCTACTAAAACATCAATAAATTGCTTCTCAATACGGCGCTTAATAATTTCCACATTCGAGTCACAAAGAATCGCTACACCACCGTGCATGGTCATCGCTCTTGTCTGGTTACCGCCCATACCGCCGGCACCGGCTGTTAAGAGAATTTTTCCAACAAGTGAATCATCATAATGTAAGCGGGCAATCGCAGACAGTGTTTCAAATGTTCCTTGGATTACACCTTGCGTTCCAATATATTCCCACGGTGCCGCTGTATAATTAGCATACATCGTTAAGTTCTTATCCTGCAGCTCATAAAATGTTGGCCAGTCCGCTTTCATAATATTTGTTGTGGCCATAACAACCGTTGGTGCATATTTATGTGTTTTGAAAACGGCAACAGGCATACCAGACTGAACAACTAGTGTTTCATCATCTTCCAATTCTTTTAACGATTTCACTATCGCATGGTAGGACTCCCAGTTACGAGCCGCTTTCCCAATCCCACCATAAATGATTAGTTCTTCTGGCTTCTCAGCATTTTCCATATTATTCTCAAGCATCCTCAAGATTGACTCTTGTCTCCAGCCCTTACAACGCAATTCAGGGCCTCTTTGTGCTTTGACGGAATATAAGATCTCTGGTTTTGACATTAATAGTTCCTCCTGTAATGAAAAGTAATATTGGTGTTTTCATTTTTATATATTGCAAGTACCGTGCCAAGTTGGTTGAATTATATGAATATTTTCATTCCTCTCTTAAAATTCGCATGATGAATGCACTTTTCGACTTCCTATCATCCATCTTGTAAAAGTATTTTGATAAACTATCAGAAAATAACCGCAGATGTTTTTTGCACCCTTTTTCCTGTCCTTGAAGCAATCATTACAATAGCATTGTAAACGGTTTCAAACTCTTACTGCAGATAAAATCTGCATGCAAATTCGTCCCTTCATTTACTGTGCACTTATCTATTTATAAAGAGAAACAGCCAAGATTTTTTAAGAAAACCTTGGCTGTTTGCTCTACCCGAGATAGGCTTTTTTCACCACATCCTGTTCACGCAGGTTTTTTGCTGTATCATGAAAATGAATTTCCCCATTCTCTAAAACATATCCTCGATCCGCTACTGATAAGGCCATCGTCGCATTCTGTTCAATTAACAGAATGGTTAATCCCTCTTGTTTAATCCGATTAATCGTTGAAAAAATACTTTTAACAACAATTGGTGCTAAACCCATCGACGGCTCGTCAAGAATCAGCAGCTTTGGCTTTGCCATCAGGGCCCGTCCAACGGCCAGCATCTGCTGTTCTCCGCCACTCAATGTACCGGCCATCTGAGAGCGCCGTTCAGCTAAACGTGGAAATAAAGCAAAAATTTTCTCGATTTCCTGCTGTAATTCCTTTTTCGATGTCTTTCTGGCATACGCTCCCATAATTAAATTATTTACGACCGATAATTTCGGAAAAATCCTTCTTCCCTCCGGAACCATGACAATACCTTCTTTAACAACCTTATGGGCGGCAAGCCCATTAATCTCTTTTCCTTGATAAAGGATCGACCCTTTAGAAGGGATTGTTCCGGAAATAGCATTTACCGTTGTCGTTTTCCCTGCACCGTTTGCCCCAATTAAAGCAACAGCCTCGCCTTCCTGAACTTCCAGTGACAGATTCCGGACCGCATGAATGCTTCCGTAAGAAACGTTAAGATTATTAATTTGCAGCATATTCGTTCACCTCTTCTGTGTTTTCTTTTCCGATATATGCTTCGATCACGGCAGGGTTTGCAATAATCTTCTCCGGTTCATCATCAGCAATTTTCTCTCCGTGGTCGAATACGGCAATTCGGTCACAGAGCCCCATCACCCAGCCAACATTATGCTCGATTAAAATAACAGTCGTTCCATTCTTTCTGATCTTCCGGATCAGTTCGCCAATTTCCTCCGTCTCATCCGCATTCATTCCCGCTGTCGGTTCATCGAGTAAAAGAAGCTTCGGCTTGGCTACCAGTGCTCTGGCTATTTCCACTCGGCGCTGATTTCCATAGGATAAGCTGCCAGCCAGTTCATCTTCCAAGCCAGTGAGTCCAACAAGTTCTACTATTTTTCGGCTTTCTTCCTTCACCAGTTCCTCTTCTTTTTTAGCAGACCTCAGCCCCAAAATAGCGGACCAAAGTCCAGTATGTGTCTTGCCAAACATCCCAACCATTACATTTTCAAGAACCGATTCATCCTTAAGTAAACGGATATTCTGGAAGGTCCGGGAAATCCCCAATTTAGCAATGCGAAACGGCTTTACTCCCTGCACCTGTTGCTGTTCAAAAACAATAGTTCCTTCATTGGGCTTATAAATCCCTGTTAACATATTGAAGAATGTCGTCTTCCCCGCCCCATTTGGGCCGATTAACCCAAAAATTTCTCCCTCATTTACTTGAAGACTGACCTGGTTAACCGCGACTAACCCGCCAAATCGTTTGCTAATTCCCTCGATTTTAAGCAATATGTTCACCACCCTTGACAGCCTTCTTCTTGTGCAATGGCTTCGTTATTACTTTCTTTGCTCCCTTTTTACCAAATATCCCATTTGGACGGTAGCGCATCATCAGGACCATTAGCAAGCCATAAATCATCATTTTATACATATCAAGATAATTCATATCAATAAACGTAAATTGAAATAAACGGAAAAATTCAGGTAATAAATAAAGCACACTTACGCCAAATAGCGTACCGCGGATGCTGCCCAAGCCACCAATTACGACCATGCTCAAGAGTGTAGCCGAAACCGCGAAGCCAAATGAGTCCGAACTGATAAATGAAACCTTATGTGCAAACAAGGCACCTGCTGCGCCCGCATAAGCACCGCCGATGGCAAAAACCAGCACCTTATAATAAGTTGTATTAATTCCCATTGATTGTGCGACAATATCATCCTCCCTAATAACCATCCAGGCACGCCCGATACGGGATTGCGTCATTTTTCTTACGGCATAAATGCCAATCAGCATGACGATGAGCAGGAAGATTAAATAACTCAGATTCTCGAGCTTCATGCCGAACAAGGATGGAGTGGGAATCGAATCAATTCCATAAGCGCCGCCGGTAAGCGATGAATTTTTAAAAAAAGACTGGATGATTAGTCCCATCCCTAAAGTGGTAATAGCTAAAAAATCTTCGCGCACCCTAAGACTCGGCAACCCCAGAATTGCACTAATAACAAAGGTAATAACAATTGCCAGCGTAATTGCGACCCAGGGATTTAAATCAGCCTTAACAGATAAAATGGCCGATGAATACGCACCGATTCCAAAGAAGGCAGCATGACCGAGCGATACCTGACCAGCATAGCCTGTGATTAAATTTAAGCCTAAACCAAGTAAAATATAGATAATTAAAAAGACAACAATATCAACGTAATATGGATTAAATAACGCCTCCAACACGATCACCTACACTTTCTCGATCTTTTTTCCAAATAATCCTGATGGTTTGATTAACAAAATGACGATTAGAATCACAAAAGCAATCGCATCTTTATCAATGACCATTCCAGACAAATAGCCATCGCTCATCGTTTCTACCAAACCAAGGATGAGACCGCCTACGACCGTACCTCCGATTGATCCTAGTCCACCTAGAACCACCACACAAAATGCTTTTAATCCGGGAATCGAACCCATACTCGGAAACAAGGAATTGTAATTTAAGGCAACAAGAACACCCGCAGCGGCAGCCAGTGCAGATCCGATCATAAATGTCACGGATACTACCCAGTTGACATTAACCCCCATTAAAGAGGCTGCCCGCATATCCTGGGCGACAGCCTGAATCGCTATTCCCATTTTCGTAAACTTTAGAAAGGCGTAGAGAAGGCCGAGCCCAATTACTCCTGCTATGACAATATAGAACTTATAATTGGTAATCGAAACGGATTCTGTTAGATGATAGATGGTATTTTCAATGCCCGTTTCTGGGAATGACAGCGTATCGGATGTAAAGATTACTTGAAAAAAATTCTCAAGAAGGATGGCAACTCCGACCCCGCTAATTAGCGTCGTGATCGGGTGCCCGCCTCGCAGCGGCCGATAAGCAAAGCGCTCAATGCCCATCCCGATGATGGCGGAGACTGCCATCGCTAAAAGCAATGCAAGCGGAAAAAGTAAATGGAAATAAATCATTCCCAACATCGCCGAAAATGCACCGACCATGTAAATAACTCCATGGGCAAAATGTAATAATTTCAAAACCCCATACACCATCGTTAAACCAACGGAAACGAGGATATAGACAAAACCAATCGCCAACCCATTAATCAACTGTTGTGCTAACATTTCGTTCATCCTTTCTTTCAGAAAACTTATATGACTTTCCACTCCACCATCTACTATGGAAATAAATTCAGAGAACCATCCCTGCCAATAAAGGCGGTGTGAGCAGAGCTAGGGTTCACCTCGTTCATTGTCTAAAAATGTATATTTCCATCTATACTTGTCTAGACTAATTCGCATTTGCGACGCTCCGCCCCTTTTCCATTGAAAATAAATGCAAAGAGGAGAGGTTTGCTCCCCTCCTGCCTCTCAAGTCTTTTATGCTTGTTAATAATTTAAAGATTTGACGTATTGGAACTTTCCGTCCTTAACCGTCATAAAGATGACTGGTTTTACTACCTCATGATGAGCGTTAAATGAAATTTTCCCGGAAGTACCTTCGAAATCTTTCGTTTCACTGATTGCTTTTGCTAATTTTTCTCGATCGGTTCCTGCCTTTTTCATCGCTTCTAACATCACTTCGGTTGCATCATAACTTTGAGACGAGAGCATGTCGGGTTCACTCTCTTTATATTTTTCATGCCATGCCTTAACAAAATGCTGCACAACCTCTCTTGTGTCTGTAGCAAAGAATGAAGTCGTAAATGTTGCTGCTTGCGTATTTTCTTTACCCAATTCTAAGAATTTAGGTGAGTCAAAACCATCCACACCTAAGAACTGTGCATCAATCCCCAATTCCTTCGACTGTGTGACAATTCCTGCCGCTTCATTATAGTAACCAACCACGTACAAGGCGTCTGGTTTAGAAGCTTTAACCGCTGTTAAAATGGAGCTAAAATCTTTATCACCCATTTTAAATGGTTTCTCAATCACGACGTTTGCTCCAAGTTTTTTCGCTTCATCTTTAAAGGCGCTATAGATGGAAATTCCATAATCAATATCAACATACAAGACAGCAATGTTTTTCTTCTTCAAATCATTTACTGCATAATCAGCCATCGCTTTTCCTTGAATATCAGCTGTATAAATGACACGATTTACATAGTCCCCGCCTTTAGTAATGTCAGGATGAACCGCATACGCGACCACCATTGGCACTTTTGCGGATTGAACTTTTGGCGTAACCGTTTTCATTGGACCGCTGTATCCACCGCCGACAATCCCTGCCACTTTATCACTATTGATCAACTTTTGGACTGCTTTCAATGCTTCTTCTGGTTTCCCTTGATCATCTTCCGTTACAAGCTCCACCTTTTTTCCGTTGACTCCACCATCTTTATTAAACTGTTCGATGGCAAGTTGGGCGGCATTTCTGCTAAGCGTCCCATCTGTCGAAGTAGGACCCGTTAATGGACCGACCCAGCCAAGTTTAATAGAATCCTTACTTTTGGTTGAACCAGAGGATTGATCACTGGCACATCCGGTTACAAACAAGGAGATTCCTAACAAGCCAGCAAGAAAGAAACTACGTTTTTTCAATGCACATCACTCGCCCTCTTCATTTTGATAAAAAATATAATACAAGTTCTTTTTTTCATATATTGCAAGTTTCATGCCATTTTCCTTATCCGTTCAAAACACCGTGAATAGTCAAGGCTGTTTCCCATTAGGGACAGGTTTGGCGACGGAAAATGCACAAAAAAAAACGCAGATGGATTTTGCTCTTAGATGATAGAGACAATAGAAAACCATCCTTCAGCATCTTGACCAATTACATTTCTAGGATTGCAGATGGATTTTGCATGCAGACTATTTAAAATTTTAAAAATAAATGCTATATTCTGAATAGATTACGAAAAGGGGGTATAAAATTTGTACGCAGCATCTATTGGAACAATGGTACGAAGTTTTGTTGATGGAGTGATTGTCTTAAATGACAAATTTGAAATACTTTGGCATGATGTTCATTCAGATATTCCCTTGGATATTGGCATTGGCGATAATTTTCTAGAAATTCTCCCATGCACCGGGGAAAAATTATTCGAAAATGGAACATTCCCTATTACTTTTAACGATAGAAAGCTAGAAATTGAAGTGAAAAAGTTTGCTGCCGATTTGAACTATACCGTTATTTGTATAGAAGATCCTAGTAATCTCTCAACCAATCAGAAAACTAGATTATATTGTCTCGAAAAAATCGTCGATACCCTTAGGGAAGGCGTCATGATGAGTGATCACAATGGAAGGATTGCTCTTTATAATGAGGCGCAGGAAAAACTAGAGAGTTTAGACAGCAGCGAAATTATCGGAAAACCACTGTGGGAAGCCTATAACTATAACCCGCAATACTCCGAGCACAAACATACGTTTAAGACCGGAAAGCCAATTTTCTCAAGATATCGGGCCCACTCAACAGTGAATGGTATACCGAAGTATGTGAATTATAGTACCTACCCAATCCAAAAGGACGGGGAAACGATTGCCGTTTTTTCCCTAAGCACAAATGAATCCCATCTCAAGAACTGGCTCCATCAAACAATGGAACTAAAAAGGCAGGTGGAGCACGAGGACCCGAATCATCAGCTTCGCAAAAATGGCACTACCTTCTCTTTTGATGATATTAAAGGAAAAAGTATCGCTTTAAAAAACTTAATTCATGAAGCTGAAAATATTGCTATACATAATACGGACGTTTTAATTGTCGGCGAAACAGGAACAGGCAAAGAATTATTTGCTCAAAGCATGCATAACCACAGTTTAAGAGCAGAAAGTCCGTTCGTTGCCATTAACTGCGCCGCAATTCCTGAAACCCTTCTAGAAAGCACGTTATTCGGGACAGTGAAAGGGGCATTTACCGGGGCGACTAACCAGATGGGACTATTCGAATATGCCAAGAAAGGCACGCTTTTTCTGGACGAAATTAACTCCATGCCGATTACTTTACAATCGAAATTAATCCGAGTATTACAGGAACGGTTAGTCCGGAGGGTTGGCTCAAATGAGGTGACTCAGGTTGAATGTACCGTTATTAGTGCATCCAATGAAGACCCTGAGAAATTAATTGAAGAAGGAAAAATGCGTCTCGACTTGTTTTACAGACTTGCCCACACAAGTCTTTATATTACTCCATTACGCGAACGAACAGAAGATATTCACTTTTTCATTCATTACTTTCTCGACAAATATCGAAGAAAGTTTAACAAACTGGTTCCAGAGCTTTCTAAGACATTGCTCTCCTTGCTTCTGCAATACCATTGGCCAGGCAACACGCGGGAACTCGAGCACTTAATTGAAAATTTGATCATTCGTGCAAAAGAATCAGATGAGTCGATTGATGTAGAGCATCTTCCTGCCTACATGAAGAAAAAGATACTTTCAGTTCAGTCCGTTCATCTTAGTAAACAAAAAGAACTAAAACGAAATCCATTAAAATCGATTTTCTCCAACTCACAAGAGCATTATATCCATAAGACTTTAGACGAAACATCCTGGAACATCTCCAAAGCCGCCAAAACACTGGGAATCACCAGGCAAAGCTTACAGTATCATATTAAAAAGCATGGTTTGGTTAAGCCTTGAGTATTGTTATCCACAGTGTCAAAAGGGTTCCTGTCACCAGGAACCCTTTTCCTTTTAAGAGACATAGGGACAGGCTCCCTATCCCAGGACAAAAGTTAAAAAGAAGTACATGGGTGGGACAAGGAGCCTGCCCCCTCGTTAATCACTATCAAAAAAAAGTGAAACTTTGCGGAGACTTAAACGTATATGTATAGGTTGACAAAAAGGTTTGGTACAATAGTAAAAAAACAGTATAGGCAGGAGATTTAATTTGGGCTCAAACATTTTACAAATTGGATATTATTTATTTGAGGTTTATTATTGGCTAATCTTAATAGCTATTTTTGGTTCATGGTTTCCTCGATTTCAATCATCAAAGGTGGGAGAATGGATTTACAAACTAGTTGATCCTTATTTAAGCTTCTTTAGGCGGTTTATTCCCCCACTTGGACCAATTGATTTTTCACCGATCATCGCATTATTTGCTTTAAAATATCTAGGCGGATTTGCTCTAGAAGGTCTTCGCCAGTCATTGAACGTTATTGGAATTTAAGAGGGATTAGGGCTTATCAACGTAATGGTATTGCTCTCGATTGCTTCAAAGAAAATAGATTTAAATCAACTAAAACACTTAAACCCACATTGGCGTAACGCAAAAAGCGGCGTGACAATGTGGGTTTAATTATTAAAATAAGCTTAGAGTCAAGTCCTAAGCTCATTCAAAACATGGTTTAATTAAATGGTCAATTTGAACCATCGTGGTTCCAGCGACTGCCTCTAAAGATGGTGCCCCTCTGCTGCCTTAATACTTATTCGTCCAACCAGTTTTGTGACCATTTTTCTATATCTTTCATAAGAGGTTCTAGTGCTAAACCTTTATCGGTTAAGGAATATTCGATCCGAACTGGGGTTTCTGGATAAACATCTCGTTTAACAATCCCCTCGTTCTCCAGAACCTTTAATCTCTCTGAAAGCACTCTGCCACTTACACCCACTGAAGATTCAATCGTACAAAAACGCTGTGGACCTAATAATAACTGATAAATAATCATACCAGTCCACCTTTGGCTCAAAAACCCCATGGCTTTTTCAAATCTAGGACAAATCGACTTATCCAATTAAATCAACTCCTTACTTATATTATAAACATTTTTATAAATAATTAAATTACTTTTTACAGGAAACTTACTTGACTTTATTTAATTGTGATAATATACTAACTTACATAAAGTAACCAACTAACGAACTGTTTATTCTAAAAAAGCAGGTTGTTGGTATGAACAAAATAAATAATGAAGGAGAGTTAAGTAAATGTTAAGAAAAAATGAAGTTATTACAACAATTTTAAGGGTATTTTTAGGTGCAACCTTTTTTATACATGGGTTAGCAAAATTTCAAGGCGGCATTGAAAACACGGTTGGTTTTTTCGAAAGTTTAGGTCTACCAGGCTTTACAGCTTATATAGTAGCTCTAATTGAATTAATTGGTGGTATCGCTATTGTTTTAGGAGTAGGAACAAGGATTATTTCCATTCTATTTGCTATTATATTGGCTGTTGCAATTGTGAAAGTTAAACTCGCTGTCGGATTTCTTGGAAATGGTCAAATGGCAGGCTATGAACTTGACTTAGCTTTAATAGCGATTTCAATATATCTCGCTGCAACAAACAAATCGTTTTTAGCTTTAGATAACGTTCTTTTTCGTTCAGAGAAAGCTTAAGAAAAAGGAGGCAATTAAAATGAATTTCCATCATGAACCTATTACATTTGTAGGTCAAGTGAACTTAAAGGTCCAAAATTTAGAGCGATCGTTAGCGTTTTATCAAGAAGTAATCGGCTTTAAGGTATTAGAACAAACTGACAGGTCCGCAAACCTTACTGCGGATGGGAAGACAGTTTTATTATCCATTGAACAACCAAATAACGTTGTTCCTAAGCAAGGTAGAACTACAGGATTATATCACTATGCGCTTCTTCTGCCTAAACGCTCTGATCTAGCTAAAATAGTGCGGCATTTTCTGGAAATCGGATTGCAGTTTGGTTCTTCAGACCATCTTGTGAGTGAAGCTCTTTACTTATCTGACCCAGATGGAAATGGAATTGAAATCTATATAGACCGTGACCCTTCCGAATGGATTTGGGAAAACGGTAAAGTGGATATGGCAGTTGATCCATTGAATTTTCCAGACCTTCTAGCTGAAGGTAAACAGCAATCTTGGAAAGGTCTACCTGCTGGCACCGTTATGGGACATATCCATTTGCATGTATCCGAATTAAAAAAGACTGAAGAATTTTATATCACGGGACTCGGATTTGAAGTAGTAAACCGATATGGCGCTCAGGCCCTTTTCATTTCAGATGGTAAATACCATCACCATATTGGTTTAAATACTTGGAATGGCGTAGGTGCACCTACACCTGCTCCTAATAGCGTTGGACTTGAATCATTTACTTTGATGCTTCCAAATGAAGAAAAGAGAAATAAAATTATTGTTCAGTTAAAGAATATTGGTGCATCCGTCACTGAAGAAAAAGGTTCTTTCGTTACCACAGATCCTTCTGGTAATCGTATTTACTTGCAAGTCTAATTGTGATGACTAGTAAAAGAATGTCTCGCTCCAATCGTTAGAAAAAAAGTTAGGAAATAATTTACAGGTGGTGTAAGAAAGATGGGTTTATTAAACAAAATATTTGGGAACTCAACTAAGGAGGAAGAAATCATGACAACTGAAAAATTAAATATTGGAATCATTTTAGGAAGCACACGTCAAGGACGTGTTAGCCCACAAGTAGGAGAATGGATAAAAGGTATTGCTGACAAACGTGGAGATGCCAATTATGAAATTGTCGACATTGCTGATTTTAGCCTTCCATTTTTAGGAACAACCGATGGAACAGAACCAGGAATTGCAGCTTGGAATGAAAAACTTGCTAATTTGGATGGATTCGTATTCATCGTTCAAGAATATAATCACAGCATCACGGGGGCACTAAAAAATGCACTTGATTTTGCTCGTGAAGCATGGAACAACAAAGCAGCAGGGATCGTAAGTTATGGTTCAACTGGTGGAGCTCGTGCAGCTGAACATTTACGTGGAATTATGGGAGAATTAATGATTGCTGATGTTCGTGTACATCCTACATTGTCCTTATTTACTGATTTTGAAAACGGAACGGAATTCAAACCTGCTGAACTTCATCTAAATAATGTTAATGCAATGCTTGACCAAGTTATCGCTTGGAGTGGTGCATTAAAAACTTTGCGATAAAATTCCGAATTGATGCATGTACTAAAAACGGTGCCTGCCCCTGAGTTAATGCTTAATAGCATTTGGGGTAAGGCACCATTTTTAATTCGTTTATGCGGCGCTAGTCACTTTACATACAAAAAAAAACCAATAGTGACCATAAAGAAAAATGGGCACCTGCCCAAGTTGGGACAGGCACCCTTGTCCATTTCATTCATTAAAAACCTCTGTTGTTGTTGTCCAAGCGAGTGTTGGCTGGATTGTCGGGTGTGATTGGATCATTTGGAGTTATTGTTCCGCCAGTTACACCCTGGTTAACGCTAGTATCAAAATGGTCATCGCCAACACGGTTTTCACGGCGTTCAACTACGACTAGGATTTTTCCTTCATTAACATAGCCTTCATAACGGTCCGCTTCCTCTTCAGGTAGGCCCATTCCAATTAAAGCTCCTGCCAATCCGCCTGCACCTGCACCGACAGCAGCGCCAGTGAGTGTTGCTGCTATTGGTCCAGCTGCTATAAACGGCCCGATACCGGGTATCGCGAGAGCACCTACTCCTGCCAACAAACCGACAAGCCCTCCTAGCGCACCGCCTGTCGCCGCTCCGGCAACAAGACCTTCTTCCGTCTTTGTACCAGTAACATCATTAATTTCGTCTACCTGTTCATTGTTTTTCCCGATGACAGAAATATCCTCAGCAGCATAACCCTGACGTTTTAAGTCTTGAACCGCCTGGATGGCCTCATTCTCAGTATCGTAAACTCCCACCAGGTGCTTTTCATGTGTAAACATAGAATTTCCTCCTTTGGACGAGTAGTCTTTTTTTAACTACCCGCCATAAGGTGGAATGAAACACCTATTTCGTATGTGAAGCTAAAAATAATTTTGCATAAAAAGAAACAAATAAGAGGAATAACAACATCGTCAAAATATAGGTCCAATCAGTAGTGTTGTCGATAATCTTTAAATCACTCATATGACCAATTTGACCTTTAAAAAGGGAAACAGTATTCCATCCCCAATGACAGCCGATTGTAAACCAAAGGGATCTGGTGATGGCAAAAGGAATGGCGTAGGTTAACCCCATTAAGAAAAGCATGATCCACTGTGTATAGCCATCATTAATTCTCCAAATATGGTTTAGGACATAAACAATGGAGGAAACCACCACCAATGCTCTCATAGATATTTTTGGCGAAAGGTATTTGAAGACATACCCGCGTGTTAAAATATCTTCACTTGCCGATGAAAGAAACGTTAGAAAAATCATCCCTAAAAGGGGAAGGACTATTTGTTGAATGGAAAAGATACCTTCAAAAACTATTTTCCCTGTCATAATAGAAACAATCATACTGCCACTGTAAAATAAGAAGCCCAATAAATAGCCTATTAGAAGATTTCTAGATGCACCTTTATGTCTTTGCATCCCAAATGAAGATATTCCATTCTCCCCTAGTAACTTTGCAACGATTTGAGCTACAACAAAAAAGAATAGAAAACAGCTTAAAATCAATACAGGATTATTGCCTACAATTTCTGATGCATGATAAACAGCAAATAAAACTATAAAACCTAGAAAAGCTTTTAATCTCATTTAACATCCCCATTTCCCTATCATCTAAATGCATACCTGATGCATTTCCCCGCTATTCAACTTCGTATGAGATTTTTTGCTATACAGCCGACGGCACACTATGTACATTTACAAGTCTCTCTCAAGCATCACCATATCCAATGCCCTGATTCCATTCTCGTAGATGGGAGTTGGATACTTTTTAAAGAAATTCATTTTAATTTCTACCATTCTAAACCCGAGCTTTTGATAAAATGCTAAGTTAGCAATACTTGAATTAGCCGTACCGACAAGCATTTTATTTAGTCCCTTCATTTTATATAAATCGAAAGACTTTTTAATTACTAATTTTCCTATTCCCTTTCCGCGGTAATCCTCTATAATTGCAATATTTTTAAGTTCAACGATTCCGTTCTGAAGGAAAATATATTGAGCGACCCCTACGATTTGTCCATCGCAAAGGATGACGAACATCTCGCCATCATTTATGTACTTTCTAATGATCTCTTCGCTTTCATCTGCTAAAAGGAGATAGTCTAGAAATGAATTTCTTTTCTCCGTTTCAATTGCCTTCAAGTGAACTTCAAGCATAAGCAGCATCCCTCCATATTACATTCTAATTTTAGCATAAGTTGGTAATGGGTATTGATTGTGGGGTAACGAAAAAGCCCAATTTCTCAGCATTAAAATGGCGAAATTAGGCTTTTTAATATTGGAATTTCTTTACGTTGTCATAAATTCAATAACTATCCTTACTCCCTATAGAAAAATAAAAGCTTGTATTAATGCGAGTGCAGCAGTTCCTATTATTGGTGCAACTTTTAAAAGCATTACCCCGCCAGTTGTAGAAATTAATGGATCAACCGGGTCTTTTGCAGGTGATGCTAGAAGATTGATGAATCGTTCCCATCTACTAGATTTCATTGGGAAATCGGGAATATCTACGTGATATTCATTCATCTTTGTACACAGATAATCCAGCCAGTATCCATTTGTAACATCCCCCATCTACCTTCTTTTCTAACTATACAAACGAGAAGGCAAAAAGGTTCATTTAAAATGAAAAAAGATTTTTGTCTAGCAGCATTCTTCTATAGCCTAAAGTTTCAGCCAATGTAAAGAAGGGTACTTTAATCCATAGTAATGGATAAGGAGTTGTTTGCATTGAGCAAAAAAATTGCTGTTTTGGTAACGGATCATTTTGAGGATTCCGAATATGCGGAGCCAGTGCAGTCCTTTAAGGAAAAGGGCCATGAGATAACTGCAATCGAAATGGAAAAGGGAAAAAAAGTGAAGGGTAAGCAGGGAAAAAGTGATGTCGTCATTGATGAAAGCATCGATAATGTCTCTCCTGAAGACTTTGATGCACTTTTCATTCCAGGTGGATTTTCACCGGATATACTTCGTGCGGACGAGCGTTTTGTACGCTTTACCAGAGCATTTATGGATGCTAAAAAACCTGTACTAGCCATTTGCCACGGCCCTCAGCTGCTGATCACAGCTGAAACGCTTGAAGGCCGTGATGTAACGGGATATAAGTCCATTCATGTAGACTTAAAGAATGCCGGAGCTAATTTGCATGATAAAGAAGTCGTCGTGTGCCAGAATCAGCTGGTCACCAGCCGACAGCCGGATGACATACCAGCCTTTGTACGAGAATCCTTGCGAGTTTTGGGTTAGCAGAGTGGTAGGAGGGACTTCCTTCTGCCTCTTTTTTATGCCTCATAAAGATGGAAAGTAGGAAAAAAATTAATGTACCACTTCTTCATTATAGATTTTATATTTCTAGGAAGAGTACTACGAACTATACAACTTAAAGTAGGAATTTTATTAATTGCATATTCCGCCAGTGATTTTAATATTAATCAGCGGGAAGGTATTCCCTCCATTCTTTCCAACTTTCCATGTAACCACTTAAGTCATGCGGATGAACTTTAATACATACTCCGATACGTGTATATAACTGAAAAAGAACTTCATCCACAAGCCGTTCCTTAGTAAAAGAAGCATGACTATTCCACAACGAAAATAATGACAATAGCGTGCTTAAATTTAGACTATCTGGAGAAGAACAAAATGCATAAGTAAAATCGTATACTTTTGGACCAATTAAAGGTGATGGGTCAATCACTCCTTTTAATTGATGATCCAAATATACAAAATTATGAACACCCGTATCCCCATGTAGATAATACTTCACTTCTTGATGATGATCGGTATCCAATTTATTTACCAATTTCACTATTCTTTTATGGTCCTCACTTGGCAGGAAATCACCTATAATCTCTTGAGCAGACTTTAAACTACTTTGGTTAAAATCTGACCATGAGTTTCTATATACCCCATTTACTCTGCCCCAGGGAAGGTTATCACCAGCCATTTGGTATTTATCGAATAGCTCTTTTATTAAAATTGTCATCCATTCTATTTTAGATCCCCGATTATAGTGTGTCTCTCCAGAAATATAAGAGTACACGATAAATTCTTTGTCATCGTCTGTATAAAGAACGTCAGGAAACAATTTTATATCCTTATAGGCTAGCAGAAAATCCTCAGTAGAAGTTATAATCTTTGGATGGTCTATTTTTATTACAAAGGTCGGCATATTATTTGCAAGAAGAGTATATAAAATGCCATTGGTTGTGCCACTTCTTAACCTCTTTAATTCCAGACCATCATTTTTTATCAAACCTTTATTAATTAAGAAATCAATGATTTCATTTATTTTTTTCGTCATATTTTCCTCTTTATGTGAATCTTTCTTTAAGCAAGATATTTTTCTTTAAATATCGTACTCAATTCACTCCAAACATCAAATTTATTTCCATCTAAATCATAAAAAACAAAGTTCCTTCCAGCGTGTCCCCGGTTCTCAATTTCTCCAACTTTTATCTCTTTTTCGATAAAATCTCTATGAATAGCTTTTAATGCATCTAATCCATTCACTTCAAATGTTATCGAAAAACGCTCTTCACCGTAAATATCATAAAAGTTGGAACTTTGATTTTCCTTTGATTTAACAAGAAAAATGCTTTGGTTGGCAATGTTCAAAATTGCTTTGTCTTCATCTTTGTAGCTTAACTCAGCGCCTAATTTGTTTACATACCATGTGGAGGAATTCTCCACATCCCTTACAGGTATATAGGTTGTACCCACCCTTACTAATTTTTCGTTCATTTGATTGCCTCCTATTCATAACAAAAGTATTATATTTATATTCTTCGTTAATCAATAAGAACCTTCTAAAATAGTTAAAACATAAACACCATTTTGTTGAAAAAGAAAAAACTATCTCAGGAACTACCTATTACAAAAATTTTTAAATTAGATTGTCCTCTAATCCTAATTCATTAAATCTCCCCATCAAAATAGTATTATAGTAATTCCCGTCAGATAGAACTTTGTCCTTTTTTAAAATACCTTCCACTTCAAAGCCATATTTTTGATAAAGCTTTATTGCTTTGTCATTGGTTTCAAGGACACTCAAAGTAATTTTCTTAATTCCATTTGAATCCGCCCAATGAATGGATTCTTTTAAAAGATTTTGTCCTATACCGTACCCCCAAAACTCTTTTAATACACAGACGCCAAATTCTACCTTATGATAAGTTCTTTTCAATTTGTTCCCTTCACACCTTGAAAAACCTACAATTTTTCCATTTACTTCAGCAACTAAAAATAGGTTATTCGCACTTTCTGTATCATCTTTAATGAGCTGCTTAAAACCTGATTCATCTATGTAAGCCTCGCCACTTTCTCGATCTAAATTTTCTGTTTCACCATCAATTTGCACCCTTACCTCAGACAAATCTTTTGCATCCTTTTCGATTAAGACCTAATAATATAACGTAAATCATGAATAGTATATTCTCTTGAATTAATCCTCATTATCATTCACCCCCATAACTTCTTTTGAATTAAATTATACGTAAATTTATTAAGCATTTGCAAAAAATTGAGAATTTTCCCGGAAGCATTTTCTTTTTCTCTAAAAAATTGCCCATAACAAAAAAAGTTTTCTTCACATCAAATAGTTCAGTCATATCCAACCACTACCTGTATTTGTATTCCCGCCTTAAATAAACATTTTCAAAAATGGAATACTAACAGTATCTAATTTGAAATGGGTGGGATAAAATTGAAAACCAATGAAAATACATTATCTATCTTCGCTTTAGGCGGTATAAATGAAATCGGTAAAAATATGTATGTCGTCCAATATGCAGATGATCTCATCATTATCGACTGTGGTGGTAAATTTCCAGATGAGAGTTTATTAGGAATCGATTTAATTATTCCGGATGTTTCTTACTTGGAAGAGAATAAGGAAAAAATCCGTGCATTAATTGTGACACATGGGCATGAAGATCATATTGGCGGAATTCCTTATCTTTTGCGAAAAATAAATGTCCCCATTTATGCCACACGTTTTACACTTGGTTTAATTGAATTAAAATTAGAGGAACACCGGCTTAGTAGGGATACAAAACTCATCCCCATTAATTCCGATTCCAAACTCGAACTGGGAGAGTTGAATGTATCCTTTTTCCAAGTAAGCCATAGCATTCCGGATTGTTTAGGGATTGTCTTTCATACTCCTGCAGGGAATGTTGTTCATACTGGCGACTTCAAATTCGATTTAACACCTGCAAATGACCAATATTCAGATATTCATAAAATGGCCGCTATCGGTCAGCAAGGTGTCTTATGTTTAATCTCTGAAAGTACCAATGCAGAGCGTACCGGCCTGTCACCATCAGAGCGAATGGTCGGCAGCCATATGAACGAGGCTTTTATGAAAGCTGATGGGAAGATTTTTGTTTCGACCTTCGCTTCGAATGTGAATCGTGTTCAGCAAATAGTCGAAGCTTGTATGAAGACAAATCGAAAGCTTGCTTTGCTTGGCCGTAGTATGGTCAATGTAGTCTCAGTAGCCATGGAACGTGGATATCTAACCGTACCGGATGGGATGCTGATTGAAGCAAAGGAAGTCGATCAATTTACGCCTGAAAAAGTTGCCATACTCTGTACGGGGAGTCAGGGAGAACCAATGGCTGCTCTCGCCCGCTTAGCTAGCGGAAATTACCGGGATATTTCCATTTACCCGGGCGATACGGTTATTTTAGCAGCATCGCCCATACCCGGGAATGAGAAAGATGTTTCACGCATTATCGATAACTTATTTCAACTGGGCGCTAAAGTGATTTATGGATCTGGAAGCACAACAGGCATGCATGTTTCCGGTCATGGATATCAAGAGGACTTAAAGCTCATGCTTACCCTCATGAAGCCAACCTATTTTATTCCCGTTCATGGTGAATTTAGAATGCTGCACCATCACCGTTTACTCGCCGAATCGGTTGGAGTCGAGCCAGGAAACACGTTTATTTTGAAAAATGGGAATGTTGTTGATATCGAAAACTCCATTGCCCGCCAGACTCGGAGGATACCGGCGGGGGATACATATGTGGACGGAATGGGCGTTGGCGATGTAGGCGAAATTGTGCTCCGAGACCGCAAACAGCTTTCTGAGGATGGTATGCTCGTGATTGTTTTAACCTTAAGCAAAACGGAGGGAAAAATTATTCAAGGCCCTGACACGATAACCCGTGGTTTCGTCTACGTAAAGGATTCTGAAGATCTCCTCAGAGAGATTAACCGCCTCGTTAAAAAAACAGTTACTGACTTACAAGCGGAGAATATTCGCCAGTGGAATGTAGTCAAACAAAATATTAAAAAATCGGTGGGCCAATATTTATTTACAAGAACAAAGAGAAGACCGATGATCCTTCCGATTATTATTGAAATTTAAATGTAAACCCAAATGAATACACGAAAAAAAGCTTCCACAAGAAGCTTTTTTTCAATATAAATCACAAAATTATTTTAACCCGGAAATAAGTCAGAGGATAGATATCGCTCTCCTGTATCCGGAGCCAAGCATAGAACTCTTGCCGAAGATGGGAGTCTTTTGGCAATTTCAACAGCAAAATGGGCAGTGGATGCACCTGATGCCCCGACAAAGATTCCTTCTCGTGCTGCAAGTTGGCGGGCCATGACTTCAGCATCTTCATCTTTAATGAGCAGGATTTCATCAAAAATTTCCCGGTTTAAGATTTTCGGGATAAACCCTGGACCTGTTCCCGGGATTTTATGAGGTCCCGGATTACCACCTGATAGAACCGGTGATCCGAATGGCTCGATCACATATATTTTTAAATTTGGGATTGATTTTTTTAATTCTTCTCCGACACCGGTAACAGTCCCGCCAGTCCCTGCCGTTACCACTAAGGCATCCAGCTTTCCTTCAAAAGCTTCCAAAATCTCGATAGCAGTTGTTCCCCGGTGGGCATCAGCATTGGCCGGATTCTCAAACTGCATCGGAATAAAACTGTCAGGAAGCTCAGCTGCTAAACGGTTGGCCTCATCAATTGCTCCTTGCATGCGCAGGGTAGCTGGAGTTAAATAAACTTCTGCTCCATAAGCCTTTAAAATTTTCACACGCTCTTGAGTAGCATTGTCAGGCATGGTGATAATACAGCGATAGCCTTTCACCGCAGCTACCATGGCAATGCCAATACCCGTATTTCCAGATGTCGGCTCAATAATCGTACTTTTTCCAGGAATCAGTTTCCCCGTTTCCTCCGCACGCTCAATCATGTTCACCGCTGCACGGTCCTTCACGCTTCCCCCGGGGTTAAAAGATTCAAGTTTAATATATACTTCAGCACCTGATGGGTCTGGAATTTTATTAAGTTTGACAGTTGGGGTATTCCCAATTAAATCAAGAATGGAGCTATAAAGTTTCATTTTCTTCACCTTTCAAAATCATTTTTACTTGCATTCTTATTATTATTGGCTGTTTTCATAATGATTGTTGTTATAAACCACAATTCCCTCCAAAAAAAGACACTATTATGGTGTAAAATTACACGTATCAGCTAGTTAATCTGATTTATCGGCGATTTTTGTAAGTTTATCGGCGAATCTACGATTTTATCGGCGAATTTAACCACTTTATCGGCGAATTTTCAATTTTATCGGCGAATCCAAAATTTTTGCAAAACAGAAGCAGGGATGCTAAGTGAACTCACCTAGTATCCCTTCGCTCTTTTTTAATTAATAAATTGCGTATCAATTAATGCGTTAAACTCTGGAAGTTCTTTTAAAAATTTTAGGTAAACAGAAGAATTGGCAAATTGTTCAATCACTTCCTGATTTACATCTTCAGTAAAGTGGATGTGCGTCCAAGCCGTATCCATTACGTCTTGGTCAAGTCCTTGCTTTGTAATCTCTTTAATACTCTTAACCGTAATTTTCTTTGCTTCATCAGGGTTTTTATTGATAAAATCAATCGCTTCTTTCTGCGCCTTAACAATTTTCGCAATCACTTCTTTGTTGGCTTTAATTTTCTTGCCACTAGCCACTAAAATTGTATTCGGTAATGTATTTCCGTATGAAATTTGGGAGCTGTCAACAATAATTTTTGCGCCTGTCTCTTTTACTAATTGAGATGCCCACGGCTCTGGAACAGCGGCTAAATCTACTTTACCAGATTCAAACATACTTGCATATTGTGCAGGGTTTCCGGTTACATGCTTCAAGGTTCCCCCGATTCTAGCCGATGAAATGCCATAGTCTTGCAGGAATGTTTCCATTTGGACATCATGTGTGCAGCCGACACCAGGTGTGACAAACGTTTTACCCTTGAAATCCTCAACAGCATTGATCCCGCTTTTTTTACTTGCAACAATTGCTGTTCCGCCTGATGATGCACCCGCAATAATTTTAACATCTGCACCGTTTGTAAAGTTATTCATAACCGGTCCAGGACCTACCAAACCGGCATCGATATCCCCTGTTTTTAATGCCGTCATAAAGGCGCCGCCATCAGGAAACGTTTTGTATTCCACTTTCACGTTTTTACCTAATTCCTTTTCATAAAACCCTTTATCTCTTGCTACCATTGCCGGTGCATGATCGATATTGGGAAAATAGCCAATTACGACCTTTTCGGAACCAGCACCGCCGCTCGATGCGTTTGAACCGCAGCCAGCTAATAATCCCATACTTAATAATAATGACATACCGATGATTTTTGTCTTTTTCTTCATCTTATTTCTCCCCCTTATTTACTTGTTTCTAATCCCCAACGGCGAATGACATTTTGTTCGATTCTTTGGAAGAAAATTATATCTACAATCGTCCCAATGACTCCGATAATAATCATAATACCGATGACCATACTCATATTGCCGAAATCGGATGCGTACTTGAGCGTATAACCCAGCCCAGGCCCGGTACTCAAAATTTCTCCTGCCATCAGCGCGCGCCAGGCGAATGCCCAGCCCAGTCGAATCCCGGTAACGGCATACGGGACCGAAGCAGGAAGAATAACCTTTGCAAACAGATCGAATCCGCCTGACCCCATTGTTTGGGCAGCCCTGATATATAGAGGCGGTACATTCTTAATCCCAATCCTCATATTGATGGTAATGACAAGGGTTGCCCCCAGAATCACGATAAAAATAACAGAGCTTTCATTTAGGCCAAACCACATAATCGCGATTGGCAGCCAAACGATACTTGGTACACTCTGCAGCGCTAAGATCAACGTACCTAATGTTTCATCAGCTGTTTTATTTTTTGCTAACAAGATTCCTAAACAGAAGCCGATAATAATGGAAATAAGTAAACCAATGGCCAATCTTCGAAAACTGGCAAGAATATCGTAAATAAGGGTTTTATCTTCAAAACCTGTAGCGAGTGCTTTCACGACGTCAGTCGGCGCAGGCATAAGCGCCGGCGAAACATTCAATATCTTAACAGCGGCCTGCCATATGGTGATTAAAAGTGCAAAGAATATAATTCGTTTAATTGTTCGCTGCATATGCCAGTTCCTCTTTTATCACTTTATCAATCTCTGTTTTTAATAAACCATTGATTTTCTCTTCTAATTTAGCCACTGCTTGCGGATGCTCACCGCGAGGTCTTGGAATTTTCACATGGATGTCTTCAAGAACAACACCCGGTCTCGTTCCCATGACAATGATTCTGTCTGATAGTTTAATTGACTCACTAATACTATGGGTGACGAAAAGAATCGTCTTTTTAGTTTCAATCCAGATTTTCTCTAATTCATGATGAAGTCTTGCGCGTGTCTGTTCATCAAGGGCACCAAACGGTTCATCCATTAGCAATACCTTGGGATTCATCGAGAGTGCCCTGGCGATGGAGACCCGTTGCTGCATTCCGCCTGATAGCTCATGGGGGGAATGCTTTGTATAGTTGCTTAGCTGAACCATTTGTAAAAACTGATTGGCAACTTCCCTTGCAACATTTTTCTTCATTTCCTTACGAAGCGGGAACATCACATTTTCTTCGACCGTCATCCAAGGAAATAAGGCTGCCTCTTGAAAAACCATCCCCCGGTCCTTCCCCGGTTTTTTGATTGGATTCCCACCCAACAAGATCTCACCACTCGTTGGCTTCGTTAAGCCGGCAACAATCGATAACAAGGTCGATTTCCCGCAGCCTGAAGGTCCAAGAATCGAGACAAACTCTCCTTCTTTAATATCGAGATTTATATTTGTTAAAACATCACTAGTAACCTTTTGATTGATAAATTGTTTGTTAATGTTATTTATTTGGAGAAACAAGTCATCACCTACTTTACCTACAATTCATATTAATCTAATCGGATTAATTATATTTATTATATAATTTTCGAAACTAAAGTCAAGGAATTTTCAGACATCTATTAAGAAAGGTACCTGCCCCAATAAGAAAAACCGGGCAAAATCCGTAACGGGCTCTCTTTAGGAGGACAAAGTAATTAAAAAACACCCAAAATCGCACATCTTTCAACACTGGATTAACCTAATAGTTTGGGTAAAATTACAATATTAAAGGAACAGAAAATGTGTTCCTTTTAGAACCCATTTGTTCAACCTATTTAATAACCTTCTTCTTTATCAAAATTCATAGAGATTAGTTGTTTTTGACAAAACAAAAACCACTTCTCAAAATGGAAGTGGTTAAATTACATTATTTTAATTAGCTTTCTGCAATACTGTAAGCAAGTAACATAATATACCCTATTGTACAAATTGCAATAATGTTAAGTATTATTAGTGGCCATTTCATAAAACCTTTTTGACCCTTTAAACCAAAAATAACACTTATTAACGGGAACAGAAACATTGAAATAATATATAATTTACCTGAAAATCCTAACGACACACGATTCAACATTGCATAAAACAAAATAATAAAGATTACTAAAGAACCAATTGAAAACACACTATATTTATTCATATTCCCCTCCTTATACTGGGACTCCACTAATTATTTTACCATAAAATTTTCCAATTCCTTTTAAAATTTACCTAAGATACAAAATATCCTCAATTTTAAACCTTTTATCGGTTATCCCTAAACGCTGTGCTGGAGTTAACTTCTGCTTATCATATGATTTATAAGGCAGACAGAAGTTGTAATAGGTTCGCAGAATGGTGGTAGCCATTTGAGCGTATTTGGGATTGAAATTGAGAACGGCTATCTATTCTCATCGCCAATCCCGAGTTATAGATTTCTCACCGTCAGTATGACAAAGGAAATGGTGTGCCGAGAATGACCTAAAATCCTACGAAAACACCTGATACATTGCAGATTGCAAGGAACTTTCGTTATCGGTCACAAATCGCCAATTTTGTGCCTTTAGCATGTCTTTAGTCTGCCAATAATGTCTTCCGTATTAAGAAGCTGCATTTTGGAGGGTGAGCGTTTCTCCGCATTTCAGAGATTTTAGAATATCAAGAATCCCTAAATCAACCCATCATAAAGGATGAACCTGGAGATTTGGTGGATAAATGGCAAGGAGCACACGACGGTGACTGACACCCTTGCTCCTATCCTAGTGCAACGGAGATTAGGCATCTATTTTACTCAAAGGGTGATTTCACTTAAATTAATTGAAAGATGATATAATACAAGCATTAATTGTTAAGGGGGTGCTTACAGTTGGAGAATCACTTAAGATTGTCTGGTACTTCTCCCACTCATGCAAAGCCTAATATTGGAAAGGCGATACTTTGTATGGGGCGAAACATTTAATTAAATCGCTGAACAAGCTTTTCTAATATTTTGGCTTTGCACCTTATTTTTTTCAAAATCAAAATAAGGAGCGGGCAAAATTGAAATATATGAATGCAAACAAAGTTCTACCTGAAAAGCTAATCGTGGAAATCCAAAAGTATGTCCAGGGGGAAACTCTTTACATTCCTAAGCCGGAAACGGAGTATCGGAAATGGGGAACTTCAAGTGGAGGGAGACGGCTGCTTGATCGCCGTAATGCCACCATTAGAAATTCTTTTATTAGTGGCAACAGCATTCATCAACTTGCTGAAGAATATTATCTTTCAACCGAAACGATAAAGAAAATTGTTTACTCACATAAAAAGTAAGTGAACCGCACTGGTGAAAATCCTTCATCAGTGCGGTTTTATGTAAAGGCTCTTTTCTAAAAGATTGTTTCTTTTATTGATTCGCTGATAAAATTGAAAATTCGCTAATAAATTGGTCGAATTCGCTAATAAAATGGTCGAATTCGATGATAAACATCCAAAATCCGCTGATATATTTGTTCCACTTATTAATAAGGTGTAATTTTACACTGTTTTAACGATTTTTGGGAGCATAATGAGGGTTAATAACAACATTCTTTACGAAAACAGCCTATGTAAAAAATGTTTCTAAGTCATTTTTTCCATTTTATATGCTTGCTGCACTCGTTAAAATAAGTGTAATGAGGCACGGAAAAAATGATAGGAGATAAACACGATGACCGAAAAATTTATTAAAAATGAACAGTTAAATTTTATAAAGAGACAGATTGCTCTGATTAAGGACAGCACCAAAAAGAATGTACCCCCAAACGTTTTGGCAGCCGTGATCGACTTAGCCAATGCCAAAATCTTGGACCTCTTTCCAAATTCAGCATTGGATCAACAAGAAATGCTGGATCTTTCCAGACTGAAAACTGATGCCGAGTATGAGCAATATATCCAGCGCCTTTCAGCCTTTTTGCTGCCATTTCCAAGAATCACTGAGCAGCAGTTGAAAAAAATGTTTCCGAAGAATAAAAAATTAAAGCTGCCAGATTTATCAAATATAGACCACAGCCAGCTGACCTATTTAAGCTGGAACGATCTAAGCTCCAATAAAAAATTTATTGTTTATGAGCTAGATGGGAAAATGGTCGGCATTGACTGTAAATTTACACCGACTAGTAAAAATAATATTTGTTCCTTCTGTAATTGTTTTGGCCAGGTTGCCTATTTTTCCACCGTAACTAAAGCGAAAAATCCTAAAAATCCGGATTATTACAAGGCCATCGGCAACCTGATTTGCGCCGATAGCAGCGAATGCAATAAAAAAATAACCGATACCGAATATTTAACAACTTTTCTAAGAGACTCCCTAAGAATGTGAAAACTTCACATGGTGCCTGACACCATTGTGAAGTTTTCACATTTGCTTTTTTCTCACCATACTCAATATTTTCCTTCTTCTTAAATCTAGTTAGAATTTAGAAATTTAATAAGGTTGATGTCTGTTTTCTCAGCCGATTTACCAAGCCAGATTAAATGCCCCCATGAGTCCAGCAGACAAAGGTCTGATGAAGGAATGTTTTCATGAACATGAAAGGAATGTTCTAACGGGACAGAGCCATCGTGTTTACTATGCATGATAAGGGTTGGACACCTTACAGCTTGTAAATCTTCGCCAGATATCGCATTAACTTGTTTTAGATCAATAAAGAATCCATATCCTGACCGTTGGCGATTATTCATTTTTCTAATCGCTTCGACATCTTCCTTACTCATTTTACTTTTTGCTTCCTCATAGCGTAGATTACTAAATGAGGGGAACATTTGTTTAAAAATAAACTGAGGAAACTTATCGTTCATAAGAGAAATTAATTTCCATGTATATTTTTCAACTTTTGGACGGAATAAAATCCTAGCCGCTTTATATTCCTTATCCTTAGGAGTAAGCCATTCCTTTGTTACTGCAGATTGCAAGGTAAGCGAAGCAACACGTTCTGGATAGTGTGCAGCAAAATAAATTCCGCTAGGTCCCCCTGCAGAAATAGCAAGTAGATGAACCTTTTCGATGTTTAAATGAGCTAACAATTTTGAATAATATCCACATGCGGTTGCTAAGCTTTTTCCAACTTCTTTTGATGTGCCCCCATATCCCGCTCTTGACGGGGTTATGACAGAGAAACCATTCTCTACTAATGCCTTATAACCAAATTCCTCATGACAATTGGAATGTCCCCCGTGCATGACAAATATGGGTTCCCCTTTTCCGATTATCGAATATTCAATGGATATGTTTTCACATGAAAATAGCTTGATTATTCTTTCCATTAATCGTTCCCCTTATTGGACGCAATCCTATACATAGCTACTGATTTCCGTTTAATTTGAGTTTGCTGACATCCCGCCATCAATCCGATACTGACTGCCGCTGATAAACGAACTATCATCGGAAGCAAGGAATAGAACCAATTTGGCGATTTCAAGTGGTTCTGCATATCTTCCAAAAGGAATAAGCTGTTTATATTCTTCATAAGCCTGTTCAGGCTGACCTGGATATGTTCTTTCCTCAATCGATCTCATCATTCTTGTATTCACACTTGTAGGATGAATCGAATTGACACGTACATTTTTGTTTGCTGCTTCTAGTGCTGCTGTTTTTGTAAGACCAACTACAGCATGCTTTGAAGCAACATAGGGTGATAGGGTAGGATATCCCATCCAGCTTGCATCAGAAGCTGTATTGATAATACTCCCCCCTCCTTGCTCCATCATGACGGGCAGAACATGCTTTAATCCTAAAAAGACACCTCTGACGTTGATATTCATCACTTCATCAAAGCCCTCGACCGATTGTTCAACCAAAGGCGCGATTTTTCCTTCTATTCCTGCATTATTGAAGAAAATATCAATTTTGCCAAAGTGATCCACTGCTGTTTTGACATAATGAATGGTATCAGATTCCTGGGAAACATCTGCCTTGACTATGATTACCTCCCCAAACGAATCGAGTTCAGTTTTAGTCTTTTGAAGGGATTCAACTGATCTCCCCACTAAAACAACCTTTGCACCTTCTTTTAAAAATAATTCAGCGGTTTCCTTCCCAATCCCGCCTGCTCCACCTGTAATCACTGCTACTTTTCCATCTAATTTAGCCATTTGGACTCCTCGCTCTCCACTTTTTCAGATAATTCAAGTTTAGTATTTTTGCTAGTCTACTTCAAATATTATTACTAAAAAAAGAGTCTTCAAAAAGTGGTGCCTGATCTAGAGTCGATGCACTTTATCTAATGAAAGCGTTCTAAAAAGGCGAACAATCTTTATTTTGAATGAATCATTGTTCGTCCTTTTGAAATTTAGGGTTGAAATGCTGTGTCAACATGCTATAATGTGAACATAAATTTATAAGATTTCGCTCATATAATCGCAGGAATATGGCCTGCAAGTTTCTACCGGATTACCGTAAATAATCTGACTATGAGTGGGTAATCTGAAAAATGCACAGGTTAATCGTGCGCTTTTTCTATTTCCTTTTGGACATTCAGCCCAAAGGTCATTGCCTCACTCGATTATTGAAGTGAGCGATGATCTTTGGGCTTTTTAATTTTCATTAGGGGGGAACTGTACACAATGAACTTTTTAGAAAAAAGAATTAAAAAGGACGGAAAAGTACTATCAGAGCATGTATTAAAGGTCGATTCGTTTTTAAACCACCAAATTGATCCCAACTTAATGCTCGAAATTGGAAAAGAGTTTGCGGAACGATTTGCGAATGATGGAGTTACGAAAATCGTAACGATTGAATCATCGGGGATCGCACCCGCGGTAATGGCTGGTTTATTTTTAAAGGTTCCGGTTGTATTTGCTCGAAAAAGAAAATCCTTAACACTTAATGGAGATTTACTGACAGCAAGTGTTCATTCTTTTACCAAGAATGAAACAAACGAAATCTCTATTTCAAAAAAATATGTAAATAAAGAAGATCGGGTGCTAATCATTGATGATTTCCTTGCAAATGGACAAGCAGCTCTTGGTTTAGTAGACATCGTTCAACAAAGCGGTGCCAAGGTTAAAGGGATTGGCATCGTGATTGAAAAGTCTTTCCAGCAAGGAGCACAAATATTAACAAAACAAGGGCTTAGGGTTGAATCCATAGCAAGAATTGCCTCTTTAGAAAATGGAGAAGTCACCTTTATCAATGAAAAAGTGGAGGAATCAGTCTAATGAAACAACATCCATTGAAAACCGCTTCTTTAGGAATTCAGCATGTATTAGCGATGTATGCAGGGGCCGTCATCGTTCCTCTTATTATTGGCGGGGCACTTGGTCTTTCTAGTAAACAATTAGCCTATTTAGTCTCACTTGATATTCTTACAAGTGGAATCGCCACATTACTACAAGTATGGCAAAATCGTTATTTCGGTATTGGACTGCCCATCGTGCTGGGCTGTACGTTTACCGCTGTGGGGCCGATCATTGCGATCGGAGGACAGTATGGTCTTTCCGCTATCTATGGATCGATACTGGTTTCTGGAATAATTATTATGCTCATTGCGACTTTCTTTGGTAAGATGATCCGTTTCTTTCCGCCAGTCGTTACCGGCTCTGTCGTAACCATCATTGGAACAACACTGATTCCAGTCGCAATGAATAACGTTGCTGGGGGTCAAGGCAGCCCTGACTTCGGCTCCGTTACCAATATTACGCTTGCTTTTGGGACATTATTATTCATTATTATCCTTTACCGATTTTTTAAAGGCTTTATTCGCGCGATATCTATTCTTTTAGGAATGATGGCTGGAACAAGTGTAGCCTTTTTCATGGGAAAAGTTAACTTTTCTTCAGTCGGTGAGGCTTCCTGGTTCCATATGGTAACCCCTTTCCATTTTGCCACACCATCATTTGAACTCGCTCCGATCATTACCATGACCCTTGTAGCGATTGTGAGTCTCGTAGAATCATCAGGTGTCTATTTTGCTTTAAGTGATATTACTGGGAGGAAACTTACGGAAAAAGATTTGGTAAAAGGCTATCGTTCCGAAGGTCTGGCTAGTGTCATTGGAGCCGTATTTAATTCATTCCCCTACACCACCTATTCGCAAAATGTCGGACTTGTCCAGTTTTCAGGCGTGAAAGACAAAAAGGTCATTTATACAGCAGCTGGAATATTGATCCTTCTTGGATTTGTTCCAAAAATTGCTGCCTTAACAACCGTAATTCCTACCTCCGTACTCGGCGGTGCGATGGTGGCTATGTTCGGGATGGTGATTGCTTCCGGAATAAAAATGCTTAGCAAAGTTGATTTTTCATCTCAAGAAAATCTCTTGATCATCGCTTGCTCTGTTGGTGTCGGTTTAGGTGTCACAACGGTTCCAAATCTATTTGCACAATTGCCAGAAAGTATTAAAATCCTAACTAGCAGCGGGATTGTTGCTGGCAGTTTTACGGCCATCTTTCTAAATATCGTCTTTAATGTCTCTAAACCGTTAAAGCAAAGCCAACCTTCTCAAAGCTTAAAGGTATCTTAATGGGGTACCACCGAGATACCTGTAAAATTGGGTCAGGAAGTGGTGCCTGACCCCCAGCGTATTATAATGATACTACTAGAAAAATTTAACTGACGGGGTTCTGGCCCGACTTTCCTCGAGTTAGTTCTCTCACGTAAATGGCTACTTCCCTTGCTGTGGATTGGAAATCGAACCCATGAATAATACTATACCCGTTTCATCATCTGTAATGGTGAAGAAAAATGGTCGATTCACTTCCATTTCGAATGGTCCATCCACGGGAGCTGACCCTTTAGTCATCTCGACAGAAGTGACCGCGGCTGCTTCTGTGCCTTCTTCAAACACATCTATATATGTTTTTTGTTTCACTTTACTAATCATTAATGGATCACTTTCTTTAATCATTTTTGTGAAATTTGCACTTTCACTAAATGCTGTAGTCATACCAAGCCTCTTTAATGGTTCATTCAACTCTACTTCGTATTCCAGTTGAAATTTTGGCAGCCTAACCGTTCCTTTATTTTCATAGAATTCTGAGTTCCACTTCTCCCAATTATCATTTGTGAGCATTTTTTTGAATTTTTCCAAACTGGAATTTTCTCTCGGAAGAAATACTTTCATGCTCATTTCCCCATCGCCATATGGGAGGGAGACAGCCTGAAAGTCTTCATTGCCCATATAAGCTAATTTTTCATTAAGTGCCATGAGCGGCACATCTTTTGTGGTTCCGTCATCTAAATAAAAAGTGCGTTTTTCTGTTTGTTTTTTATCAAACTTCCAATCTCCTTTAAAATAGATTGCGTTAATGAGGATGGCCACTAAATCAGGATCTAAAGGTGTATCAACAATTTTTTCTATTTTATCATTCGTCGATTTTTTCACCCAATCATTGATCATTTTGGGAGACTGACTATCGTTTATATCAATTTCTTGTAATTTAGCATTAAAATAATCTTTGTTATTTTGGGCAAAATCGGTCTGAAAATGATAATTTTCGTTTAACCAAATTGAGTTAGCAACATTCAGCTGAACCTTCTTTGCGTTACTATTAAGCTTTGACAACATGGAGGCATTCGCTTTATTCAGCTCGGTTACATTCATTCCTTCATTCTGCAAAACCTTTGCTATTTCTGTTTCCGTCCCCCCATCGGCTCCGTTATAGATCATCGACAATGCCATAAATAAACTCATAGGAGAAATGAAGGTATTGCCATTTCCATCCGCATCTACTTCCGACAACAATGCCATTCCCAATTTATTATTGAAAGGAATGATTTTGTTATAATCGTCCTTGCCAAAGTCTACATCACTAGAGATTTCCAACCCTAATGACTTATTTCCCGTTCCACAACCCGTTACCAATAGAAAGAAACTCACAAATATAAACGGAGCTATTAATTTCTTCAATTTTTTTAACACCCCTTTACTACATAAGACTGATTGAATCAGGAAAAGTTTCTGCAATCACACAGGAAAAGGTGCCTAACCCTGGATTGCGCTAGGGATCAGGCACCAACTTTCAGACGTTAATTTATTGTGGATTTGCGCTTATCTTTTATCTTTGAACCTAAATCCAATAGGAAAGCAAATATAAAGTAAGCCCGTAATCAAATAACGCATATAAACGAGTCGGCACCTCCGGTACGATAGACGTATCAATCAAAGGAGGTGCCATCTTTATGCCAACCACAAAATTAACCATTGTCCCCGTGACATTAGATCCTATCCATAACAACGTTCCATCTGTTGCACCACAAACACAAAGCCATTCCCCAAACTGCGTAGTTAAAGCAGCCGATGTTGAAATTTCCTTCTTCAATGGTGTAGATGATCGCATCATCCAAGTCATCATGAAGGAGTTGAGCAATCGATGAAACATGATTTTACAAGTGTTAAAAATATTTATATTATCTGCGGTAAAACGGATATGCGTAAGGGAATTGACGGCCTAGCAACTCTTATTCAAGATTCATTTGAATTAGATCCATACAGCGATTCCATCTTTCTGTTTTCTGGATGGAGCAGGGATCGTTATAAATGTTTGTACTTCGA